>JAGWRX010000176.1 GCA_028876395.1 Acidobacteriota bacterium
GGTTCAACCCCGCCGCCTTCGCCACACCTCCGGCCTACACGTACGGCAATGTGGGCCGCAACTCGGTCTACGGCCCCGGCATGCAGACCATGGACCTCGGCGTGGTGCGCGAGTTCCCCGTCGCGGAGAAGGCGCGCTTTGAGGTTCGCGGCGAGTTCTTCAATGCGCTCAACCACACCAACCTGGGAACCCCTAACAGGTTCGTAAATACTTCCAGCTTCGGCAGCATCACCGAGGTCGCCACGCCTGGAAGAGAAATCCAGCTGAGCGCACGAGTCAGCTTTTAAGACACGTGGCATCGAAGATGTGAGACAGCAACGGGTGGGTACGAGTTGCAGCCCGCACCCACCCGTTCTTGATCGATCTGCGTGATGCTACGGATTGCCGATAAGCGTGTGCTTTGCAAAGTCGCCGCGCGCTTCCCTATTGCTTCACAAACTCCACTACCTCCGGCCCCATCTGCGCGACACACTGGCTGGGCGCAAGGTGGCCACAGCCGAGAATCACATCCAATTGCGACTGCGGGATCAGGCTGTGCATTTTCTCACCCTGGCTGATCGGGGTGATGCGGTCCTCAGAACCCCACACGATTAACACCGGCATCTTTAGCCCCGGCAGAAGGCCATCGGTCGCATCACGGCCCGTGAGCATGGACGCCAGCGCACGCCGGACCACCCAGGCATTCCGCTTCGAGTGGCGCAGAATATCGCTGGCAATGAAATCTGGCACCCTCGGCGGGTTGGGCATCAGCAGCGCATCCAACTGGTCCAGTTCCGCCGGTGTGGTGGGCGTAAAGAGCCGCGTGTCCCAGATGGGCCGCTCGTAGATGCCGGCGCTGTCAAACAACAGGAGCTTGCGCACCCGCGCGGGCTGGCCCGCGGCAACGCGCTGCACAATCCAGCCGCCCATTGACCACCCGCCCAGATCCACCTGCTTCAGCCCCAGAGCGTCAAGAAAGCCCACCACCACCGCAGCTTCATCGGACACCGAATAGGAAAAAGCCGCCGGCTTTTCGCTTTGGCCGTAGCCGGGAAGATCCGGCAGGTAGACGCGGTATCCCGCCCGAGCCAGATAGGGCGCCAGGTTTTGCCAGTCCTCGGCGCGCGCGCCCAGGCCATGCACAAGTACCACGGGCGGCCCCGTCTTCGGTCCCATCGCGTAGTAGTGGACACGATAGCCAGCAACCGTTTTCGTGAGGCTTTGCGCCCCAGCAAGGTACATGCGCAGTTCGGAGTATCCTCGAAAAAGGCTTACTGGCCGCACCCAGAATGCCGCAGCGGTCAACCCGGCCAGCGCCAGCGGCACACCCAGAAGCCACTTGAGCGCTCGGACCCGCATCACATACTCTCCTCAGCCTGCGATACCCGCTGCCAGCCGGCCTCAATGACGCGCACTGTCACAGGATCGAGCACGAGGGCGCTGTGGCTGTTCCACTCCGCCCGCTCCGCCCACCGCACCTCATCCGCATCTGAGGCTGCCTTGAGCACGCCGCCCACTACGCGGCACAGGTAGTCCGCGATTACGTAATGGTAGCGAACGCGCTCGCCGTCCCGATGGATGCGGTCCAGCAGTTCGACGAGTTCCACCGGCTCTACGAGAAGGCCGGTCTCTTCCCTCACCTCACGGACAACTCCGTCAGTAAGCGACTCACCCAACTCAAGCAGGCCGCCGGGGAGCGACCATTGCCCCATCAGGGGCTCATGCCCGCGCCGCACCAGCAGAACCCGGCCCTCATGCATCACCACTGCGCCGACGCCCACCAGCGGAACCAAAGGAAACTCTCGATGCATGACTCTCCATTGTAGTAAGCTCCCTTTACGATAGTGCCCAGGGGTTACCTCGACGCAACAAGCTTCTGCTCGAAAGATGAAATTCGCTCTGGCAAATGATTCCTTTGCTGCGGCGTATCATCAAAGAGAACAGGGGGTACAGATGCCGGAATTCACGCTGCACATCGATGGAATGCACTGCGGCTCCTGCATTCGCCGGGTCACCCAGGCACTGGCTTCGACTGAAGGGCTGAAAGTGGATGAAGTGCGCCTGGGTGCAGCCCGGCTCAGCGCAGCAGCGGGCCAGGCGTCTGTGGATCGTGCCATTGCCGCTCTGGCCAAGGCCGGCTATACAGCGCGCCTGGAGCAATAACTCGTTCGATGGCCACGCCCACCTCAGAATCGCTCACACTGCCCGTGCTTGGTATGAGCTGTGCAGCCTGCCAGCATCACGTGGAGGAGGCGCTGCGTTCGACGGCCGGCGTGGAATCGGCGCGCGTTGACCTGATGGGCCACCGCGCCAGCGTAGTCTTTGACCCGTCCGTTGCGGCGCCTGAGGCCCTGGTTGAGGCAATCCGCGCCGCTGGCTATGATGCCGTTCTCCCCCGGGCCGGCGAGTCTGGAGTGCATGCGGAAGCGGATAGAACAACAACCATGTCCGAGCGGAAAGCCTGGGCCACCATCGCAGCCGGGATTGCGGCCATGCTCCTGGCTATGCCTCTGGGCTCTGAGATGGGCGCGCTCGGCCGCGTGGCCATGCACGTTCTGCCCTGGCTCTATGTTGTGCCGCCTCAGTTTCTTCGCTGGTTCCTGCTTGGCCTCACCACGGTTTTGATGACCTGGGCCGGCCGCGGCATCTACACGAGCGCTGCACGCGGACTGCGCCATGGAACCACCAACATGAACACGCTGGTGAGCCTGGGAACGGGCGTGGCCTTTGCCTACTCAGCGTTTGCCACTATCTGGCCCGCAAACAGCCGCCAGGTTTATTTTGATGCGGTTCTGCTGATTCTTGGCTTTCTGTTGCTCGGCAAAGCTCTTGAAGCGCGCGCCAAGCGCCGCGCAATGGCTGCTCTCGACTCGCTGAGCCGCCTCCGCCCTGTCACCGCCCGCCGCATCCGCGATGGAGTAGAAGCCGTGGTGCCTCTGGAGGAAGTCCAGCCGGGCGACAGCGTGCTGGTACTGCCCGGCGAGCGCTTCCCTGTCGATGCGGAAATTCTGGAAGGACGCACCACCGTGGACGAGTCGATGCTTACCGGCGAGTCCACACCGCTCACCCGCGAACCCGGCGGCCGCGTACTGGCCGGCTCTCTCAATTACGACGGCGCTGTGGTCTGCCGGGCACAATCGCTGGGAGAAGCCACTGTTCTGGCGCAAATCACGCGCATGGTGGAGCAGGCGCAGTCTTCGCGCGCGCCCATGGAGCGGCTTGCGGATCGGGCCAGTTCGATTTTCGTTCCCGTAGTCCTGACTCTTGCGGCGCTCACGTTTGTGGTGTGGCTGGTTGCCGCAAACTCACTTCAGTTGGCGCTGGCCAACACCGTAGCCGTGCTGGTCATCGCCTGCCCATGCGCCATGGGGCTGGCCGTGCCCGCAGCGCTCACGGTGGCCGTGGGACGAGGCGCCCAGCTTGGCGTGCTGTTCAAGGGCGGCGAGGCTTTGGAACGGCTCGCCCATCTGGACGTCGTCGTGCTGGATAAGACAGGCACCCTGACGGTGGGCCACCCCGTGCTGACCGCAATTCGTCCGCTTGGCGGATACGAGGAAACCGAACTGCTGCGCATGGCCGCGGCTGCTGAGGAGCGATCAAACCACCCGCTTGCACACGCCATTGTGGATTTCGCGCGCGCGCGCGGCCTGACCTGGCAACCCGCCAGTAACGTG
The DNA here is from genome assembly GCA_028876395.1 of Acidobacteriota bacterium. Lineage (GTDB taxonomy): Bacteria > Acidobacteriota > Terriglobia > Terriglobales > Acidobacteriaceae > Telmatobacter. The sequence continues at coordinate 3,654 of JAGWRX010000176.1, forward strand.
CAAATACTTCCCGGCCGTGGCGTAACCGCCGAGGTTGAAGAGCGCGACTGCATGATCGGGAATGAAGCTTTGTTCCGCGAGTTCTTCACCTCGCTGCCAGATGGCGTCACACCGCCGAAGCCTGGATTTACACGGCTGTGGATGGCGCTGAACGGGCAGATGGCGTGCGCCTTTGACGCGCGCGACGCGCTGCGCCCCGACGCAGCCGGCGCCATTGCCTCTCTGCGCAAGGCTGGACTTCGCGTTCTGATGCTGACCGGAGACACGGCAGCCGCGGCCGCACCGATAGCGGATCAGGCCGGCATCAGCGAGGTGGAAGCGGGACTTGACCCGGCGGCAAAGCTGGCTCGCATTCGCGCGCTGCAACAGCAGGGACTGCGCGTGGCGATGGTAGGCGACGGCATCAACGATGCTGCAGCGCTGGCGCAGGCTGACGCCGGCATCGCCATGGGATCGGGCGCCGACCTGGCCCAGGAAGCAGGCGACGTGCTGCTGCTGCGCACACAGCCTTCGTCCATTCCAGCCGCTCTCGACCTGGCCCGCTCGACGCTGCGTGTGATGAGCCAGAACCTTTTCTGGGCAGCGGGCTACAACATCCTTGGCATTCCGCTGGCTGCCGGCATGCTCTATCCGGCCTTTCATATCCTGCTTAATCCCTGGGTGGCTGCTGCCGCCATGGCGCTCAGCTCGGTCAGCGTACTGTCCAACAGCCTGCGACTGCGACGGTGGCAGCCTGGATCCCCCGCCGCAGGGCTGGCGCGGTAAACTAGCTCCAGAGCCCGTTTGTGCGCATCCTTACCCGATACATCCTCGGCGAAGTTCTCTCCCACACGCTCATCGGTTGCGCGCTCTTCACCTTCATCCTGTTCATGCCGCAGCTTCCTCGCATTCTGGAGGTGGTGGTCCGCAACAGCTCCACCTTCACCAACGTGATGGAGATCTTTCTCTTCACGCTGCCCAACCTGTTCAGGGTCACCATCCCCATGGCTGTGCTGGTGGGAATCCTGCTGGGACTGAGCCGCCTGGCCGCCGATAGCGAAATTATCGCTATGCGGGCATCCGGCCTCGGCATCGGCTACTTTGTGCGCGTTGCCTCGATTGTTGCTGTCGCGGGCACGCTGATCGGGTTGGTGAATGCGGTTTATCTCGCCCCGCGCGCCAACCAGGCCATTCTTGACATGCAGCGAGACCTGGAAACCTCGCAGGCATCGTACGAGATTCAGCCTCGCGTTTTTTACGAGGACTTTCGCAACCGTGTTCTTTACGTCCAGGACGTGCGCGGGGGTACCGGGGCGGCAAACTGGCGTCAGGTCTTCATGGCGGATGTCAGCGACCCCACTACTCCGCTGATCACCACCGCCGCCTCTGCCACCGTGGTCAACGATTCACCCCAGGAACTGCTCATGCGGCTGCGCGACGGTTCGGAGCATGAGACGTCCGCAGGCCAATCCCAGCAGTACAACATCTCCACGTTCACCAGCACAGATCTGCCTCTGACTCTAAGTCAGCAGAGCAACGTCCACCTGGGGCGAATGGACACCGCAATCTACGCCTTGCCCATGGGCGCCTTGGAAAAGCTCACCCACGGTCCGGATGCCAAGCGGTTCCAGATCGAGTTGCACACCCGCTTTGCCTATCCCACAGCCTGCCTGGTGCTCATGCTGGTGGGCGTCCCACTCGGAGTGGTCTCGCGGCGGGGCGGCAAGAGTTCCGGCATCGTTTTCACCATTCTTCTTGTGCTGCTTTATTACGTGCTTTCTTATACCGGAATAGCCCTGAGCAAGCAGAACAAGTTGCCCCCCTTCCTTGGGGTCTGGATGGCCAACCTGCTTTTTGCCGGGGTGGGCATCTTCCTTCTTTGGCAGATGGCTAGCGGAGGGCGGGTGCTGAACGCAATTACCAGCCTGGCTGTGCGCATCCCCAATGTTCGACCGGCAGCTAAACCCAACGGGGGACATCTTTCCGTCCTGTTCGCAAGACTGCAGCCACGAACAGCGCGCAGAGCATCCCACAGCGCATTCCCACGCATTCTCGACGCGTATGTCATCCGCGAGTTTCTCAACACCTTCTTTCTGGTGCTGTTTGGCTTTGTGATGCTGATGCTGGTATTTACATTTTTTGAGCTGGTAGGCGACATCCTGCGCAACCATATCCCGCTCACCACGGTCGGCGACTACCTGATCAACCTGACACCCAGCATGCTTTACCAGATTGCACCATTGGCGGTGCTGATCGCCGTGCTGGTTACCTTTGGCGTGCTCAACCGCAACAGCGAAATCATTGCAATGAAGGCCACCGGCATCAGCCTCTACCGGCTGGTCATTCCGATTGTCTCCATTTCTGCGATTTTGGCCGTGAGCCTGTTCCTCTTCGACGATTTTTATCTGCCCCAAGCCAACCGCAGGCAGGAGGCGCTGCGCAGCACCATCAAAGGCCGCCCTCCGCAGACATTTCTGCACCCGGAACAAAAGTGGATCTTTGGCCAGGCGCACCCGGGTGAACCCGCGCGCATCTTCTACTATCAGTTTTTTGACCCCGATAGAAACGAATTCGCCAACCTTTCGGTCTTCGAGTTTGACCCCTCAACCTTTTCGCTCTCGCGTCGCATCTTTGCCACCCGTGTCTTCTGGGATGACGACGCGCATTCATGGAGCTTTCAGAACGGATGGGAGCGCGACTTCGACGGCGCAACTGTGACGCAATTCAAGGAGTTCAAAGGCGCGACATACACCGAGATTCATGAAGAGCCGAACTACTTTAAGAAGGAGAGCCTGCAATCGCAAGAGATGAACTTCAGCCAGCTTCGGAGGTATATCGGCGACCTGCGCCAGAGCGGCTTTGACACGATGCGCCTTCGCGTTGCGCTCTGGCAAAAGCTATCTTACCCGCTCATCGCTATCGTCATGGCGGTTCTGGCAATTCCCTTTGCGCTCTCCATGGGCCGTCGCGGCTCACTGACCGGCATTGCGGTGGCTATCGCCGTGGCTCTCACGTACTACGTGGTGAATGGCCTGTTTGGAGCCATGGGCAACGTGAATTACCTGCCTGCCGCCCTGGCCGCCTGGGCTCCAGTTGTGCTCTTTGGGCTTACGGGCGGGTACCTTCTGCTGCGGACGCCTACATAACGTGCATTTCCAGCATTTCCATGCGTCATTCTTCAACCGCTTCGCCCAAGACCGGCGACCCCGTACAATAGAGCCATGTTTCGCGACCTGAGGCCGCTCTTCGGTTACATGCGCCGCTACCGCTGGGGATACCTGTGGGGCCTGCTCTCGTGTGTTGCCACCAACGCCGTCTGGGTGCTGTTTCCCCAGGTCCTGAAGAGGGCCATCGACGGCCTGGAACACGGCGTCACCCGCAGCCAGATTGTGCTCTTCGCCGGACTGCTCGTCGCAATCGCGCTCGTCAAGGGCATCTTTCTGTATGCCCAACGATGGATTCTTATAGGCATCTCGCGCGAGATCGAGTTCGACATGCGGAACGATCTCTTCAGCCGGCTTGAACTGCAGGACTCGGGCTTCTACCAGCGTTACCGCACCGGCGACATCATGGCCCGCCTCACCAACGATTTGAACGCCGTGCGCATGTTGCTGGGCCCGGCACTGATGTACAGCGCCAATACGATCTTCTTCACCGTTGGCGCGCTCGTTTTCCTGCTGCGGATCAGTCCCTGGCTTACGCTTGTGGCGTGGGCGCCCATGCCACTGGCCAGCATTCTCGTCCAGTACTTCGGGCGCAGGATTCACGATCGCTTTGAGCGCATACAGGAGAGTTTTTCTGAAATATCTTCACAGGCGCAGGAGAACTACTCCGGCGCGCGCCTGATTCGCGCCTTTGCCCGCGAAGATTCGCAGATGAAACTCTTCGAGCTGCTCAACCGCCAGTACATCGCGCGCGCCCAGCGTCTGGTGCAGCTGATGGGCATGTTGTGGCCCACGCTTGAGTTCATCCTCGGCATTTCCATGATCATCACCTTGCTGGTGGGCGGCCATCTGGTCATCGCTCACCGCATCACGCCCGGCGATTTTGTAGCCTTCAACACATACATGATCCTGCTCATCTGGCCCATCATTGCCGTAGGCTGGGTAGTAAATCTATTTCAGCGCGGTACAGCTTCGGTGAAGCGCATCGATGAGCTGCTTCGCGCCAAACCGGCCATTGACGACAGTGCCGCCGATCCTGCCATTGCTGCCGATGCCGTTCTCACGGGGGACATCGAGTTCCGGCATCTGAGCTTCAGCTACGGTGATGCCCCGGTGCTGCGCGACATCAATCTGCGCATCCCCGCCGGGTCAAGCCTGGCTATTGTTGGTCCCACCGGCTCAGGCAAGTCCACACTGGTGAACCTGATTTCCCGTCTCTATGAGGCGCCTGAAGGCTCGCTGCTGATCGATGGCCGACCGGTGCGCCAGTATCCTCTGGCAGTGTTACGTCGCAACATCGGCATGGTGCCACAGGAAACATTTCTATTCAGCGAAACAATCGGCGAAAATCTCGCTTTTGGATCTCCTCATGCGAGCGCGGAAGACAGGATGGAAGCCGCTGAAGCTGCGCATATCCGGCGTGAATTCGAGGAGTTTCCACAGGGCTTTGAAACCATGGTGGGCGAACGAGGGGTGACACTCTCAGGCGGACAGAAGCAACGCTCGGCCATCGCCCGGGCATTGCTGCGCAGACCGGCTATTCTCATTCTGGACGACGCACTGGCCAGCGTGGACACGTATACGGAAGAACGAATACTGGGCGGACTGCGCAACTACACCGCGACGGCTACCACGATTCTCATCTCGCATCGCGTTTCGACGGTTCGCAGCGCCGATCAGATTGCTGTGCTGGACCATGGCCGGATTGTTGAGGTGGGCGGGCACGAGGAACTGCTTGCGCTCGACGGCTACTATGCCGGGCTCTATCAGAAGCAGCAATTGGAAGAAGCGCTGACCGTAGCCGGATAGGGCTGTCAGGCTGTCCAGTGTGTAGCCGCAACTGCATCCGCAGACACAGCATTTGCCCGCGGCATGACAGGGCTGGCCTCAGGCTCTCTCGCAACCTGCTTCCACGCGTCGCGCACATTGCGCACGCAATCGATAACATGGTCGAATTTCTGCCGCGATGCCGACAGCGAAGCCTGCAATATCTGTGCGAAGATCGAAGCGTAGAACTCGCTGAGCACCCTGGCCGGTCTGCCTCCCACGTCCATGCGTAATCGCGCCTGCAGGTGAATGATGATGTCCAGTGCACGCTTTACAGCTGCGCGTCGCCCTTCCTCATCTCCGCGGTCGGCCGCAGCAGCAGCTGAATGCAGAAACCGGATGACCCCGTCATAAAGTGCTACAACCAACTCGACGGCGGATGCGCCTTCCAGCGCGTGTTTCTGATAGGTAGACATCGATAGAGGCCCCTTAGCCCTTGTTGGGGTTATAGCCAGTCATGGCAGAGTAGATTTCGTTCACGCTGTTCAACTGTGCTGGCAGCGCCTGCAGAATCTCATTCGCGCTGTTCAGTTCGGCTGTCAGAAGCTTCTGCTGGACTGAAATCATGCTCCCCTCTCTGGATATGTCGGCGTTCAGATTGGACTCCACCGTGCTGTTGGCATTTTCGGCCAGCTTCAGTACGCCAGTCGATGAAGTTGTTCCTGCATTGGTCAGCATGTTGGAGAACGTCATGCCCCAGCTGTTGGCATCCTGAAAGAATCCCACTACTCCGCTGAAATCGGAATTCAGCAGCGAGTCGAGCGACGTCGTATTCAGGTTGAGCGAACCGTCGTTGTTCACACTGATGCCGAGACTGGTCAGGCCGGAAATATCAGACGAATTGGCGTTGTAATTCAACGCTGTATTCGAATTGGTGACATCGGTGAGCGCAGCGGTCACGGTCAGCGCCCCGCTGGAGCCCGCGGTGCCGGAAACAAGCGTTAACCGCGTGCCCGCGCTGTCCGTCACCAGGTTGGCTGTTACCCCGATATTGGCTGCGTTAATGGCTGAAGCCAGCCCGGAAATCGTATTGTCCGTCGAGTTGAGCGTGACAGTCTGCGCCGTGCCGCTACCCACCTGAATCGTGATGGATCCGGAAAGCGTGTCACTTGTGTTAGTAATCGCGTCGAGGTATCCGTTTGGGTTCTGCGTGTTCAGTCCGCCCAGAAGCTGCTGCTGCAAGAGCGAAAGCGTCGGGGAGCCATAGAGTGGCTCGGAGTTTCCGGAGCTGTCGTTTCCTTCCTGCGTATTGATAGCGCTGATCAACGAGTTATAGTCCGTCACCATGCTGTTGATGGCGCTCTCGACCCCAGTGTTGTAGTTTCCAATGACTACCTGTACCTGGGAACCCGTCGCGCTGGGAGCCAGAAGCTGAAAGGTCACGCCGGGAATGAGATTCGTCACTGTGTTGGAGGCGCTGGTCAGATTGATGCCATCCACTGTCAGAGAGGCATCCGTCCCCGTAACCGCGGACGTGTAGGACAGGGATGCGTTCGCGTTGCTGGTATCAGTGATCGACGAGGTCACGCCCAGATTGCCATTGGCGCCCGATGTGCCTGAAACCAGACTCAACCGCGAGCCTGAGGAGTCAGTGAGCACGCTTGCGGTCACTCCGATACTCGCTGAGTTTATGGCTGCTGCAAGGCCTGAAAGCGTATTGTTCGACGAGCCCAGCGTCACGGTTTGCGCCGTGCCGCTGCCGACCTGAATCGTGATGGATCCAGAAAGTGTGTCGGAGGAGTTTGTCACGGGTGTGAGATACCCACTCGACGTCTGAGCCAGATTGTTCACCACCACCGTGTGTGTTCCCGCCGTTGCCGTAGACGTAGCAGCAGTCAGTTCCAGCACATTGGTGTCGGAACTCGAACCGGTTTTCTGCGCTAGCACTCCCTGAAAGTCAGTCAGCTGGCTTAGATCATTGGAGAGATTTGAGAACAGCGAACCGAGATTGGACATCACCGCATCCTGACTCTCCAATGATGCCAACTGATTTTTCCACGGCGTCTCCACGCTTTGCAGATTGCTGACAATCGAGGCCACCGTCGCACTGACGTCAAATCCAGTGCCGCCCATTGGTGAGCCAAAACTCAATCCCACCGTGCCCATCGGACCCTCCGTATCTGGTTCAAGCAGTTGGCTTACCGCCATGCTGTGAAATGGATTGGAATATACTCACGACTCTCGCCGCACTCCAGCCTTGCTCTTGCAAAAAAAGGCGCCCAAGCGGACGCCCTTTTCTGTTCGACGAACTGTCTCGCCTTACTGGAGCAGCTTGGTCACTTCCTGCTGCAGGCTGTTGGCCTGTGCCAGCGCGGAGATGCCGGTCTGGCTCAGGATCTCGTACTTGGAAAGATTCGAGGTTGCCTGCGCATAATCGGTGGCCTGCACTGCATTCTGCGCTGCGGCGATGTTCTGTTGCTGCGTGCCCAGTACCTGGCTTACCGAGTTCAGTGTGTTGATCTGGGAGCCGACGTATCCGTCCTGGGCAGCGACATCGGTGATGGCCGTGTTCAGATCCGTAAGGGCTGTCTGCGCATTTGTCTGGCTGGTCAGGTTGGTGGCACTCAGGTTCTGGCCGGCAGTGGCCGTGTAGCTGATGGTGGAAGACGCGTAGGAAATTGCGCCGCCGGTGTCGCCCAGGTTGGCGTTCGACAGCGTGTCAATCGTCAAGGCATCCGTCGACGCGCCCGTGCTCGTCGAATCACCCGTGTAGATGTTCACCGCAGTTCCGCTGAACACCTTGTTCCCGTTGTAGGTTGTCGTTGACCCAATATTGCTGATTTCCGCCAGAATCGATTGATACTCCTGATTGGCGGCGGCCAGCTGAGAGGTATTGAGGGTGCCGTTCGACGACTCGGTGGCCAGCGTGACGGCACGGTTGAGCAGGTTTGTGACTTGCGAGAGAGCACCATCGGCAACCTTCAAAAGGCCAACGCCTTCCGTGGCATTTGTCACCGACTGGGTGAGTGCTGTCGAATTGGCCTGAAGGCCATCCACCAGCGAAAGACCAGCGGCATCATCCGCGCCGGAGTTGATGCGTGAGCCGGAAGACAGTTGCTGCAGCACGGTCGACAGGCTGTTGCTCGTGTTATTCAGGTTGTTTGCCGCGTAAATCGCATTGAGATTGTTCAGAACACCCAGGGACATGGGCTTTTCCTCGTTGATGCCTGGATTTGCGGTCCCTGCCCTGCTGGCTTGCCCATGCGTTCATTCAACGTCGGACTGCCGCACCGGAAAGTTTACCGCCGCATCTGGCCCGTATTTCGGCACTGGCTCACGAGACTTTATGCCTGCACATTTCTGTCCTGCTGGGGACACTGCTGCCTCGGCAGTTCTCCTTTTTAACCTTTTCCTTTACCCGCCGATAACCGCATTGAAGGAGTTGTGCGCCAATGATTGAACTCACCAGACTCAACGGCAGCCGCATGGTATTGAATAGCGATCTGATCAAGACTGCTGAAGCCTCGCCGGACACCATGCTCACGCTCATCAATGGAGAGAAGCTGATTGTGCGCGAGGAGCCGGGTGAGGTGGTGGAGCGTGTGCTGGCCTACCGGGCGCGTCTGCTGGCTACTGTCGCGCAGCACATGCCTTCTATTGTCGAGTTGCAGCACGTTGCATCGTTATCGAGCCTGGACACCTCCGGGCACGCGGATACTCCCGTCCCACCAGCCCAGTGCGTTTTGCAACTCGAACGTTGACCGATGAAACCACGGAAGCACACGAGACCCTCGCAAAGAGGAATGACCCATGGATAAGGCGAGCATCGGCGGTGTGCTCCTGGCCGTTGCGGGCATCCTTGCCGGCCTGTTGATTGAAGGCGGCAACCTGGGCCAGATTCTGCAGCCCACCGCGGCGCTCATCGTGTTTGGCGGCACCATGGGAGCAGTGCTGCTCCAGTTTCCGTTCACCACCGTTGCCGCCGCATTTCGGCGCCTGACGCATGTATTTGCCGCGCCCAGCAAACAAAACGACCACCTGATCCGTCTTCTGGTCGCCTTTGCCAACAAGGCGCGGCGCAACGGCGTGGTGTCACTTGACGCTGACCTGCAAACGATTCAGGACCCCTTCCTCAAGCAGGCGGTCATGCTCGCTGTCGATGGAACCGAGCCGGCGGAGCTGCGCAAAATCATGCGGGTCAGTCTGGATTCCACTTCAGAGATCGAGGATCGCCTGCCTTCTGTATTTGAATCAGCAGGTGGATTCTCACCCACCATCGGCATCCTGGGTGCTGTGCTCGGACTCATCCAGGTGATGCAACACCTCGACAACATACAAGAGGTGGGCCGCGGAATCGCCGTTGCATTTGTGGCCACCATTTACGGGGTTGGCATCGCGAATCTCTTCTTTCTTCCCTTCGCGGGGAAGATGCGCATCCAGCTGCGCGAAGATCATCAGCGTCGTGAAATGATGCTGGAGGGGGTCATCGCGATTCTTGAGGGCATGAACCCTCGCATGCTTGAAGTCAAGCTGTCCGGATTCCTGAACGACGCGGAACGTCAGAAGACGGAGCATGCCGCATGAGTTTCCGCCATTCTCGCAGCCGCGTCAGCCATGAGCGCTGGCTGGTCTCTTATGCCGATTTCATTACCCTGCTTTTCGCATTCTTTGTGGTTCTCTACGCATTCGCCAAAGCCGATCAAAAAAAACAAGTCCAGGTATCCGCGGCCATCGACACTGCTTTCCATTCGCTAGGGATTTTTCCTGATGCCGCTCGCCGGCCCGCCAGGGGCCACAGTGCCGCCTCAGGCGCTGAGAGACCGGTGATTCCCATGAATATCGTGATGGGAGAAGATGCGCTGTCTCCTGCAAGGGTCAAGGATGACCTCAACCAGATGCACCGCGAGTTGCAGCAAACACTATCCAACCAGATAGCCCGGCATACAGTATCCATCCAGATGGGCCGCTACGGGCTGGTCATCAGCCTGCGAGAAGCCGGCTTCTTCCCCTCCGGCTCGGCAACGCCGCGTCCAGAGACACTCGGCACCTTGCGCCTGATCGCGCGGTCTCTCGGGCGGACACCCTACGACGTGCGCGTAGAAGGACACACCGACAACATTCCCATTCATAATGCCGAATTTGACTCCAACTGGGAGCTTTCTTCGGCGCGCGCCACGCGGATCGCCCGCATGCTCCTCGGCCTGCATGCGATTCCTCCGGACCGGATATCTGCAGCCGGCTACGCGGAGTTTCATCCTGTGGCGAGCAATCAAACTGCCGACGGGCGCGCAGAAAACCGCCGCGTCGACCTGGTCGTGATGCCCCGCTCCCAGATCAACTTCGCTGCGCCGGGTCCCTTCCGCCCCAGCGGCCCGTGGCAGAAGATCACCGACGAAGACAAACGGCAATAAGTGAAGAGTGAACGTATAGCACCTCTGCAGAGACGATTGCGTGACGCTGCACCCGTGCGCCATGCCTACTCAATCCCCAGCACCTTCACAATCACGCGCTTGCGCCGCTGGCCATCGAACTCTGCATAAAAAACGCGCTGCCAGGTTCCAAGATCCAGCCGACCGCCTGTCACCGGCAAGGTCGTTTCGTGATGCAACAGGAGCGACTTCAGATGCGCGTCGCCATTATCTTCGCCGGTCTGGTGGTGCTTGTAGTCAGGACGAGCTGGCGCCAGATCTTCCAACCACCTGCCGATATCCTCGATAAGTCCATTCTCGAAGTCATTCACGTATACGGCGGCCGTGATGTGCATGGGCGAAACAAAGCACAAGCCATCCTTCACGCCGCTGCGTTTAACGATCTGCTCTACGTCATCAGTAATATGCACCATCTCGCGGCGCTTCCTGGTCTCAAAGACCAGGTATTCCGTATGACTCTTCATCTGGCTCTCCCGGGTGACTACGCATCGATGACAATGTAACAACTCGCGGCAGTTCCCCCGGACACGGCAAACCGGGGCCGCGTACCTTCAGTGGAGCATGCCCCAGGATACCGTCACCGCGCGAAATTCTGGAAGCTGTACAAGAAGGGGAAAAACGCCGTAGCCTATATTTCAGAGACTGCAGTGACACAAACCAATCCATCCGAAGCTCAGGATCTCTTCGAACAGGGACTTGATCTTCTATCAGCCGGCTCTGCCGCCAAAGCGGCGTGCGCCTTCCGCACAGCCATCACGATCGACCCTGAGCATTACGACGCCCACCACGGTCTTATCCGCGCCCTGCGCGACGCCGGCCAATTCGAACAGTCCATCGCCGTCGCACTGGCGCTAACCGCGCTTACGCCAGCCGACCCGCTGGCGCACACCGCACTCTCTATTTCGCTGCAGCAGGCCGGGCACGTGCCGGAAGCCGAAGCAGCAGCGGCCCGCGCACGCATTCAGGAGTGGAGAGTTCAGCTGCAATCTCCGCCCACAGAGGATGCCAAGCGGTGAAAGGGCTCCGGCGGCTCGCCCCCGCGAAACGTCTTCGCCGCATGCACGATCAGCTTGCCAGGGCCTACGGCCCACAGCACTGGTGGCCCGCCAAGACTGCCTTTGAGGTCATACTAGGCGCATATCTCACGCAAAACACTGCATGGAAATCCGTAGAACTTTCTCTAGACAACCTGCGCAACGCAGGAGCGTTGAACCTGGATGCCCTTCGGACGCTCGCTCTTGAGGATTTAAAGCAGTTGATCCGCCCTTCGGGTTTCCACACGCGCAAGGCGCCAGCTCTTAAAGCATTCATTGCCATGCTGGATGCGGAGTTTGCCGGGTCGCTCGATGCATTAGCTGCCACACCGGCAGAGCCTCTCCGGCGCCGGTTGATGGCGCTGCCGGGCGTTGGACCTGAGACCGCAGATGCGATTCTGCTGTATGCGTTCAAGCACCCTGTGCCCGTCGCCGATGAGTATTTGCGCCGCATTGCCGAGCGGCACCGCCTGCTGACCCCGGCGCCCAAAGGTAATCGTATGGGTTACGAATCGCTGGTCCATCTCACGCGGGAGGCCTTTGCGGCCGACGCCGCTGAAGATCATGCGCAGCTCTTCAATGAGTTCCACGCACTCACAGTCGCCGTTGGCAAATCTCATTGCGGACGAACGGCTAACTGTACCAACTGCCCTCTCATCAGCGATTTGCAGAACATCAGCCTATAGAGCGCCCTGCTGGGTCAAGACCACCATTCCCCCTCGCGTGACTTTCGGAGGTCTACGCAATCGAAGTGCATCCAGGCGTGGTCCAGGCCCTCATCGGCCGTCCTGTAAATAGGTAGGCTCTGAAAAAAATACACACTGTGAGAAAAAATTACACGGAAAAATCGTTTGATATTGGATTCTCGCTCGAACAGTCTCCCCCGGTGTGCTGTCCTAAACTGCATACTCTTTGATAAATAGCCGGGGAGAGAGACAGGTAACCATTCTGGCACATCAATTGCTTACCAATAGGGAGAATTCCACGCACAACAAGTAACTTCTTGAAACAGTTACGATTAGTGCAACTGCAACAGCCGATTGAAGTTCTGCGCTTAGCCACAAGTTGGGTATTGATGTAACGGCTTGCGATTTAAAAAACCCGACGGTAACCACTTACGCCGATAACCTGTTCGCGAGTCTCTTTCCAAAACGAGCATTTTCATCCTCAGATCAAGGCATTAATTTTGTTGGAAAATCGCCATTCTTCTGCACCAAGGTGTAGAAAATACGGTTTTTATGTGGGCCGAAGCGGAGGTAATGCGAGTATGGACCTTTAGTAACTATGACCATTGCCGATGAAGGGCTTACACTCCTTGGCATCGGTGAATGCCTTGCTGTTCGATCCTGCCGGATTTGAGGGATTGAGAAGTTGGGCGCGCAAAGGCTTACTGAAATGAATAAGAAATACGAGATTTCTGTCCGCCCCCGATCGAAGCACGTACAGGAATTGCCCGACGCAGTCTCATCCGGCCCCCCTTCCCTAGCAGAGCAAGCACATGTGAGTCGCACCGGGATCTCTCGCGGAAAGCTGTGGTATCTTGCTTTCCTCGGGATAGTATCAGTCAGCCTGGTCCTCTCTGGGTGCGGCGGATTTGTAGGCAACGCAGGCGGCAACGCGGGAACAGGACTCCTGATTGCATTACCCGGCGCGGTCGATTTTGGTACCGTGTCTGTGGGACAAAAAGCCACTGCCACTGTGACATTCATCAACAAAAGCGCTGCGCCCATCGAGATTTCGCAGTTAAGCCTGACGGGGCAATCATTCTCAGCCAGTAGTCAAAGCAATCTTCCTTTTACTCTTGCCGCCGGAAGCACAATAAAGATGATTGTGGAATTTGTCCCGATTGCCGCAGGTGATGCGCAAGGACAGCTGTCTGTCACGACCAGCATCTCAACCGCGCCCGCCGCTGTTGTCAGCCTGAAGGGCAAAGGTGCAGCCGCGAGCGCAGTCGAGCTGGGCATCAACCCGGCTAGCCTGTCTTTTGGGGATGTCCTTCTCAACACGCCGTCCACGCAGTCGATAACCCTGAGTTCCACTGGGTCCTCGCCTGTCACCATCAGCGCAGCCACAATTACAGGCACTGGCTTCACCGTGTCGGGAGCCACATTCCCCGTCACTCTGAACTCCGGTCAGTCAATAGCTCTTAACGTTCAATTTGATCCGACTGTCACAGGCGCAGTAACAGGTCAGTTGGCAATCTCAAGCAACTCGTCCACCAACAGCACCGCGGTTATCAGCCTGAGTGGTACAGGCACGACCACGAGTACAGGAGCCGGAACGCCCAATCTGAGTATCGACGCGACGAGCCTGTCATTTGGGGATGTCACCGTTAGCGTGCCGTCAACACAGCCAATAACCCTGACGTCTACGGGAACCTCGTCCGTCACCATCAGCGCAGCAACAATTACGGGCGCCGGCTTCACAATGTCGGGAATCACTTTCCCTATCACCCTGAATCCCGGCCAGTCCGCAACGCTCTACGTTCAGTTTGACCCAACTGTTACGGGTGCGGCAACAGGTCAACTGACGATCACAAGCAACTCTTCCACCAACAGCACTGCGATTATCAGTCTCAGCGGGACAGGTGTGACACATGAGGTAGACCTCACCTGGAATGCGCCGACGACCTCTGTAGATCCGATTGCGGGCTACAACGTTTATCGCGCGCCGAGTGGGAGCGGCGCCTATCAACTCATCAGTTCAACCGGAATCACGCAAACGACGTACATGGACTTCACGATCCAGAGCGGCCTTTCTTATGATTACGTCGTGAAAACCTTCGACGCAACGGGTATCGAGAGCGCTCCATCAAACACGACGAGCGTGACCATCCCATAACTTGCACTGATGTGGATTCTTAGATCTGCCTAGTGCAGATTTTGACCAGGCGTCAGATGCATATTGCCTATGCTCGCCCGCATCATAGGCCATGAGATCTTACTCGGCGTCAAGCGTTACGAGTGAGAGTGCGATTACTGAACGTGCCTTGGGGAGCAGGCTTCCGTGCCGACTCCCCAAGCCCGCTCCCCTTCATCCTCCCACCCAGCCGACGGTCTCGCCCGTTTCTGCAGATATCTACCGACTGGCTCCTTGCACCATCGACTCGGACCAGCAGAATTCCAAATGATGGGCGGCTAACCGAATCAGGAACTTGACCGACGCTCTCCCGTCAGGCATTGCTTTCCGCCAGGCGGAGAATCTCGCCCGCAGCGTGAATGGCCTCATTTCTGGTACCTGAATAGCAGTTGGCTTCCGCAACCGCGAGGCGAAAAGAGGCCACCATCCCTGGCGATTCCGCCAGAGCGTGAGGCGTGTTCCGCAGCAGGTCCAACATTGCAAGGCTCTGGGGCACCCTCGCAATCTGCCAGGCGCCGGCGGCCTCATAGCGCAACGACAGGATCCAGCGAACAGGAACCGGCTCGTCTGCTATGAAAGCATCGCACTCCTCTGGAAGAAGCGGGAACTGGTCCGGCCTGCCGTTCCGCAAAAGCAGGGGCCGGGGATAAGAGTGCACGCACCCCTCGGAGTCAATGAGCGCATACTCATCAGAAAGATAAGTTGCCCCTCTCTTCAGAAGCTCAGCAACCAATGATGATTTGCCTGCGTGCGAGGCGCCAGGCAACAACAGAGCATGACTGCCCAGCTTTACGGCGCCGGCGTGCACGGCATGGAGTGCTCTCAGGCGCTGAATCACGACTGCATCGAGCGCATTGATCAGGCGCGGCACCAAAAGCATCGGCCGAACAGCCGAAGCGGCCACGACGCCATTTACCGATAGCCGAAACTCATCGCCGATCTGACCTACATGTATCGAGATATCAGGTTGATCCACTGAAGCTTCAGTTCTCGGCAAGGAAGGAAAGACGTAGTTGTTTAGAATGGCGAATATTTCGCCGGACCCTGCCTCGGATCGGATCGTGGAGCCAAAAGCTTGCACGCCAAATGCGTAAGAGCTTGACATATATAGTTCACGCCGTGAAGCGGGTTGTAACCTGGATTTGCCAGCCGCACTGCCGATCATCGGCGATCCACAAGAAGACGCGGCCTCCAGTGGATGTGCAACGGGAGCAGATGAATCCTTGTGTTGTGGCTCGTGTATGCCGATTCCCTGTGACGACAGCTCCAAAAAGAGAATACCGGGATTTGAGCAATCCCGGTATCCCATGTTCGTGTTAAGCTCTTTCCGCAAATCCGATTCAGTTTCCTGGATTGTGCGGCTTGCTGATAATCGCCTCGGGGCGGACCGAGTCGTTGCCGGATATGGCAGAATTCGCATAAGCACGCTGTTCAGCCAACGTCAGCGACACGACAAGTGGCAAAGCAACTGCGCCCAGAGTTGCAAGAACTTCACGCCTCGTTGCTCTCGGTGACGATCCAGAGGTGGTCACCAGGTTCTTCTCCTGCAAGCGCAGAATCGCCTCCCCTGCAAGTTCTTCCGTGACCTCCATGCCGCAGGATCGCTGCATGTCTTCTGTGACTTTCGACAGTGTCGTCGGAGAGCTGCACGCTTCCCAGGCAGCGCCCGCTGTGGCATTCAGCGCAAATACCGTTTCATTCTTTGCGTCCACGATGACTCTCGAACCATCGGGAAGGTGGTTTACTACCAAATCGCTTGAGTTCGCGCGCTCTACCTGCAACATAGCTCCTCCTGTGTGGAACAGTGCTCAATTTCTCGCTCGACCAACACCGCAAGTGTACATTCAGTCGGGCAACCGTCTGCCTTTCAATTAGTAATCCGTGGAGCCCTTTTTAGTAACAAACCGTTCCAGTACTTTTCAGGGATGCCCGCGACCGGCGGGCCGGGCGAATTTCCAGGATGATTCGTAACTCAGCATCGAATCGCAAGAAGCCTCCTGATGTGTCGAACAGAGGGATGGATAACCATAAATGAATGAAGTATATAGATTAATCTGGCCAACTCGGTCCGAATGGCAGAGACCTTTGCTCTGCCCCCTGGATTCATCCTTCTGGGAATTCGATAGGAACGAAAGGAAGAAGGGGGGGCTCAAAAAAAGTATGCCGAGGTGCAAATCTCTTCTGCATTCATCCACGTGAAGGCTCGACGCGCGGTCGAGGACGTAGCACGGGAACAGGGTTCCAGCAAGCACACCATCTCTGGGTGGGAGCCAAAGTACAGTACATAGAGATGGGCGAGGCGGAAGATGTCGCTCACGTTCCGGAGTAAGTATCCACCGGCAGAGCCGGTGGCTTTACGGTTGCTGGCCCCTCAAAGGGGCCTTTTCGCAACCGTTTGAAGCAAAAGCAAAAGCAAGAACAAAAGCAAAAGCCTTGTACTGCTGTCTTTACTGCCGCAGCACAGACAATTCGAGGGAGAACATACTTCCGGAATTCTCAAAGTTCTACTGCCACCCCGGCAAAGCCGGGGGATCTCCCTTTTTGAATTAGAGCAACTATCGCAGAAGATTTCCGTGCGGGCGACGGAGAACCTATCCTAAACTCTACGGACATTGTGCACCATGGCCCAGAATAAGGTGCCCAGAGCCGAATACAGTGAATCGGTCCCAATCTCTCGGAGTGGGCAGAGAGCGAGCCAAGTCACAACGAAAACCAAGGCTGCCCAGCGGAGAGTATGATTTCTATTGTTATAACTGGCTGTCAGCGCTTTGAGCACCAGTTTATATCGCATGTCTAGAATTTCGACGTGTCGTGGGTCGTGGTCATTTAAATGGCTCATCTCTGGGGTAATCCTCGCTTCAGTTATCAGATCAATACTGCCTAACTACCAGAAGTATATCCAAGATCGAAGTCATGAGTCATAATACTTTAGTGTAGGTTCAATTACTATCGTAATAGATGCGTACCATCACGGCTGTCTGGTAAAACTCTTCCTCTGATCGCGCAACCACCTGCAGAGCAATCAGTTAGTATGGAGTGATGGGTTCCTCACCGCTTGTGGCTCTGGTCTGTGCTGCCTTCAGGTCTCACAGACTAGCCCGGGCTATTCGCGAAGGCGTGTCGGCCCGGGGGGCGATATGAAATTGCCGAAGCGTTGCTGACGGCGTGATTTGTTTGTCCGGGACGAGTCGGTGAGCTTTGCAGTTCGGAAGTCATTGTCCGGCAGCGCTTTTCAGCCAAAGCTTTCCCGTGCTCTCGTTTGCCTCCTGCTAAGAGTGGATGGTTTTGCGTGGACCGAGGCCGTTCTATCCTGGCGATGCTCCCAGCCCCAAGGCGATTTGCCGGATGGCAGTGAGGAAGGGAAACGACTGCGGCATGTGAATGACCACCCGGCGCATCGAGACCATCACACGCGCGCCGTGTTTCAAGAATCGCTCCCGAAGTGTCCATACCTGGGCGCGGGCGCAATCGGTCAACGCAGCCTGAAGGCGCAGTTCCTGCATCAGCACGTAGGCCGCGGCGGTCAGTAGCACACGGCACTGATTGGCCCAGAAACGGCTGCAACTAGCGCGGTCGATCTCCAGCGCGTGTAGTTCCTTAATCCTGTCTTCGATTTCGCCGCGTTGACAGTAGACTTTCTCGTAGAGCCATTGCGGCGTCTGCTTCATGTTGGTGATGACGAAGCGCGGGTTATCCTTTGGCGCTTTATCGTCGGCGCGCACCACTTCGGCTTTGATAATCACACGGCGTTCTTGCTTCCATGTTCCAGCCGCGTAACTGGCTTCGCCGTAAATGTGTTCGGTCTGATCGGTGAGCCCGGCCAGCAGACGGGCAACCTGCATGGCCTCTTCCGCCTTGCGATTCAACACCGCATTGCTGGCCATCGCCACTACATATTCGACGCCGGACTCGCCATCCAGAAATGCCAACAGTTCAGGATTTGCAAAGCCGCCGTCGAGACGAACGCGGATGCGCGCCTTCGGAAACGAGCCGCGAATCAGGTCCATTAACCGGCGCAGAATCCCCACAGATCCGGCCGCCGCCGTAACGTTGCCGGGACGCAACACAGCGGCGCACAGATACTGCTCCGCCTCGTCGTTGAAAGTAACAAAGCCTATCATCGGCAGATAACACGCGTTGCCGTAGTGGCTGTTGAAGAACGACAACTGCTGCGCCCCATGCGTGGGATCGTCGGTCGGATCAAGATCGATGGTGACCAGCCGGGCGCGATGGTGCAACCGCCTGGCGTGGCGCTCGATCAC
>JAGWRX010000177.1 GCA_028876395.1 Acidobacteriota bacterium
AGGCGGAGCTCGCGCAGGCCCGGGTTGCTCTGGTAAAGGCAACAACGGATGCGGACCGCTCGCGGCAACTGTACGACGCGGGCATCATTCCGCTCGAACAGTGGCAGAATGCGCAGGATGCCCTCCATGCCGCGTCGGCTTCGGTGCAGGTGGCCCAGAGCGGAGTGGCGGATGCGCGCGTCGACCTGGCGTACGTGGAGATTCGCGCGCCCATCACAGGGACGGTGGCGTCGGTTTCCACGCAGGAAGGGGAGACGGTGGCAGCTTCGTTTGCCACTCCCACCTTTGTGACCATCATCCGCAGGAACGCGCTGGAACTGGTTGCCATGGTGGATGAAGCGGACATAGGCAACGTGCGCTCCGGTGAAACAGCGAGCTTCACAACGGAGACCTGGCCAGATAAGGAGTTTACCGGGACCGTGCTGCGCGTGGCACCGGTGGCCACGATCATCTCCGGGGTGGTGAACTACGAAGTCACGATTTCGATTCGCAGCAACACGGCCATGCTGAAACCCGACATGACCGCCAACGTAAACATCGTGACCGCGCAGAGGGAAGCACTGGAGATCCCACCTGCATGTCTCCATCGCGACCAGACGGGGACTTGGGTTTACATTCGAGCTCCGTCTGGAGAGCGCGAGCAGCGGGCTGTTACTGTGGGCGCCCGCAGCGCCGATGGAGTGGAAATTTCGCGGGGACTGACGGCCGGAAACTCTGTTCTTTTGCCCGCGCAGGAGGAAGCGAAGCCATGATCGAAGTCTCAGGTCTTTCAAAGATCTACATGCGAGGCGATGTTCCCGTGACAGCTCTTTGCAACGCGACGTTTTCCATCGACGCCGGAGAGTTCGTGGTGATCCGCGGCATCTCCGGTTCGGGCAAATCCACCCTTCTCAACCTGCTGGGGTGCCTGGATACGCCTACTTCCGGAAGCTATCGCCTGAACGGGGAAGACGTAGCCAAGAGAAGCGACCGCGAGCTCTCGCGGGTGCGATCGCAAAAGATCGGGTTTGTCTTTCAGTCCTTCAACCTGCTGCCGCGGACATCGGCGCTCGAAAACGTGCAGTTGCCCATGATCTACGCTGACCGGCCACCGAGCCGGCAGCGGGCGGTCGCAGCCCTGGCGCGGGTTGGGCTGGAACATCGGCAGCGACACTTTGCCTCCGAGCTTTCCGGTGGGGAGCAACAGCGCGTCGCTATCGCCCGCGCTCTGATCAACGATCCAGCACTGATCCTGGCCGACGAGCCCACGGGCAATTTGGATGAGGCGGCAGGCGATGTGGTGATGAACCTGCTGGGAGAGTTGAGTCGCGAAGGACGCACCATCGTGATGGTTACGCATGATCCCGACATCGCAGCCCATGGAAACCGGACGCTGTTCCTTCGCGATGGTGTGGTCTGCGAAAAGGAGGCAGTCTGATGCATTGGCCATCACTCGTCCGGTCATCCGCTCGCTCGCTCACCCGCAATAAGGTGCGCTCGGCTCTCATGATGGCCGGCGTGATTGCCGGCATCGCTGCTCTGACCACGCTCTCCTCGGTGGGCGCCAGTACCCGGCGGGAGACCATGAAGAGGTTCCGCAACATGCTCGGCACATATGATACCGTGATCGTGCGCCCTGGCTCCGGAAAGAACCGCGGCATGGTGACGCTGGCGAATGCCGACCCCACCCTCAAATTTCAGGATGCCGATGCCATCGCGCAATTGCCCGCGGTCAAGCGGGTGGCTGAGCTTCAGGATGCGTTCGACGTCGATGTCACCTGGCGCGATCGGACGCGGACGCCCGCCATCTTTGGAGTCTCGCCCAATTGGCTGGATCTGCGCGGAGATACAGTGGCCGAGGGCTCCTTCATCACAGATGACAACAACCGATCCATGGCCCGCGTGGCCGTGCTGGGCGCGGACGCCCGCCGCGATCTGTTTCCCGATCAGGACCCCATTGGAAAAACCATCCGCATTGGCGATGTCCCCTTTCTGGTCACGGGCGTGCTGGAGCCGCGCGGCGCGGGTCCGGGCGGCGCCAGCCTCGACAACCTCATCTTGATTCCCGTAAGCACCGCGTCGCGACGACTTTTCAATCGAGACTTCTTGACCATGCTCATTGTTCAGATTGCCAACCCGGATCATCCCGCCACAGCTATCGCGCAGATTCGCTCCCTGCTGCGGGTGCGGCATCGCCTTCCACACGATGCACTCGATGATTTCACCTTGACCAGCCCTGCGGCGATCATGGCCCAGGTCACGCGGCTCGGTTCGCAGTTGCGCACCCTGCTCGTTGTGCTTTCGGTGCTGGCGACTGTTGTGGGCGGCGTGGTCATTCTGAGTCTCACATTGATCGGCGTCTCCGAGCGCAGCCGCGAGATCGGCGTTCGCCGCGCCGTGGGTGCCGCCCGGGGCGCGGTCATGCTGCAGTTTCTGCTCGAGTCTTTGTGCGTCTCCATTGGCGGAGGCCTGTTAGGCATTGCCATTGGCATTGCCGGAACACAATTGGTTTCGGCCTGGCAGCATCTACCCTTCTTGATCGATGCGCGAATGGTTGCGGCGTGTGCTTTGATTTCCATTGCGCTCGGGCTCCTGGCCGGCATCTATCCCGCCTGGAAAGCCTCGCGAATCCATCCTGTAGAGGCACTAAGGGGATGAGATGAAACTGATTCGCAGCGCACGGCTTCTTCGGCTTGCACTTCGCAGCTTTCGACGGTCTCCGGTGAGGAGCATACTTGCGATATCTGCCGCTGCGGGCGGCACGGCGGGGTTAATCGCCTGC
This sequence comes from Acidobacteriota bacterium, assembly GCA_028876395.1. Classification (GTDB taxonomy): domain Bacteria; phylum Acidobacteriota; class Terriglobia; order Terriglobales; family Acidobacteriaceae; genus Telmatobacter. The sequence goes on from JAGWRX010000177.1 coordinate 2,762, forward strand.
ATGGGCTATGCTGCCGCAGGACGCGAAAAGGTCTTCGACCAGTTCCGCCGGATGGGCAGCAATCTCCTCGTCGTCACTCCTCTCCAGAGCCGGGCTGTGGGCGGACGCGCGCGCACTGGCGCCCCGGTCACCACGCTGCGCGAGCCGGACTACCGCGCTCTGCTCAGCTCGGTTCCGGACATCGCAGCCTCATCGCCCACGGTGTCCACGGTTCTGCGGATTCGCGCTGGAGACCTGACCAAACAGACAACCATCGTCGGCTGCAAGCCTGCATGGTTCGCCATTCGTGACTGGAACGCATCCAGCGGAGCCCTGTTTACCGCCGCAGATGATCGCGCCGCACGCCGAGTGGCCCTTCTGGGTGCAACCGTGGCGCGGGAGCTCTTCGGATCGGCCGACCCCACAGGTCAGCGCATCGCCATCAACCGAGTGCCCTTCGCCGTAGGAGGCGTTCTGCGGGAACGCGGCCAGGGGCTTGACGCCTCCGACGAAGACGCACAGGTGTACGTTCCGCTTCGCACCGCCATGCTGCGCCTGATGAACGTTGAGTACTACTCGTCCATCGTGCTGCAAGTGGAATCCCGGCAAAGGTTGGATAACGACGCGTTGGCGGTCCAGACGATCCTGGCCCGGCGACATCGGTTCGCGGACCCGACGGGACCGGACTTTCAGGTGCAGAATCAAAAATCTCTGATCGATGCGCAGCTCGCCACTCTCGCCCGAATGACCTTTCTCCTTCAATCTATTGCGGCATCCATGCTGCTCGTTGGGTCGATGGGAATCTTTGGCGTCACCTGGATCGGCATCGGTCACCGCGTCCGCGA
>JAGWRX010000178.1 GCA_028876395.1 Acidobacteriota bacterium
CGACTGGTACAAGAAGGACACGGGCAAGGACTTCGTCGGCGAAGATGACCCGGGCGTGCAGTCGGTGACCAAAATTTACAACTACTTCAAGAAGTTCGGCTACAAAACCGTGGTGATGGGCGCGAGCTTCCGCAACATCGGCGAGATTACCGAACTGGCCGGTTGCGACCTGCTTACCATCTCGCCGCAACTACTGGCCGAGCTGGAATCCACTGAAGCCGCCCTGCCGCGCAAGCTTGATCCAGCCGCAGCCAGCACACTGCCGATTGAAAAGATCGCAGTGGACAAGGCAACATTCGATCGCATGCACGCAGAAGACCGCATGGCAACCGACAAGCTGAAGGAAGGCATTGAGGGCTTTTCTGCGGCGCTGGTCAAGCTGGAGACCATGCTGGCCAAGCGTCTGGCGGAGCTGGAAGCGCGCGCTCCGGCTGCTGTGTAAACACCGCTGCAAATTGCGCACCAAGGGCAGCCCGCACGGCTGCCCTTTCCGTTTGCGCTCGCGTAGCGCACTTCGCAATCTCAATGCGACTCTGCCAACAAAGTCGTCTCACCCTCTTGGCAAACGCAACAATTCCATTTATCCCAGTGTTAATACCGAGTAAACAGGGCAGTGGCTGGCGTCCCCGGATGCAAGCTGCACATCGAGCCGGCCAGTGCCTCACAGCAGACCGGCTGCGCGTGCAGTCACGGGAGGTGTATATGCAGACACAAGCTCATCCGCTCGAACCCTTCTTCCAGCAGGCGGTTCGCAACAGCTATGAGGGCAAACTGGGACTGCATGATCCGGACGTGACGGGCTACGTAGCACATCTGCTCTGCGAGTTCTCAGAGGCGGAAAATCTCTACCAGGTGCGCGATGCGATGGGCCGCCCCGTGGAAGATCTCGACGCCATGCTGCTCGCCGCCGACCCCGTCAAAGGCAGCGCGCCCTCATTCGATGCCGAGCGCGCGGTGCGCAAGTACATCGGCGACTATGCGCTTTTCGTTGGCGGCATGTATCCCGAAGCGGTGGTGCCGGGACGACGACACCGCGGCCCGCGGCCGAGCCTGGGTGAACTGATTCAGGCCGGCAAGGAAAGTTATTACATCGTGAGCCAGTTCAACCTGTTCGAGTACGAACAGGAAGCGCCGCTGTTCGCGCGCCTCTCTGACGGGTTCGAGCGCTGCATCCTGGGTCTGACGCTGGTCCGCGACGAACTGGGCAAACGCAGGGCTCCGATGCTGCCGCCGGTAAATTGAGACGGGCTACCGCCGACGCCGCACATGGAGGGAGACGCCCGCGACAATCGAGCGCCCGGGCATCGCCACTCCCTGAATTTCCTGATAGCCCGTGTTACTCAGGTTCGCAAGCCTGACATAGGGCCGTACGCGGCCCGTGTCGTGCGTCAGCGCGAGGTCCCATACAGGATACGGATCGCGCTGGTAGAGCTGCGCGATCTGCACGGTATTGCGCAGAGTCAGCGCGCGACCCAGCGAGGCGGTCCACTCCGCGCGCGCATTTTGTACCGGGTAGTTGAAGACGTACTCCGACTGGAGTCCCTGTAAAGAAGCGCGGCTGCCATAAAGCGTTGTCCAAGCCAGCCGGATGGTCTGTGTTCTGACGGGCTGCCAGGTCATATACGTTTCCACGCCACTGAAGCGGGGACCGCTGAGATTCACCGCCTGCCAGGGCTGCGCCTGCGTTGCGCGCACATAGTCGATGGTGTTGTGCTGCTGTGTGTAAAAACCTGTGACGGACAGCGACAGACGCTTGCCCGGTATCCAATCGAAGCCGCTGTCGCCGCTCCACGCGGACTCGGGCTTGAGGTTCGGGTTGCCGAGGGTCACCGGATCGGAATAGTAGAGGTCGGTATACGTCGGAATCCGGAATCCGTAGCCGGAACTGGCGCGCAGCTTCAGCGAGTTTGTGATCCGTAGGCTGCCGGCAAGATGGGGTGCGAGGACGTACTGGGAGCTGCCTGAGAATCCTTCTTCCCGCAGTCCAGCCGAGAGCGTCCAGCGATGCCGGTTCGGCCGCAGGTCGAAGTCGAGATAACCAGCGCCGCGATTCCGCGCGTGCTGGCCGAGATTATTGCTCTCGATGCTGTCGCCGTCTGCCTCCAGGCCCAGCAGGACAAGGCCGCCCGCTGGAATCGGAAGCGTTCTGCGCAATGAAGCCTGCCACGAGCCATCCATGTGATTGTTTTCGTAGAGCGCTGGATTGTCGCGCACCAGCACGAACTCGTCCGTGTGGCGGCGGTAGCCAAAGGCTGCCTGCGTGTGCGAGCCCAGTTCCTGGCGTGCGGAGGCAAACCACCCCTTCGTGCGCTCCCAGGAGTCATAAGGCCCGTAAAATTGCGAGGCGCCAAACGAGCGGTCGCTTGCGGCGAAGAGCAAATCCGTAAGTCCGAGGCGCGAGCTGAGCCAGCTTTCCAGCGCGGCGTCTTCATTGCGATAATCGCGATCCGCGATGAAGCCGGTGGAGAGGTTGTGGCTTGCCGTGAGGCGGCTGCTCCAGTGCTGGCGCACGAGTTCAGCTTGCGCGGATTGCTCATTGCTTCCAAAGTTGCCCGCCCCGGCGGCGAACGCGAGCGAACTCGCGGCCGGTGCGGCGGTCAGGAAATCCACCGCGCCGCTCAGCGCATCGGCGCCGTGCAGCGTGGACCCGGCACCGTGCAGTATCTGAATCGAGTCCATTGCATCCAGAGGTATGGGCAGGTCGAGGTTGTGGTGCGCAGTCTGGCTGTCGTCGATGCGGAAGCCGTTGACCAGGATCAGCGTCTGCTCAAAGCTTCCGCCGCGCAGCAGGATGTCATCCTGCGCTCCGCCGGCGCCGCGCTGCTCAATAAAGACGGAAGGATCGCTGCGCATGCGGTCAATGGGCGTGGCAAGAGCAAGCCTCTCCTGCGCAAGCGGCAGAATCATCACGGAACGCGGCGACTCGGCCAGCGGCACTGGGACCGGCGAGCCGAGCACGACAACATTCTGGGACACGGGCTCCGGATGCACGGTATTCGAGGCGGCCTGCGGTGTTTGCGCGCGGACGCACATGCAGAAGCACACGACAATCAGCAGCGCATGAGCGCGCATGAGGGAAAGATTCATTGCGTGATCAAAGAAAGTGGATTGAAAGATTTCCTCTAAAGGATGTACCGGCTCAGGTCCTGGTCCTTCACGATGGTGGCGACCATCTGCTTCACGTACTCCGGCGTGATGGTGAAGACCTTCTCCGGGCCGGAGGCGGTCATGCGCTGCGAGTAGGGCAGCGGCGTGGAAGCCTCGCTCTCGATGGCCTTGGAGAGGATCGCGGCGGACTCGGCGTCCGGCGCGCGGCGGGCCACGTCGGGCGCAAGGAAGCTGACGTCCTCCAGCACGCGCTCCATGATGGTGTGCAGGCGCCGCGCGCCGATGTTCTCCGTAGTTTCGTTCACCTTGAAGGCAAACTCCGCCATCTCGCGCAAGCCTTCGGGCGCAAACTCCAGGCGCACGCCTTCGGTCTCAAGCAGCGCCGTGTACTGCTTGGTGAGCGAGGACTTGGGCTCGGTAAGAATGCGCAGAAAATCCTCGACCGTGAGCGACTTCAACTCGACGCGAATGGGGAAGCGCCCCTGCAGTTCGGGAATCAGGTCGCTGGGCTTGGATACGTGGAACGCGCCCGCGGCGATGAAGAGGATGTGATCCGTGCGCACCATGCCGTAGCGCGTGTTCACCGTGGTGCCCTCGACAATGGGCAGAATGTCGCGCTGCACGCCTTCGCGCGAAACGTCGGGGCCGTGTCCGCCCTCGCGGCCGGCAATCTTGTCGATCTCATCGAGGAAGATGATTCCGCTGGACTCGACGCGCTCCGTGGCCACGCGGTTCACCTGGTCCATGTCGATCAGGCGGCCTTCTTCTTCCTGCACCAGGTAGTCGAAGGCGTCGGCCACCTTCATCTTGCGCTTCTTTGTGCCCGCGCCAAAAATGTTGGGCAGCATGTCCTTGAGGTTCATCTCCATGTCCTCAAGGTTCTGGTTGCTGATAATGCCGAACTGCGGCGTGCCGCGCTCTCTCACATCGAGTTCAACCATGCGGTCGTCGAGCTTGCCCTCGCGGAACTGCTGGCGCAGCTTTTCGCGCGAGCGCTGATGACTTTCGGCGCCGGGCAGCGAGAGCTGGCCTTCCTGCGCCGGCGGCGTGGCGGGCGGAGGCGGCAGCAGGACATCGAGCAGCCTCTCTTCGGCGTTCATCTCCGCCTTGTCTTCGACTTCCTCCAGGCGCTCCTCGCGCACCATGTCAATGGCGATCTCAACCAGGTCGCGGATCATCGACTCCACGTCGCGGCCCACGTAGCCCACCTCAGTGAACTTGGAGGCCTCCACCTTGAGAAAGGGCGAATTCGTCAGCCGGGCCAGTCTGCGCGCAATCTCGGTTTTGCCCACACCCGTCGGCCCGATCATGATGATGTTTTTGGGCATGATGTCTTCAGCGATATCAGGCGGCAGCTTCTGGCGGCGCTGGCGATTGCGCAGCGCAATGGCCACGGCGCGCTTGGCGGCGCGCTGGCCCACGACATGCTTGTCGAGCTCGGCGACGATCTCGCGCGGCGTCATCTCGTCGAGCGCGAGTTCCTGTTCTTCAGCGGATGCGGGCAGATAGATGGCCATGATCAGGCGGGATGGGCGGAAACGTTCCGCTAGCCCTTCAACTCCTCAATGGTGACATGGTCGTTGGTGTAGATGCAGATGTCGCCGGCAATCTTCATTGCCTTTTCGGCAATCTCGCGGGCGGTCAAATTGGTGTTTTCCATCAGCGCGCGGGCGGCTGCGGTGGCGTAACTGCCCCCTGAGCCGATGGCCGCAATCTGCTCGTCGGGATCAATCACGTCGCCGGAGCCTGAGATCAGAAATGTCTGCCCCTGGTCGGCCACCACCAGCAGAGCCTCAAGGTTGCGCAACATCTTGTCGGTGCGCCAGTCCTTGGCCAGCTCGACGGCCGAGCGGTTCAGGTTGCCGGCATACTGCTCCAGCTTGGTCTCGAAACGCGCAAAGAGCGAAAAAGCGTCGGCAGTGGAACCGGCAAACCCGGCCAGAATCTTGTCCTGATAGAGGCGGCGAATCTTTTTTGCCGAGTGCTTGAGCACGTGGTCACCCAGGGTGACCTGGCCGTCTGCCGCCATCACCACCGAGCCGTTGCGGCGCACACAAATAACGGTGGTGGAGCGGATGCGGGAACGCTTTGCCGGTGTGGAAGCTTTGTGAGATGCCAAGGAAAAACCTCCGGAATTGCGACGTCCGGCAGGCCGGAAATCTTTGAACACGCAGTCATCAGTATAGGGCAATTTGGCGGGCAGGCATGGTTTTCGCGCAGGCGCGTGACGGCCCGGCCAGTCCCGCTGCCGAGCACAAACCCGGCGCGCACAGTTTGACGCCTCCACGCAGGCGCAATAGCTTGGAAGAGTGCGGAGCATGCGGTGTGCGCTCCGCGCCAAGGAGCACCCATGCAGAGCAGATTCTTTTTTCGGTCCTGGAAGACAGCTGTGGCGCTGCTGGCCCTGGCGACGGTCTGGCAGTTGGCGCCGGCCCAGGATCTGAAGAGCTTTGAGCAGAAGATCACCACCAGGGTGCTGCCCAACGGGCTCACGCTGATTGTCTGCGAGCGTCCGGAGGCCCCGGTCTTCAGCTACACCACGTTTATTGACGCGGGCGACGTGAACGACCCCAGCGGCGAAAGCGGCCTGGCGCACATGTTCGAGCACCTGGCCTTCAAAGGCACCAGCCAGATCGGCACCAACGACTACGCCGACGAGAAAGTGGCGCTGGCCAAAGTGGAAGCCGCCAACAACGCTTATGAAGCCGAATATCTGAAGCCGGTGGGCCGCGATCCTCAAAGGCTGGCCGAGCTGAAGAAGGAATTCGTCGCCGCCCAGGCGGCGGCGCGCAAATACGTCATTCCCAACCAGTTCACCGAGGTGGCCGAGCGCAATGGCGCCACGGGCCTGAACGCATCAACCGGGCTGGACGAGACGATGTATTACTGGTCGATGCCGGAAAACCGCCTGGAGCTGTGGGCGTGGCTTGAGAGCGGACGGCTCTCCGACGTGGTGCCGCGCGAGTTCTACAAAGAGCGTGACGTGGTGCTCGAAGAGCGGCGCATGCGGACTGACTCCAACCCCATAGGGCGGCTGGTCGAGCAGTTCCTGGCAACTGCGTACGTCGCGCACAACTACGGCCGCAGCGGCATCGGATGGCCCAGCGAGGTCAGCCAGATTTCGGCGACCGAAGCGATGGACTTCCACAAACAATACTACGTCGGGTCCAACATCGTGGTGACCGTTGTGGGTGATGTGAAGGCTGCTGAAGTGCTGCCGATGCTGGAAAAATACTTCAGCAAGGTACCCGGCGGGCCCAAGCCCGAGGACATGACCACGGTCGAGCCGAAGCAGTTTGCTGAAAAATCCGTGGTCATCCGCGAGCAGACACAGCCGTTTTACATCGAGGGCTACCACCGGCCCAGCTACCGCAACCCGGACGACGCGGTGTACGACGCCATCCAGGACATCATGTCGAACGGGCGCGTCTCGCGGCTGTATCGCAGCCTGGTGCGCGACCAGCAGATTGCCGCCGAAGCGGAGGGCTTCAGTCCCTTCCCCGGCAACAAGTTTCCCAGCCTGTTTGCGTTTTACGCGGTGCCGCTGCCGGGCCACACGCCGGCGGAGATGCGCACCGCCATCCACAAGGAGATTGAGAAGCTGAAGACCACCGACGTGACCGACGAGGAGCTGGCGATGTACAAGACCCGCGCCCGCGCCGATCTGCTGCGAGGGCTGGCCGACAACCAGGGCCTGGCCAACGCGCTGGCCGAGTACCAGACGCGCTACGGCGACTGGCGCGAGCTGTTCCTGCAACTGGACCGCGTGGACAAGGTGACGAAGGCGGATATCAGGCGCGTGGCCAACGAGATCTTTGTGGCGACGAACCGCACCAGCGCCGAGATTGATTTTCAAGCTCCCACAGCCGCGGCAAAAAACAACGGAGGCGCACGATGAAGACCCGCTTGCTCCAAGGCGTTTCCCGCGCATTTTTGCCCGGCGCTGCTTTTGCCGCCCTGCTGCTTCCCGCTGCTCTGCCAGCGCAGCAGGCCAAGCCCTGGGACCAGATTCCCATACCGAAGCTGCATGAGTTCAAGCCGCACCAGCCAGTGCGCATCGAGCTGAAGAACGGCATTGTCCTGTTTCTGCAGGAGGATCATGAGCTGCCCTTCGTCAACGGCTCCGTGCTGATTCCCGGCGGCGCGCGGGATGAAGACGCGGCCAAGACCGGTCTGGTGGACATCTACGGCCAGGCGTGGCGCACCAGCGGCAGCGAAAAGATGAGCGGCGACGCCATGGACGACCTGCTGGCGTCCAAGGCGGCCCACATTGAGACGGGGGGCGACATCGATTCCACCGCTCTGTCGTGGGATTCGCTGAAGGGCGACTCGGACCAGGTGTATGCGCTCGCCATGGACCTGCTCTTCCATCCCAGGTGGAGCGCGGAAAAGCTGCAACTGGCTCAGCAGCAGGAGGCGACGGGAATCGTCCGCCGCAATGACGACGAGGGCGAGATTGCCACGCGCGAGGCCGTCAAGCTGATTTACGGTGCGGACAGTCCCTACGCCCGCCAGCCGGAACTGGCCACCGTGGGCGCGGTGACGCTGACCGACCTGAAGGCATGGCACAACCGCACCATCGGCGGCCCCCTGATTGTGAGCATCAGCGGCGACTTTGACCCGGCCGCAATGGAGGCCAAACTACGCGCTACGTTTGAAGGGCTGCCCCGCGTCAAGCCCTTGCCGGCGCGACGCGACGCCTTCCCCGGCCCCAAACCCGGCGTCTACTTCATCGACAAGCAGGACGTGAACCAGTCGAACGTGCAGATTGCAGGACTGGGCACGGACCGGCGCAATCCCGACGTTCCCGCGCTGGCGGTAATGAATGACATACTGGGCGGCGGCTTTGGCAGCCGGCTCTTCCAGAAGGTGCGCACTGAGCTGGGGCTGGCCTACGCGGTGGGCGGCGGCTATGGATTCAGCTATGACCATCCGGCCGCGTTCAGGGTCGTCGCCATCACCAAGAGCGCCTCCACCGTGGACGCCACCAAGGCCGCCATGACGGAGATTGCCGGGCTGACCTCGAAACCCTTTACCGAGGAGGAGCTGAAGCGGGCCAAGGAGGATATCCTGAACTCGTTCCTCTTCCGTTACGACACCAGAGAAAAGGTGCTCGCCGAGCGGGTGCGGCTGGAGTTCTACGGCTACCCCGCGGACTACCTCGAGACCTACAAGGCCGATATTGAGAAGGTGACGCTGGCCGACCTGAAGCGGGTGGCCGACAAGTACATCCATCCGGACAAGCTGGCAATTCTCGTGGTGGGCAACGGTCCCGAGATTAAGCCAGGACTGGACGCGCTGAATCTGGGGGCGATTCACCCGGTGGACATCACCATCCCACAGCCGCAGCAGGCAGCCGCGGAGGAGAAAAAGCAGTGACCAGGGAACAACGTGGCGGCCAGCAGTCGGGCTCGAAGCTGGCCGTCGTCATTATGGCCGCGGGCAAGGGCACGCGGCTCAAGTCGCGCCGGCCCAAGGTGCTGCATGAAATCGGCGGCAAGCCGCTGCTGAGCCACGTGATTGCCGCTGCCAGCCGGATTGTTGTGCCGGCCCAGATCCACGTCGTCATCGGCCACCAGGCCGAGCGCGTGCGCGCAGCCGTGGCCGCGACCGGCGTTCGCTTCGTTGAACAAACAGAGCAGCGCGGCACCGGCCACGCCATCCAGTGCGCGCGCGAGGCCATCGCCGGCTATGACAACATCCTCGTGCTTTCAGGCGACGTGCCGCTCATCCGGCCTGAGACCATCGAGCAGCTCTGGAGCTTCCACCAGACGGAGCAGGCAGCCATGACAATTCTGACCGCGGCACCGGAAAACCCTGCAGGATACGGGCGCGTCGTACGCCGGTCGCCGGGGTCGCCGGAGGTGGAGGCCATCGTGGAGCAGAAGGCGCTCACGGCCGAGCAGCGACCCATCCGCGAGATCAATTCCGGCATCTACGCCTTCAAAACCGCGCCGCTGCTGGAGCACCTGGACAAGCTGACCGCCAACAACGCCCAGGGAGAGCTGTATCTGACCGATATGGCAGGCTTGCTGCGCGCGGCCGACGCGCGCGTGATTGCCTTGCAGGCAGCCGATGCGGCTGAAGTGCTCGGCGCCAACACCATTGCCGAACTGGTGGCGCTCGACGCCACCCTGCGCGCGGCCACGGCCAGCCGCCTCATGGCTGCCGGCGTCACCATCTTCCGGCCAGACACCTGCGTGATTGACGCCGAGGTTGAGGTCGAGCCGGACACGGTGATCGAGCCCTTCGTCCAGTTGCTGGGCCGCACCCGGATCGGCTCCGACTGCCGCATCCGTTCCTTTTCTGTGATAGAAAACTGCGCCCTGGGCAACCGGGTGCTGATGCTCCCCGGCTGTGTGCTGACGGACAGCACAGTGGCCGACGGCGCAAGGATTGGCCCCTTCTCTCACCTGCGGCCGGGCAGCGAGATTGGCGAAGATGCCCACGTGGGCAACTTTGTTGAGACCAAGAAGGCGCGGCTCGGCAAGGGCGCCAAGGCCAACCACCTTACCTACCTGGGCGACGCCGAGATTGGCGCTAAAACCAATATCGGAGCGGGCGTCATCACCTGCAACTACGACGGCATACACAAGTACACCACGCGCATCGGTGAGGGCGTGTTCGTGGGCAGCGATTCCACGCTGGTGGCCCCGGTTACCGTCGAGGACGAAGCCTACATCGGCGCCGGTTCCTGCATTACCAAAGACGTGCCGGCAGGCGCGCTGGCTGTCGGCCGTGCGCGTCAGGTTACCAAGGAAGGCTGGGTCGCCGCGCGGAAGGCCAGGCAAAAGCAGCAGGAATAGGCTTGCCTCGCGGAATGCCGCGGGGCAAGGCAGAAGGGGTGCAAAAGCGCCCTCCCGCCAACGGCTTGAAAATCAGGTAAATGGGTTCATTTCCGGGCTCCGGCAAAAGAAAATCCGGGCTCCCCCGTGAATACTTTGGTATTATCATGGGAAACGCTTGCACTCCGGGCTCCGGCTGGCGTAATTTCATCTTACGTCCCGATTGAAGCGACGATGTGTAAAGCAGGCACGGCACGATGCGAGATGACCGGCCCAATATGAGCAAGAAGATTTATTACGTCCCTAATCGGGATTCTTCCCTTTCCCCAAATCGATCGAAAGAAGCGTTGTCGTCCATTTCTCTCAAGCGGATCTTGGCTTCAACAGCCGGGCACACCGGTTATAACCAAAGGAGATGCGCTTCCTGTCCCGGATCAACTAAGGGGTCTCGCAGCGCTGGAGAAGAATGGGATTGGCATCGAACCTGGCAGACACGGGTGGCATAAACCCCACGTTACCCCGGGAAGCAGGCGCAGAGGCAGGCGCGAGTGGGCAGGCGCGAAGGTCCGCCCGCATCCTGGTTGTGGATGACGAGGCGCATGTCCGTTCGATGATCGGCGCCACGCTGGAACGCCAGGGATATAACGTGCAGTTGGCCGGCAGCGGATCAGAAGCCGTGGATTCGCTGGCCCAGAACCCCTACGATCTGGTTCTCACCGACATCGTGATGCAGGACCAAAGCGGCATTGCCCTGCTGGAACGCATCCACGCCGAGCAGCCGCACCTTCCTGTCGTCATGGTCAGCGCAATCCATGACATCAGCGTGGCCATCGACTCCATGCGGCGCGGGGCCTATGACTACCTGCTCAAGCCCTTTGAGCGCGAACACCTGGTCGCCACCGTGCAGCGCGCGCTCGATCATCGCCAGGCCCTCCAGGATAATCACAACTACCAGCAGAGCCTCGAACAGGTCGTCCACTCCCGTACCGAGATGCTGCGCCAGGCGATGGAAGACCTGGAGCACTCCTACGACGTTACCCTTGAGGCGCTCGGCGACGCGCTCGACCTCAAGGACTCAGAAACCGAGGGACACTCCAAGCGCGTAACCGCCTACACCATCGCGCTGGCGCGCGCCATGGGCATTTCCCCGGCGGATATCAGGGTCATCGCGCGCGGCGCATACCTGCACGACATCGGGAAGATGGCCATACCCGACGAAATCCTGCGCAAGCCGGACAAGCTCAACCCGGAAGAAGAGAAGATCATGCGCGACCACTGCACCCAGGGGTACCAGATTCTGCGCAAGATTCCCTTCCTGAGCGAGGCCGCGGCCATTGTCTACACCCACCAGGAGCACTTCGATGGTACCGGCTATCCGAGCGGATTGCGCGGAGCCGAAATCCCCATCGGCGCACGCATTTTTGCCGTTGCCGATGCCCTGGACGCCATCACCAGCGACCGGCCCTATCGCAAAGCCAGCGGTTTCGACATTGCCCGCTCTGAGATTCTGCGCTGCTCGGGCACGCAGTTCGATCCCTCCGTCGTGGAGATCTTCCTGAAGATTCCAGACGAGTTATGGCATGAGCTCCGAACGGAAATCAATAGCCAGCACCGGCAATACTCCACGTTCGACATCGAGAAAACCCCTTCCATTCCGATGGATTAGATGCCTTACAGCGGGAGCAACACAACCGCTCGGGCCGCATGGCATATCCCTGTTCCCTTCCTCGCTGAATTGGCAATGAGCGGGATAGCGCGCCCCACCCTGCGTGATAAGACGCTGATAAGCCCGCTGAGTCCATTGCTTTTAATGGTCAGCACCGCGGGGAGTTCTGCTTGTAGAATGCAACTAGAAGTTGCCGTCAGATCCTAAATTCCGCAGGAAGACATGGCCACCGATACTTCGCTCTCAGAACAGCAAGAGCCCGTCACTTCTCCTCCCCCCTCGGCCGGCGTTGTGCGGCACATAAAAGAGGACGACGAAATCTCTCTGCTGGATCTGTTGATTGTTCTAGCCGAGCGAAAGCGCACCATCCTCTGGGTCACGGCGATTTTCGCCATTCTCGCGATCGTCGTCTCGCTCATCCTGCCCAAACGTTATACCGCGACTGTCATTCTTTTGCCTCCTCAACAGAATTCCTCCATGGCTTCCGCACTGGCCTCGCAGCTTGGGAACCTTGGCGGCATGGCCGCGCTGGCGGGTGGCAGTCTCGGCCTCAAGAACCCCAACGACATGTTCGTTGCCATGCTCAAAAGCCGCACCGTTGAAGACGCCATGGTGGAGCGCTTCGGCCTGATGCAGGAGTACCACAAGAAATATCTCTCCGACGCCCGCAAGGCATTTGAAAATCGGACAGATGTCGATGGCGATTCAAAGGGCGGGCTCATTCACATCTCAGTGGAGGACCGCGACCCGAAGCGCGCCGCGGAACTTGCCAATGGCTATGTGGACCAGTTTCGGAATCTGTCCGAGCATCTGGCCATTTCGGAGGCGTCGCAGCGCAGGCTCTTCTTCGAGCAGCAACTCGAACAGGCAAAGGACAACCTGGCCAACGCCGAAGAAGCGCTGAAAGTGACCGAGCAGAAAACCGGGCTCATTCAGCTCGATAGCCAGGCGCGCGCCCTCATCGAGTCGGCTGCGGCACTCCGTGCGCAGATCGCGGCCAAGGAGGTGCAGATCCAAGGGATGCAGACGTATGCAACCGGCGAAAACTCCCAGCTGGTGCAGGCGCAGCAGGAGTTGGACAGCATGCGTACGCAGTTGGCGAAGCTGGGCGGATCGGAAGATAGCGGAAGCGGCGGACTCATCGTTCCCAAGGGTAAAGTGCCCCAGGCAGGGCTCGAATACGTGCGCAAACTGCGCGACGTCAAATATTACGAAACGATCTTCGACATCCTCGCCAGACAATTCGAAATCGCCAAACTCGACGAGGCCAAGGAGGGAGCGCTCATCCAGGTTGTCGACCCCGCCATCCCACCGGATAAGAGATCGTTCCCCAAGCGGGGACTCATCGTGCTCGGCGCAACCATAGCCGGCCTGCTGACGGGCATCTGCATTGCGCTGGCCTCTGCCGGTCTGGGCTACCTGAGGTCGGAGCGGGCTACTCAGGCAAAGCTTCTTCATCTGAAGCGGATACTGAGCTGGCGAACGCGTCCTGCATCCTGAGCGATCAGCCCTATGACAATCTTTTCAGAAGCGTCGGCAGTTCAGGAGCCCATGAACGAAGCGCTGCAGAGGTCGCAAAAGCGATATCGCGGAATCGCAGCCGCAGCCCTGTCCGCATTTTTCGGAAAAGGCATCGGCCTTCTGGTGAATGCAGCCACCGTGCCCATCACAGTTCGCTATCTCGGCGCGGAGAGCTATGGGCTCTGGATTACCATCAGCAGCGCTGTCGCGATGTTTTTTGTGCTGGATATCGGCATTTCCAGCACTTTAACTAACTTGATATCCGAAGCCTACGCAAAGAACGACCGCGAGCGCGCCGCAGCCTACTTTGCCACGGCATTCTGGGTCATCGTTGGCATCGCCGCATGCTTCGCTGTCGCGGGATGGCTTGCCTGGCCCTACCTTCACTGGGCATCGATTTTTCATGTGAAGGAACCGGCCCTGGCACTGGCAACTTCCAGAACCATGGCGGCTGCATTCATAGTCTTTCTCGTTGCGCTTCCTACCGGACTTATCACCAAGGTCCTTGCAGGTTATCAGGAACTGCATACGGCCAACTTCTTTGCCGCTGGCGGAAGTATCCTGAGCCTTCTGGTTGTGGTTGCCGTCGTATACCTCCGCGGAAGCCTCCCACTCCTGGTGGCTGGTTACGCGGGAGCCTCAGTGGTTGCCAACATCGCATGCCTGCTCTGGATGTGCCTCTTCAGCAAGCCGTGGATGAAGCCGTGGCCGGCACGCATACACCCCGGTTTTATCGGCCAGATATTTCATTCGGGAATCCAGTTTTTTGGTATTCAGGTGGCTGGCTTTGTGGTCTTCTCCAGCGACAATCTGGTCATCTCGCACTATCTGAGCCCCGCGCAAGTCACGCCGTACTCGGTAACCTGGCGGCTTGTGGGCTATATTGCCGCAATACAGACGCTGATCTTCCCTGCTCTTTGGCCCGCTTACTCGGAGGCGTACACAAGCGGCCATCTCGACTGGATACGATCTACGTATCGCCATGTCCGCCGTGTTACAGCCGCAATGCTCACAATCGGCTGCGTCGTCATGATCCTGTTCGGGCAAAGCATGATTCGTCTCTGGGCCGGGCCGGAAGCCGTGCCAGGCGAGCTTCTCATCTGGCTCATGTGCGTCTGGATCGTGATTTATGCAGTCACTACGAATCAATCATGTCTCATGGGAGCCACTTCCCGCATTAAAAGTCAGGCCATTGCCTCTTTGCTGGGCGCCGCCGCCAATCTGGCGCTTTCGATTTTCTGGGTAAAGACGATGGGCGTGACTGGAGTTCTGGCGGGAACCATCGTTGCGTATCTAACATTCATCGTGGTTCCGCAGGTCTTTGAAGTAAGAAACATCTTGCGCGGGCGCTAAGCCGCTCGCCTTGGGAGAATGCCTGGAGCATGCAGACTAGCTGGCGACAACTCAGATTGGCTGTGAAGAAAGGGCTCAATGCAGTTGCGCCCCTCCTGTATGCCTCCCCGTTCCGAAGAGTCCCGCATATCAGGATCGAGCAGATGGCGCCTCCCCGGCGCATCCTGCTGCTGAACGGATCGCACATAGGGGACATTGTCATCGCCACATCCGTTCTTCCCATCCTGCGCGCCGCGTATCCGGACGCCGAGATTGGATTCGTCACCGGAAGCTGGTCGCGCATGGTCATCGAGGATCACCCGGGCGTGACCTACGCGCATTGCGTCGACCACTGGAGATTCAATCGAAGCGCAGATAGCTTCCACCGCAAAGTGCTGCAATTCAGGAGGACACGCCGCACTGCGCTCAGGGAAATTCGCGCACTGAAGTATGATGTCGCGCTCTGTCTTTATACCCATTTCCCCGATCTCTTAGACATCAGTTATGCCGCAAGGATTCCAGTTCGCGTCGGATTTCGCGCGAGCGTATTTTCTTCCTTGGCCACCGCACTTGTCGAAGAGCCCAATGTGCCTTTTATTCACCAGGGCGCACGGCTTGCAGAGCTACTGAAGGCCTTGCCCATCGACCCGGCTTACTTCCGGCTGCGCCGCTCAAGCCTTGCGCCGGACAGTAGCGTCTCGCTCAAGGAAGTCTGCACACTCCTTGAATCGACGAGCCCTGCCGATCTTCGCTATCGCATCATTCACATGGGCTCAGGAGCGCCGCAGCGCGAGTTCCCCGTCAGTTTCTGGCGAGAGCTTGCGGAGACGCTTTCTCCAGAGTGCACGCTGCTCTTTACCGGGCGCGGAAGACGGGAAATGGAGAATATTACTGCCGCGATGAAGGGGCTAAAAAACTGCATAAATGCATGCGACCGCCTCTCTTGGAATGGCTTCGTGGCAGCGGTGCGCCACGCGGAGGTGGTGTATGGCGTCGAGTCGATGGCCGGGCACGTGGCCGCAGCTGTTGGCGCGCCGTGCGCTGTCGTCTACGGGGGGGCAGCAGGCGTGGCGCGATGGCGCCCGGAAGGGAAAGACTGCATCGTTGTTACGAATCACGTGCCCTGCGCGCCATGTCTCCAGCCGCATGGATGCGCCGCAATGACGTGTACGCAAGGCATCAGACCGGACGACCTCGTTCGCCTCGGCCCATCCGTAGCAGGAGGGCCCGGGGTTGAAGGCAGACAGCATGTTCACAGTCAGGGGTGAAGGTTGACCATTTATCTCATTGTCTTCTGGCTTCTGGCCCTTGCGGCGGTGTTGATGGAGTTGAAGCTGACTAAAGGAGCGCGGCTTTCTCTTCTGGTGCTGTCCTATCTCCTGATCGTCGTGTTCGTGGGGCTGCGCTGGGAGACTGGCAACGATTGGGGAAATTACTACAACTATTACAAG
>JAGWRX010000179.1 GCA_028876395.1 Acidobacteriota bacterium
GCCCGCAGCCGCGGAGGCTTCACCACCTGCCTGGTTCTCCGCGCCGATCCCGATGGGAAGCTCACTCTCGCCAACGCCGGCCACATCGCGCCCTATCTCGCGGGGATGGAACTCGCCCTTGAAAACGGCCTGCCGCTCGGCCTCTCTGCCGGCGCAGCTTATGTCGAATCCGCCCTCCAACTGCCGCCGGGGCAGCAACTCACGCTCGTCACCGACGGCGTGGTGGAGGCGCGCGACAGGTCCGGCGCACTCTTCGGCTTCGAACGTACCGCCCGCCTCAGCACCCAGCCCGCCGACGCCATCGCCCAGGCCGCGCAGGCCTTCGGACAGGACGATGACATCACCGTGCTGTCGGTGGCGCGAACTGCAACCATGAAGGCGGCAATCGCATGAGGAAGCTGGCTCTATTTGTAGTGTTGTTCATGATCTTGATGTGCGACGGAATCCGCGCGCAAACCTTCAGCCTTGTCACGGGCCGCGAGCCTGTCGCTTCGCTCGACGGCCTGTGGCGTTTTCACACCGGCGACAACCCCGCATGGGCCAGCCCGAACTTCGACGACTCACACTGGCCGCTGCTGCGCTCGGACGAAGAATGGGCGGGTCAGGGATACAAGGACTACAGCGGCTATGCCTGGTATCGCTTCCGCCTGGACATTCCGGCAGGATTGGACCAAATATCTTTGCTCCTTCCGCCCATGATGACCAGCTATCAGGTGTACGTAAACGGCAAACTCTGCGGCAGCTTCAGTCAGATGCCTCCGCATGACGTGATACGCCTGCCCAGGCAAGCCACGTACGCGTTCACCCTGGAAAAGGCGTCCACGCCGCGAGAAGCGACGGTCGCGCTGCGCATATGGCACTGGCAAGGTTGGTCGAGCTATAGAGGCGGAGGGCCTCAAAGCGGCGGCGCGCTTGTTGGGCAGTCCAGCCTGATCGACGCGCGATTCCAAATGCTGCGCGACTCCCTGCTGCTCAGGAGCGGCGCAACATACTCGCTTGGCATCTTGTGCGCGATTTCCGGGACCATCGCACTGCTGCTGTTCCTCACCCGGCGCTCGGAAACCGAATATCTCTGGTTTGCTGTGAATCAACTCGCCTGGGCGGCCGCCATGGGTCTGAGCGTCTATGAGACGGTCCACCCCATTCCGCTGTTTAGCCGGGATTGGGCAAGCAACCTGTTGGATCTCATTGGCGGCCTGGGCTTTGTCTTTTTCCTGCAGAAACTGCTGCGTGGCCGCAGGTCGGCGCTCTACTATTTGGCGATTCTGGGCATCTGCGCAAAAACTGCCCTTTACATCATTCTGATGCTGGTCCCAGGGTTTGGTGTGGCCAACGCGAATTTGGGTGATGCTATTGGCTCGCTCGTAATCTTTGCCTGGTCGTGCGACCTGCTGGTGAGACGCGCAAAAGAGGGCCTTCCGGATGCACGACTCCTTCTGGCGCCCGTGCTGATCGCCCTAGGGCTGGATTCCGCGACGGAGATGCTCTGGGGTGCTTTCCAGCACGGATGGCTGAAAGCGAATATCCAGCTTCTCATTTTCAAAGATCCCTTTCCCCTCCCTGCGTCTACATTGGTTGAGATTTTGTTTCTCATTGCCATGCTGGCAATTCTCAGCAATCGCTTCATGCGCTCGCGCCGTGAGGAGTTGCGCCTGGCTGGAGAGTTTGAGGCGGCGCGCAGCGTGCAATCGCTGCTGGTCCCCGCAACGGCTCCCAGCACGCCCGGCTTCGCCGTTGAGAGCGTCTACATTCCCGCTAGCGAAGTGGGTGGAGATTTTTTCCATGTCTCGCCGGATGACGACGGATCGTTGCTGATTGTGGTTGGCGATGTGAGCGGCAAAGGGCTGAAAGCCGCCATGACGGTGAGCACCATCATGGGCGCATTACGCAATGAGAAGGAGCGCCAGCCTGCGCTCGTCCTGCGCAACTTGAACCGCGTGCTCCACGGACGAATCAGCGGTTTTGCCACGTGCGCCGCCGCGCGGATTGCCGCCGGCGGAATCGTAACGATCGCCAATGCGGGCCATCTTTCGCCCTATCGCAACGGCGAGGAGCTTGCAGTCGACCCGGGACTGCCGCTGGGCATTGGGGACAAGGCCGCCTATGCAGAGGTCACCTGTCGCCTGAGCCCAAACGATCGCCTGACGTTTGTTTCCGACGGCGTCGTGGAGGCCCGCAACGTAACGGGCGAACTCTATGGCTTTGAGCGCACCCGGACACTCAGCACCCAGCCGGCGCAAGTCATCGCGGAGACTGCCCGTGACTTTGGCCAGGAAGACGACATCACCGTGCTCACGCTGACGCCAACAGCGAATTTGGGGGTGGCCATCGCATGAAGAAGAGCGACCTGATGGTTCTGCTGCTCATGATTTCAGCCTGCGCTGGACTGCGCGCGCAGGAGACGCCGCCAAACGCCGTGCCCGTCACGCTGGGCCAATCCGTCGTCAAGCTCTACGGCCCGTGGCGCTTCCACATCGGCGATAACCCGCAATGGGCTGACCCCACCTATGACGACTCGCAATGGGAGTCAGTCGACCTCCGGCCCACACCGCAGACCGCAGTCCCCGGCATACCCTTTGCAGGCTTCGTCACCGGGTGGCAGCAGCGAGGACACCCCGGTTACGCGGGCTTCGCGTGGTATCGCATGAGGACGCGCATCTCCGCCGCCTCTGGACCGCTTACGCTGCTCGGTCCCGCCTGGTTCGAAGGCGGATACCAAGTCTTCGCGAATGGCCGGCTGGTTGGCTCCTTCGGAGATTTCACCCGCCTGCCGCCGGAGCTTTTCTACCCCAATCCAGCCTCGTTCAGCGTGCCTGCATCCGATTACGAGCACACTCCGGACGGCACAGTCCTCATCGCACTCCGCTTCTACACCCCAGCCGCCGCACTGGTGGTCCCCGCAATGGGCGGCATGCACGTGCCTCCCAGAATTGGCCTGCCGTCCGCAGCCGCAGCCGTTTTCCAAGTGGAATGGGATACCGAATACTGGCGTCTCGTTTCAGCGCTTGCTGCGGCCCTCGTGTGGACCCTTTTCGCCCTACTCATTGCGATGCTCTTTGCCTTCAGCCGTGCGGACAATATTCTGCTGTGGCCGTTGGCTGCCTGCATCTTCAACGCGATCTTCACCGGCTTAGTCGTCTCCACAAACGCACAGTGGCTGCCTCACGTGCGCCTTGATGCCCTTATCAACCTCGCAGGCACTCTCGGATGGTATATGTGGATGCTCGCATGGTGGGCATACTTCGGCCTGCAGAAAAAGCGGTGGCTGTTCAAAGCTATCGTTACTCTGGGCGTTATCGATCTTTTGGACACACAGTTCTTCATCTTTGCGAAGCACGCCGCAGGAGCTTCGCATGACCTGGTGATTGCCGATCCCGTTATTTCTTTCGCCATTAGTGCCTCCGAACTTCTAATCACAGCCACGATTGCGTTTCTGGGTTGGAAGAACCCCATACCCCGCAAATGGCCTCTTTATCTGGCGCTGATGTTCTATGCCCTTACGGACCTCGCACCATTGATGTCGCTCCTGCATGTGCGCCACAACTGGCTCTTCTTCGGCATGCAGGTTCCATTTGCGCTCCTCTGCGTCATTGGCATGCTGTTCTTCTTCTCCATCGTTCTCTTCCAGCAATTCCGCTCTTCCATGCAGCGCCAGCAGGCGGCCGAAGATGATCTGAAACAGGCACAGGAGGTGCAGCATCTCCTCATCCCGCGCAATGCGCCCAATGTGCCCGGATGGATCATCGAAAGCGAATACCGCCCCGCCCGTAACGTCGGCGGTGATTTCTTTCAGGTGCTGCCCGGCGACGACGCTTCGCTGCTCATCGTCGTCGGCGACGTCAGCGGCAAGGGCCTGAAAGCCGCCATGACCGTCAGCGCCATAGTAGGCGCACTGCGCGGCTGCGCTCTTCGAGGGGCCGCGGATGTACTGACGTACCTCAACCGCGTCCTGCACGGGCAAATCAGCGGCTTCGCCACCTGCGCCGTCGCATCCATCGCAGCCGACGGCGCAATGATCGTCGCCAACGCTGGCCACTTATCTCCGTATCGAAATGGCAAAGAAATGGCCGTCGCGTCCGGCCTGCCGCTGGGCATTACCGCCGACGCCAGCTTTGAAGAAACCCACTTCAAGCTCGTTCCCGGCGACCGCCTCACCTTCATCTCGGATGGCGTCGTCGAGGCCACCAACGGCAAGCGCGAACTCTTCGGCTTCGAGCGCGCCGAAGAAATCAGCAATCAGCCCGCCGCCAGAATCGCCGAAGCCGCCCAGCAATGGGGCCAGGATGACGACATCACCGTCCTCACCGTCGCCTGCACCGCCTGATTCCCCTCCGTCGATTCCGCCGCTACCGCGCCGGATTGATACCATTCCGGTGGAAGGAGTCCAGTCTCGTTATGTTCCGTATCTTCCGATTCTCCTGCTGCTTTTTTCTCCTGGCCGCTGCCGCCCTGCTGCCCTTCGCGCTCTCTGCGCAAACCGTGGACACCATCGACCCCGCACTCAAGAACAGAATCGACCGCATCGCCGCGCAGGTGCTGGAGCAGACCGGCGTGCCTTCGGCCTCGGTCGCCATCGTGCAGCACGGCAAGCTGGTCTATACGCATGCCTACGGCAAGGCGCGCCTGCAGCCGCCTGTGGCCGCCACGCCGGACATGCGCTACTCCATCGGCTCCATCAGCAAGCAGTTCACGGCGGCGGCAATTCTTCTTCTTCAGGAGCAGGGCAAGCTGAGCCTCGACGATGCGGTTGGCAAGTACGTCCCCGGCCTGACGCGCGGCGATGACGTGACTATCCGCGAAATTCTCTCGCACACCTCCGGCTACCAGGACTATTGGCCCGAGGACTACGTGATGACGCCCATGCTCAAGCCCGAGACGGCGCAGCAGATTCTGGACACCTGGGCGAAAAAGCCGCTGGATTTTGAGCCCGGCACGCAGTGGCAGTACTCCAACACCAACTACGTGATTGCCGGCGCGATTGTGGAGAAGGTCAGCGGCGAGAAGCTCATGGACTTCCTCGGCGAGCATATCTTTCACCCGCTGGGCATGAAATCCGTGTGGAACTCCGACGAGACGAAGCTGACGCAGGCCGACGCCACGGCCTACTATCGCCATGCGCTCGGCCCCTTGCGCGTGGCGCCCAAGGAGGGCCGTGGCTGGATGTTTGCCGCGGGCGAGCTGGCCATGACCGCGCACGACCTTGCGCTGTGGGATGAGAGCCTGCTGGCCCAGTCAATCCTCTCGCCGGCAAGCTATAAGGCAATGTTCACCGAGGTGAAGCTGAAGAACGGCGAGGGCACGCACTATGGCCTGGGCGTGCAGGTGATGGACCGCGACGGCCACCGCGCGATTGCGCACTCGGGCGAGGTGTCGGGCTTCGTGTCGGACAATGAAGTGCTCATCGACGACGGCGTGGCGGTGGCTGTGCTCACCAACCAGGACGCCGTGGGCGCGGCCTCGACCATCGCGCATCTGGCCGCTCCGGTCATTGCCGGATACCCGCTGAAGCCCGCCGAGCAGCAGGCTTTCGACATCTACCACGGTCTGCAGAAGGGCCAGATTGACCGCAGCCTGCTGGCGCCGAACCTCAGCGACTACTTCACCGCCGAGGCGCTGGCCGACTTCCGCGACAGCCTGGCGCCGCTGGGCGAGCCGCTCACCTTCCACCAGACGGGCGAGCGGCTGCGCGGCGGCATGACCTTCCGCGCCTTCCGCATCGTCTATCCCGGCCAGACGCTGATGCTGACCACCTACACCTACCC
This sequence comes from Acidobacteriota bacterium, assembly GCA_028876395.1. Classification (GTDB taxonomy): domain Bacteria; phylum Acidobacteriota; class Terriglobia; order Terriglobales; family Acidobacteriaceae; genus Telmatobacter. Next base: position 5,763 of record JAGWRX010000179.1, read on the forward strand.
CGACGGCAAGCTGGAGCAGTATCTGATTGCCCCGGCGGAGTGAGCGCCGCTCAACCTCCGGCGGGTTGGCCCACCCTCGTCGCTCCCGCCTTTGGAGCGAAAGGGTGGGAGTAAAATCCCGTCAAAGAGTATGCGAGTCCGAGCAAGCGCGAAGCAGGTACCCGCAGCTGATACCCCAACCCATCGAACAAAGTAGAGAATACGGTAGATTTATGTTTCTGGATCCAAATGACGCCATCGTCCACGAGCTAAAAAGGATCGCTGATGCGGCTGGCAATTCCGCGCCCTCCCCGTGGGTTGACTGGCTGAAGACCCTTGCCTCTTTTGTTGCCGGTCTCGCCACCGCCTATTTCAGCCAGCACACCGGATATCTGGCGGTGCGAAAGTCCGCCGTCGACGATCCGGGCGAACAGCAATACCTGGCGGCCAATCCGCGCGCCCGAGTGGCACTGGACCAGCTCCCGCACACCCGCCCGCAGGACTACGCCCGTGTTTTCCTGCCCGGCGGTGACCGCATCATCTCCGCCGGCCTGGAATCCATCGGACTGAGGGGATCCGACGTGACCGCCACCTTCACCGACATCAACGAACAGCTGCAGGTCATCCTCGACCGCCAGATCAAACGGAAGCTGCGGAGTTAGCGCCATGGCCAGAGTGCAGTACTCCTCGGTCACCCATCGCTACCCTGGCGCCGACGCGCCGGCGGTGGACAATTTGGACCTCGATATCGACGACGGCGAATTTCTGGTGCTCGTCGGGCCGTCCGGTTGCGGCAAGTCCACCACCCTTCGAATGCTGGCCGGGCTGGAATCCATTGAGAGCGGCCACATCACCATTGGCGACGTGGACGTGACCCACCTGCCGCCGCGAGCGCGCGACGTCGCGATGGTTTTTCAGAACTATGCGCTCTAC
>JAGWRX010000180.1 GCA_028876395.1 Acidobacteriota bacterium
CCGCGTCCCGGACGTTATCCGGCACACTGCCCTGCGGAGTTCGGACTTTCCTCCCCCGGCACCCGCGAAAGCGGAAACCGGCAGCGACCGCCCGGTCCTCCTGCCATCTCCTATTTTACCGCGAATTCGACTCGCCCGCCGGTGCGCCAGTCAACCGGCTCTGCGTGTCTACAATCAAAGGTGAGCAATGATCCAGTACCTCTATCTCGGCCGCGTAGGTTATGACGACGCTCTCCGCCTCCAGTCCGAGATAGCCGAGCTGCGCCTAGCGGGCCGCGTGGAGAACGTCCTCCTGCTCCTCGAGCATCCTCCCGTGCTCACGCTCGGCCGCAATGCCAACCGCTCCAACGTGCTGGCGTCCGACGAACTGCTGGCCCAGCGCGGCGTCACGCTCCATGAGATCAACCGCGGCGGCGACGTCACCTACCACGGCCCCGGCCAGCTCGTCGGCTATCCTATCTTTGACCTCCGCAGCCTGCGCAACGCAAGCGGCGGCCGCCTCGGCCCCGTCGACTTCGTGCGCATGATGGAAGAAGCCCTCATCCGCCTCTGCGGCGTCTACGGCGTCCGCGCTGGCCGCATCCCCGGCCTAACCGGCGTCTGGTGCGGTCCTGCGGACGGCAGATCTTTGGACGGGAGCCGTGGCCGGGAAGCGGAACGGAAGATCGGCGCCATCGGCATTCACGTTTCGCGCGGCATCACGTCCCACGGTTTCGCCTTTAATGTCACCACCGACCTGCGCGACTTCCAGCTCATCAACCCCTGCGGCATCACCGACAAGCCCGTCACCAGCCTCGAACTCGAAGTGGCCCGCGAAGTGGCTCAGCCAGCCGCCCTGCCCAGCCTTGAAGCCATCGCCCATCAGGCCGCGCGCCAGTTCGGCCTCGTCTTCGCCGAACAGGTACTCGCCGTCGAAAGCCTCGCCGCCCTCCGCGCACATGCTGCGGTAATGCAGTCCGCGCCGAAGGCGAAGTTGGCCGCACCGCAGGTGCCGCCGGAGGTGCCTGCGCAGGACACGCCCCTGAAGGTCCCGCGTGAAGTCGAGCGCCTGCTGCACATCCCGGAGCGCCCCACCCGCGCCTGAGCACCATCCGTGCGCGGCAATCCCAGCCCGCCCGCAGCGCTGCGCGATTTATAATCCGGCAGGAACCGGGCGCGCTCCATAATCCCGCATCGCGGAGAGAACGATCCATGCCAACCGACGTCATCATGCCCCAGATGGGCGAGTCGATCTTCGAGGGCACCATCACCAAGTGGCTCAAGCAGCCCGGCGACACGGTCCAGAAGGACGAGCCCCTCTTTGAAATCTCCACCGACAAGGTGGACGCGGAAATCCCATCGCCCGTGGCAGGCGTGCTCAGCGAAATCAAAGTGGCCGAGGGCGCAACCGTGCAGGTCAACACAGTCGTCGCCGTCATCGGCGGCACGGCCACAGTCCCCGCGCCGAAGGCGCAGCCACCCGCACCGGAGGTGCCGCAGCCATCCGCACCGGAGGTGCCGCCGAAGGCGCAGTCAGTCCCACCGCAGGTGCCCGGCGGAATCGAAATCGTCATGCCGCAGATGGGCGAGTCCATCTTCGAGGGCACCATCACCAAATGGCTCAAGAAGGAAGGCGACACGGTCCAGAAAGACGAGCCGCTGTTTGAAATCTCCACCGACAAAGTTGATGCGGAGATCCCGTCGCCCGTGGCGGGCGTGCTCAGCGAAATCAAAGTGCCCGAGGGCGCCACGGTCCAGGTGAACACGGTAGTTGCGGTCATTGGCGGGTCTGGCGCTTCCCCATCGGTTGCGGCTCCCGCAGTCGCGCCGGCCAAGGCCCCGCCGCAGGTGCCCCCGCGGACCGCCGCACCCGCGGCACACGCAATCGACAGCACGCGCATCCTCCGCTCCTCGCCTCTCGTCCGCCGCATCGCCAGAGAGCACAACATCGACCTGCATCACGTCCCCGGAACCGGCTCCGAGGGCCGCATCACCAAGGACGACATCCTGCGTTATTTGAGCGCGCCGCAGGCGCAGTTGGCCGCACCGCAGGTGCCGCAGGCGGCCGCGCCGCTCTCAGGTGCCGTCGTGCCGCTCACCAGAATGCGTGCCATCATCGCGCAGCGCATGGTTGAGAGCAAGCGCATCAGCCCGCATGTCTACTCCGTCTACAAGGTGGACATGACCCGCATCGCCCGCCTGCGCGAGCGTCACCGGGCCGCCTTCGAGCAGCGCCACGGCATCAAGCTGACGTACATGCCCTTCATCGCCGCCGCTGCCGTCGAGGCGCTCCGCCGCTATCCCGTCCTCAACGCCTCGCTCGTTGAGAACATGATTCACTACCACGCCAGCATCAACCTCGGCATCGCCGTCGCGCTGGAGTGGGGGCTTATCGTGCCCGTCGTCAAGGAGTCGGAAGCGCGCAGCTTCCTCAGTCTCGCCCGCGCCATCAACGACCTCGCCGCCCGCGCCCGCGCCAAAAAGCTCGTGCCCGACGAGGTGCAGGGTTCCACCTTCACGCTCACCAACTCCGGCGTCTACGGCGGCGAGTTCGGCACGCCCATCCTCAACCAGCCCGAGTCGGCCATCCTCGCCATCGGCGGCCTGCGCAAGGAGCCCGTCGTCCTCACCGACGCCGAAGGCAATGACACCATCGCCATCCGCGCCATGCAGAACTTCTGCCTCGGCTTCGACCACCGCCTCATCGACGGCGCCGACGCCGGCAAATTCATGCTCGAGTTCAAAAAGACCCTGGAGAACTGGACCCGCGAAATCGAGTAAGGGCATCGGAGCCGGCAAGCTGCGCGCTCACTGCTCCGCAGCCCACGCCATTCCATCCGAGTCTTTCCCCGTCGCAATCTCTCTCGTCATTTTCCATGTCTTCAGGTCAATCTCGGCTACCTGGTTTGAAGCGGGAAAAGACACCCACGCGGTCTTGCCGCCGGGCTGCACCACCACTTCTTCGGGGTCAGGCAGCGTGTCGATCGATCGCGCCACCCGCATCGTCTTCAGGTCCACAACAGCGACCTTGTTCCGGCCGGGCACGGTCATCAGCAGCCAGCGACCATCGGGTGTAGCGGCGCTGCCATAGCCCGTCCCTTCCAGCGCCACCCACTTCGCCACTGTGTCTGTCGCCGTGTCGATCACCGCCATGCGCGGCTGCCTCTGGTCGGCGGTAAACACCCACTTGTCGTCCATCGAAACCGCAATCCGCTGCGTCTCGCCGGAGATGGGAATAATCTTCAGCGTTTTGCGCGTCTCCATGTCCAGCACGGACACCGTGCCAGGCCCTACGTTTGCCGTGTAGCCGCGACGCCCGTCATGGCTGATCGCCAGCATGTGGCTCTCCGCCTGCCCCGTCGGAATCGACCCCACAATCTTCAGCGTCTTCGGATCGATCACTGTCACCGCGCGGTCCAGCTCTGTCGTCACGTACAGCAGCCCATCCTTCGGCCCAAACACAGGGCAATGCGGCCGCACGGCGTGGCCAAAATCGACGTTGCCCACAACCTTGCGCGCGGCAATGTCGATCACCATCATGTTGCGTCCGTCGGTGCCGGGCTTGCCCACGCCCGAGTTCCCATAAATGGGCACATAGGCCAGCCGCCCGTCAGGCGACGCCGCCACTTCGTGCCCGGTCACGCCACCCTCCGCCACCGATGCGACTACCTTGCCCGTTGCGGGATCGACGATGCCCAGGCTGCTCAAGCCTTTCTGGGCCACCAGCAGCCGCGCTTGCTGCGCATGAATCGCTGCAACCGGCAGGGACAAAACCAGCAGGGAAACGGCAACATGAATCCTTCTCAAGGGGAACCTCCGGGGATGCCAGACAACTATATCGCAGCACTGGTCGCCTCCGTAGACTTACCGCGGCCAGGGTCGCAATCCGCTATGCTGGCACCAATGCCTCTTCCCGCCGGCGACTCCCAACTCGTGCAAATCACGGATGCGGCGCTGGCCGAGGCCGCGCGGCGGGCAGGGAACTGGCTCGCCTGCCGCCCCGGCTGCACTCAGTGCTGCCACGGAGCCTTCGCCATCAACGCGCTCGACGCCGAGCGCCTCCGCGCCGGCATGGCTACCCTGCGCGCCACGGACCCCGCAACTGCGCAGGCCATTGAGACCCGCGCCCGCCACTGGCTCGCCGAACATCTGCCCAGCTTTCCCGGCGACTCCGCAACCGGCCTGCTCGGCACGAGTGACGAAGACCAGGCCCGCTTCGAAGATTTCGCTGATGACGCCGCCTGCCCCGCGCTCAATCCCGCCACCGGCCTCTGCGATGTCTACGCCTGGCGGCCCATGACCTGCCGCGTCTTCGGCCCGCCCGTGCGCATGGGCGCAGGCGACGCCCTCGGCTGCTGCGAACTCTGCTTTGTCGGCGCCACCGAGGCCGAAATCGCCGCCTGCGAGATGCCCCTCCCGCATGAACTGGAGGCGCAGCTCGTCGCCGAAACCGCCCAGTCCGGCGAGACCGTCGTCGCCTTCGCCCTCCTGCCCTCCGCGCCCGCATCGCACGTGTGACTGGGTAGTGGGCCAGCTTGAAGGGTACGGGCTTCAGCTTGAAGGGTACGGGCTTCAGCCCGTACATCCATTGAACAGCCGAACTGCGGGCTTTAGCCCCAGAGGGAAAGTTCCTTCAAACTGACCACTACCGGCGACTGAGCAATCACCGCTTCAATCCCTGTTGCATGGTAAGCTGTGGAGCAAAGTCAAGCGAGGCCGCGTGACCCCATGCCCGTTGCCCATCTCACCCTCGAGCTCCGCATTGAGCACGCCCAGTCGCTCAAGGACCGCCGCCACGTCGTCCGCTCCATCAAGGACCAGCTCCGCCAGGGCTTCAACGTCTCCGTGGCCGAGATGGACGAGGCCGTCACCTGGCAGTCGGCCACCCTCGGCGTCGCCGCCATCTCCCGCTCCCGCGACTACCTCCACGGCCTCATTGAAGAAGTCGAGCGCGCCGCAGGCCGCATGGCCATGGAACTCGGCGCCGAGATGCACGACTCCTACTGGGAGTACATCGAAAGCTGATCCACTACCAAAACGAAAGTTTGACCGCCCGCAGTCTTACTGGGCCGGCGGAAGATTGCTTCCAGCCAAGATAAAGAAGTGCCCCGGCTTTACACTATTCATTCTTGTGCCCACGATGTTTATACCGTTGGCTCGGAAGGAATTATAGACTTTCAAAATCGCCGTTGGTGGAGATGCTGCGTCTGCTGGATTAACGGCCAAAAGAATACCAGGCATTGGCTCGGTAAACACGGCCTGATTTAGACCTTCTGTTTTCGGCCAACCGTGGGTATTAAATATGCGTCTGATCTGCTCCGCAAAGCGGCAGCTCTCTGAGTCACCCATAATGCAGTAAACCCCGTCGAATTCTGAAACCGGAGGTCCGATGGCATTTCCAAGAGATACTTCTTGAGATGGCGTTAGCGAACGCGGAATCGCTCCGTTGTTGATAACTCCATTATTATTTCCTCCAACTGCCACTCCTCCGGGAGCATTAACCTCTTGCTTGCTCGGAGGCGGAGAAGCAGGAGCAGAATTTGGGGATTTTTTGGGGGGTATCTTCATTGCGACTGGCGGGGCCTCTGGCGTAAGGACGGCAGGCTGGGTCTGCTGTATGGAAACCGAGCGTTTCGCCACATCTTGGTAATAAGAAGCGTCGCTTTCCCAACGCTCAGCGGTGTCACGCCAATGTCTCGCCTCGTCATCGGCATTGTCGAACATCGATTTATAGGCGAAATGAAATCCTGCCCAGCAGGCCCCGCACATAACAACACAGACGATCAGAAAGCTGAATTTGGCTTTTCTAATCGTGTCCCACTCAGCCCGTATTCGATCCAGCCATTCGAGCATAATGAGCAATCGTAATGGATGGAGCTGATTGCGTCGATCCTTTTGCCAAGCAGGCATTCTTTCCTGTGATTAGAAACTGACACACTACCCCCGCCCCCCCTCTGCTATCCTGAATGGTTTACCCGGGGAGGATACGAGGACTATGCCGGAGCACAGGGCGCGCAAGCATCATCAGGACCGCGTGGCGGAGACGCTGCGCTTGGAAATCGGCGCCATGATCGAGGGTGAGCTCTCCGATCCGCGCATCGCCTTCTGCTACGTCAGTGAAGTGGCGCTGAACCCTGGCGCCAAGTCCGCGCGCGTCTACGTCGCCGTGGACACCGCCGTGCCCGACATCGCCCAGGCCGAAGAAGACACCATCGCCGGCCTCGAGGCCGCCAAGGGCTACATCCGCTTTGAGTTGAAGGAGCGCATGGGCGTGCGCCACGTGCCCGAGCTCACCTTCCTCGCCGACCGCTCCGGCCGCTTCCAGGCGCGCATCGAGGAGCTGATGGGCCGCACCCGCAAACGGCAGAAGGGGCCAGTGGGGTAGCCGCGCATGGATGCCCCCCGCACAAGCTCCGTTCCCGTAACCGGCGCGACCCCCGCGCATCCCGAGGAGGCCATTCTCGAGGTCCTGCGCGCGGGCGAGCGCTTCCTCGTCTGCTCTCACTCGCGCCCCGACGGCGACGCCGTGGGCAGCGTCCTGGCCATGGGCATGCTCCTCCAGCAGATGGGCAAGCGCGCCGACCTGGTCACCGCGGACCGCGTTCCCGCCATCTACCGCTCCCTCCCGCAGGCTGACGCCATTCGCACCGCGCTCCGCGTTCACGGCCCCTATGACGCCGCCATTCTCCTCGAGTGCGACGGCTTCGGCCGCACCCGTCTTCGCGGCCTCGACGAGTTCTTCATCATCAACATCGACCACCACACCAGCGGCCGCGCGTGGGCCAACCTCAACTGGATCGACCGCGAAGCCTCCAGCGTGGGCGAGCTGGTCTTCCGCCTCGTCAAGGCCGCCGGGGCCACCGTCACGCCCGAGATGGCCACCTGCCTCTACACCACCGTGCTCACGGATACAGGCGGCTTCTGCTACGGCGGCACAAGAGCATCCACCTTCGCGCTGGCCAGGGAACTCGCCGAAGCCGGAGCCAACCCCATCCGCGTGGCCCAGGATGTCTATTTCTCCGTCGCCACCTCAAAAATGCTGCTGCTCGGCGCCGCGCTCACCAACCTGCACCGCGAGGGCCGCCTCGCCTGGCTCTGGGTCACGCATCAGGACATGGTCCGCACCTGTGCCGCCGAGGAGGACTGCGAGGGTATTGTCAATTACGCGCTCTCCATTGCCGGCATTGAGGCCGCGGCCTTCCTGCGCGAACTGCCCGAGCGCCGCGTCCGGCTCAGCCTGCGCAGCAAAGGCAAAGTCAACGTCGCCGCCATCGCCGAGCAACTGGGCGGCGGCGGGCATGAAAACGCCGCCGGTTGCACGCTGGAGGGGCCGCTGAGCCGCGCCCTCGAAGAAATTCTGGCCCATTTGCGCCCCAGTGTCGCCGGTTTAGCCGTCGAGCCGGGTTGAGATTTGGCTCGAATCTGTTAGCCTTGTCCCTGTCGAAGCGCGGCATGCGGTTGCGTTTCGTTCATTCGTAAGCCAAGCACCATTGCCCGGCCGCCAGGGACGCCTCACCCCCGGCAGACCGGTAGGGCGGTTTGCGCGGAGTTCGCGCACCCCGCCCGTTGGAGAAACTCTGGAAGTGGAAACTGCCCTGGAATCGCCTGCTCCGGACTTGCCTGAAGGCCGGCGCAAACGGCTGCCCCGCTGGGCCACCGTCTGCGAGGCGTCTGTTTTTCTCGCTTTTGCCCTCTTTTTCATCCTTTATGGACAAATACCGCTTCTGGGCGGCGATGGGCTGGGCCTGGTGGGGGCGGACGAGCCCCGCTATGCGCAGATCGCCCATGAAATGCTCGTGCGGTTCGACTCCGCCCACACCCTCAAAGCCCGCCTCAGCGCCTGCGTCACGCCCTATCTCTATGGCCGTCCATGGCTTGAGAAGCCCGCTCTCTACTACTGGCGCGCCATGTTCGTCTTTCAGGACTTCGGCGTCCATGACTGGAGCGCGCGCCTGCCCTCCGCCTCCTTTGCCTTCATCCTGGTGGCGCTCATCTACCTCCACATGCGGCGATTCCGCCGCGGAGGGCACCTTGACGCGGCGCTGATCACCGTGGCCTGCGCGGGCATCATCGGCTTCTCCCGCGGCGCCTCGACGGACATGCAACTCGCCGCGCCCCTCTGCATCGGCCTCCTCGGCTGGTATGCGTGGTATGAAACCGACTCGAAGTTCTGGCTCTTCGACATTTATTTCTTCACCGGCGTGGCCACACTGGCCAAGGGGCCGGTCGCTCCGTTTCTGGCCATTCTCATCATCATGGCCTTCGCCTTCCTGCGCCGTGAGTGGTCCATCGTCAAGCGCTCGTTCTGGTGGCCGGGCGTCCTGCTCTACTTCGCCATCGTGCTGCCCTGGTTCCTCGCCGTCCAGCACCAGAACCCCACCTTCTTCCGCGAGTTCTTCCTCGAGCACAACCTGGAGCGCTTTGCCACCAACCGCTTCCAGCATGAGGAACCCTTCTGGTACTACTTCGTGGTCGTGCTGCTGGCGGTCATGCCGTGGACCGTCATCGCCATGCGCGCCTTGATCGACGGCATCCAGACCTCGGTCGCAGAGTGGCGCCTCCGCCACTCCAACCCGTCAAAACCGAAGCCCAGCCGCCCCGGCGATGCCTTCCCTGAGTTCCTTGTGCTCTGGGCGCTGATTCCCATCCTCTTCTTCTCGCTTTCGCAGTCCAAGCTGCCGGGTTACATCCTGCCTTCCATCCCTCCCATCACCATCCTGACCGGCGACTATCTCTACCGCCGCCGCGAAGCGGGTCTCAATCGCTGGGTGCTGTTGGGCCACGCCGCGCTCAGCGGCGTCATGACCATGTTTGCCCTGCTGCTGCCCTGGTTTGTGGTCCACGGCGAGCAGGCGCCGCCGCTCAGGGCGCTGGTGGCCGCGCTGATGACCGCCACCGGTGTCGCCATGCTCATTCTCGTCGTGGTCTACTCCTTTGGCGTGGCCCGCCTGCGGCTGGCAACCACCGGCGTACTTGTCATCCTTGTGTTCTTTCTCTACGGCATCGGGCCGTTCTTTGGTATACCGTCCGTGGCGGCGAGCAAGCGGGTCATTCACCTCCTCGACCGCTCCTATTCCGCTCGCCCGCTGGCCGACAAGCTCTCCGCGATTGCCCCGGCCGGAGAGACGGTCGCCGTCTTCCGCGTGCGCCGTGACGTCGAGTACGGGCTCGCCTTTTATCGCAATCATGAGGTGGTGAACTACGAGCAGAGCGGTGTGCCTGCGGAACAGCACCTGCTGGTGGCGCGCGTCGCGGGTCGCCGCGGCGCGGACCTCCACACCCAGGCCGCACTCGGAGAATATCTGCAAGGCCGCCAGTACCAGCCCCTCTTCAGTTGGCCCGAGCAGGGCCTGGAGATCTACCTGGTCGGCCGCAAGTAGCCGCAAGGTGAAGTCCGCAAGAATAAGTCTGACTTCAACTTGCAGTCTGTCGCACTTCGTGGCAAAGTGTCCGCAAGGCACCGGGGTGAAATGTGCGCGCCGGAGCATTGCCAATCCGCAACCGCTTCGTTTGCAGGGCAGGGGAAACCTGCCTCCAGGAGCAGGATCATGACGCCCGGCGTTTCCATGGAGATTCTCGACCTGCGGCACTTCTCAGCGCCGGTGCTGCGCCCTGTGCTGGAAGCCGAGAGCGAGATATGGATGCAGCGCCTGCACTGGGACTACCGCGCCTCATGCCGCCTGCTCATGCAGTATCTCGATAATCACATGCTGCCCGGCTACGCCGCCGTCGAGGCGGGCCAAGTCATGGGCTACACCTTCTGCGTCTATGAAGAGACCAAGGCGGTCATCGGCGACGTATTCGCCCTCGACGGAATCAACCCCGATCTGCCCGTTCCTGCCTCTGGCGATGCGGGGGCTGCCCGCGCGATTGAGGAGACGCTGCTGCGGCACCTCTTTGAAACGCTGCTCAACTCGCCGCAGGTGGATCGCATCGAGTCGCAGCTCCTGCTGCACCCCGCGGGCACGCACGCCGGCGTCTTTCGCGAGGCCGGCTTTGAGCTTTTCCATCGCCTCTTCATGGTGCAGCCGCTGGCCGGCCACTGGGGCCGATCCCACGCCGAACTGCCCGCCGGGCTCGAACTCCGGCACTGGCGCGACGAAGACCTCAACCCCGCCGCGCGCCTCATCTCCAGCGCCTATCACGGCCACACCGACAGCCTCATCAACGACCAGTACAACTCGGTCTACGGCTCCATGCGCTTCCTCAACAACATCGTCCACTACTCCGGCTGCGGCGTCTTCTCTCCGCTGGCCTCCCATGTCGTGGTGGATCGCGCCAGCCAGGAGCTGGTGGCGCTCGTGCTCGGCTCGCGCGTCAGCCCGCAGAGCGGCCATATCACCCAGATCTGCGTTCACCCCGATTACCGCCGTCAGGGCATGGCCCGCCTCCTGCTCGGCGTGGCCGGCGCGCAGTTTATCCGCCAGGGCGTCAGCGAAATCTCCCTCACCGTCACCGAGGCCAACACCGAGGCCGTCGAACTCTACCGCTCCGAGGGCTATGACACCATCCATACCTTCGACGCCGCCGTCTGGCAGCGCAACGGCGCGTCCTGAAAATGGACGCTACTCTGGTGGGCGAAAGCCAGACATAAGCATCTAACCTAAATGTTTTCATAGAAGTGCTGTGCAGATTTTGGCAGAGTTTGCCAAGTCAACTATACTCTGGCTGAGGTGCTCTATGCCGACCCGCAACGTCAATCTGACCCCGGAACTGGACCACTTCGTCGCCGCCAAGGTTGATGCGGGGCTGTACGCCAATGCCAGCGAGGTGATGCGTGCAGCCTTGCGTCTGCTTGTGAGAAACGAGCGGGAGCACGAAGAGAAGTTGGCTGCGCTACGGGCCGCAATCGACAAAGGGATTGCCAGCGGAATCGCCGAGCCCGGAGTTTTCTCGCGTATCCGAAAGAAGCACGGCCTGCCACAGCGGGAGGCCTGATTTTGCCGCAAGTCAGGATTTCAGTCGAGGCGGAGGAGGACATCGATCGGATAGCCGCCTACACGACAAGCAAATGGAGACCGCGGCAGACGGACCGATACCTCGCAACGCTGGAAGACGGCTTCAATCTTGTAGCGCAGAACCCCGCCATTGGCCGGCCCTGCGACTCGATCCGCGCCGGGCTGCAACGATTTGAGATAGGCAGGCATGTCGTGTTCTATCTTGTTGAGCCCGGCGGAGTGCTGGTCGTGCGCATCCTGCACCAGAACATGCTGCCTTCGAATTACATCTAACACCCCGGTTCTTTTTGGAGCCCCTGCTTCCCCTCTTCCCCCAGCCACCCGCGCGTATTCAGCAGTTGCCGCTGGTCCAGCGCCCACACCTTGCCCGTCAGCTCATCCGCGGCCTTGCCTTCGCGCGCCGATTTCTCAAACTCGCTCGCCATGGCCTGCATCTTCGCATCCAGATCGTCGATAAAATTCAGCACCAGCGCTTCAGGAATCATGGGCAGCTTGGGTGAGCCGAACTCCAGCTTGCCGTGGTGCGACAGGATCATGTGCAGCACCAGCGTCTTCAGCCGGGGCGGGAAGCCGGGCAGGCTGTCGATGGTCTTGTCCACCAGTTCCATGCCCATCTGGATGTGCCCCAGCAACATGCCCTCGACGGTGTACTCGAAGCCGATCTCCCAGCTCAGCTCCCGCAGCTTGCCGATGTCGTGCAGAATCACCCCGGTCAGCAGCAGGTCGCGGTGCAGCATCGGGTAGTGCGGCGCCACGCGATCGGCCAGCGTCAGCAGGCTCACCACGTGCTCCAGCAGGCCGCCCAGCCAGGCATGGTGCAGCTGCTTGGCCGCCGGAGCCTCGCGGTAGGCCATCGCGATTGCCGGGTCATCAAGCAGGGTATTCAGCAGCAGCTTCAGGTGCGGCTCGGTAAAGCTTTCCACGCAGTCGCACAGCTGCTGCCACAGCTCTCCCACGTCGTGGCGGGTGGCGGGCAGCAGGTCGGTCTTGTCCGCCTCGGATGCCGCCGCCTTCCGTAACTGATCCACCTTCATCTGCAGCCGGTCGTCAAAGCGAGAAACGCTGCCTCGCGCCTTCACAATGTCGCCGCGCTCAAAGTCCCGCGCGATGCGTGGGTCGCCGGGGTCCCAGACGCGGCCTTCGAGTTGCCCGGTCTTGTCCCCCAGAATCAGGTTCAGATAGGGCTTGTTGTTTTTGGTGGAGCGCTGCTGTTTCAGCAGCACCAGAAAAAAGCTGTCGAAAGTCCTGCCCTCATCGAAGCCGGCAAGGTCGGTAATATAAATGTCCTTCATCCTGCCCGACAGATTAACGCACCCGGCGCTTCCCGCCCAAACGCAAACCGGGCCAGGGATGCAATCCCCGGCCCGGCGCGCTTGCCTGCGGTATGTGTTACTGCTGCGGAGCCGGAGCGCCCGTGGCGGGAGCCTGCGGTGCGGCCTCAGCGCCCGGCGGCGTCTGTCCCGAGGGCTGCGTCTGCTCGGCTGGGGCTTTGTTCCTGTCGCTCAGGCGCGTCTTTTCGCCGGTCGTGGCGGCTTCTTTCTTTTTCTTCTTGCCGGTCACATTGCCGCCCAGTCCCAGCGGAGCGGACTGCAGCTGGCGGTCTGCCACTTCGGCCGCATCGGGTGGTTCAGGCGTCAGGGCATCCTTCTGTGGCTGCTTGCTGGCCTTCACCTTCTTCTGCTTCTCTTCTTTTGCGCGATAGCTGAAGCGCGTCTTTGCCTTCGGCGCCGGCGCCGCTTCCAGCGGATTCACCGGCTCCGGTGCGTTGTCCGCCGTCTGCGACACCGCGCCGGCATCCTCCGTCTGGCTCGCGGCCGCGCTCGGCAGCGTCTCCTGCGGCGCCTTGCCGAAGCGGATTTTCTCCTTCTTGCCCGGCTTCATTGCAGCCTGCTCGTTCTTGTTCTTCTTGCCCTTCTTGGTTGCTTTCTCCGGCGTGGTCGTGGCCTTGGCCTCGACAAGCTGCGCCTGTGCGCCCGTCTGCCGATAGCCGTGCGCGGTCTCGCGGAAGCGCGTCCGCTCCACCTTCTTCTTTTTCTTGGGCGCGGGCGGCGTGTAGGCTGCGTAGGCAATCGGGAAGACCCGTTTGTTCGGGCTGGTGCCCGTATCCACATAGCCCGGCTTGATCTCGATGAATGCCTCGTCGCGCATCTTCGTCAGGTAATCGCGCATGGCAGGCTCCATCTTGCTCATGTAATAGGCCTGCTCCACGTCCTGCTCCACGTCCTTGAAGGGCGGAACGCCGCCGGGAGTGTGCTCCGCCACCTTCAGAATCACGTAGCCCTGCCGGGTGCGAATCGGCGGGGTAATCTGTCCTGCCTTCAGCGCGAAAACCTGATCTTCCAGCACCTTGGCCAGTGAGCCGCGCTTGAACTCGCCAAGATCGCCGCCCGTCGCCGCCGTCGGCCCGTCGCTGAAGCTGCGCGCCAGCTGGCTGAAGTCCCCGCCCGCATTGAGCTTCGCTTCGATCTCCTCGGCTTTGGCCTTGGCCTCCGCCAGCTTCTGCGGATCGGTCGGCAGAACCCCGCCCGGATCGGTCGGCGAAGGCACCGGCGTGCCCGTCGAGACAAGAATCTCGCTCAGCTTCACGCTCTCCTGCTTCGCGTACTCCTGCTTGTGCTCCTCAAAGTAGCGTTGCGCTTCGCCGGGAGTCATCGAGATCTTGCGGCCCACCTCGTCCCGCATCACCTGCTGGGTGATGATCCCGTTGCGGATATTCGCCTTGAAGTCCTCATAGGAAACGCCCTGCTGCTGCGCCGCCTTCTCCAGGTCTTCAAGTGACGCAAGATTGTATTGCTTGCGGATGTCGTTGAGGCGGTTCACCAGCTCGGTCTCGCCGGTGATGCCCAGTTCCTTGCCCTTTGAGAGCCAGAGCTGCTGGTCGATCAGGTTGCGCAACAGATCCCTGTGCGCGTCTGAAATCTCCTGCATGCTGGCCCCGCGCTGGTGTTCTTCCTGATCCAGTTCCTTCATCGCCCGGTCGTAGTCCGAGCTGGTGATGATCTGGTCGTTCACGCGGGCGATGATTTCCTGAACCGTGGTCCCGCCATAGGGGCTTGCCGGGGCGGAGGCGCGCGTTTGGGCCATTGCGGAACTTGCGAGCAGCACCGTGCCGAACACGAACGCCGCGGGAATGCGAATGAGTCTTAAAGTCATAGGTCGGCACAGGACAGGCGGCAATCCGTCGCCACCTGTTGCATAGACGCTATTGTAAATGCCAGGAGAGCAGCAGAGCGATTCCCGCCCACAATCCTGCCGGAATCCGGGCACGATTTATGTGAAAGTCTCGCTCCGGCCCCCGTGCAGCCGCCCGCCCGGCTATCGGAAGGCCCGTCAGCCGCGTCAAATAACCCAGTGGTATACTTTAGCCCAAGACCGCCCTGCGAGGCTCCATCACGGCGCCTGCCGCACCCGCCGTCCGGAGGTTCCTTCCGCCTATGACTCCCCGCGCCCGCCGGGCACTTTTCACCCTCATTCTTTTCTTCACAGTCTGCGCCGTCGTGGGCAGCGTGATGCAGCGCAAGGTCGGGGCGCAGTCGTCCGAGGACGAGAGCCAGATTCGCGACAGCCTCAAGACCTTCACCAACGTCTACGCCCTGGTCGAGCAGAACTACGCCGAGCCCATCACCCACGACAAGGCAGACACCGCCATCTACGACGGAGCCATCCCCGGCATGCTCCGCGTGCTGGACCCCCACTCCAACTTCTACGATCCAAAGGCCTATGCCAAGATGCAGGAGGATCAGCGCGGCCATTATTACGGCGTCGGCATGGTCATCCAGCAGCAGGACAACAAGGTCTACGTCATCACCCCCTACGAGGGCACGCCCTCCTTCCGCGCCGGCATCCGCCCCGGAGACGTCATCTCCGCCATTGACGGAAAATCCGCCGAGGGCATGACCTCCGACCAGGTCGCCAAGTCGCTCAAGGGCCCCAAGGGCACCCACGTCCAGGTCACCATGGTTCGCGACGGCCAGCCCAAGCCGCTCGTCTTTGACCTCATTCGCGATGAAATCTCCCACCCCTCCGTGGACCTCGCCTATGAGATTCGTCCCGGCGTCGGATACATCCATCTCGCCCAGTTCCAGGAAACTACCGCCCAGGAAGTCATTGACGCCATCGACGGCTTTGGCAGCCTCAAGGGGCTCGTGCTTGACCTGCGCGGCAATCCTGGTGGCCTGCTCAGCCAGGCCGTCGAGGTCTGCGACCATCTGCTCTCCAAGGGTCAGGTCATCGTCTCCCAGCGCGGCCGGGCCTATCCTGATCAGGTCTACACCGCCACTCACGGCAACAGCGGCAAGACCTTCCCCATCGTCGTGCTCGTCAATCGCAATACCGCCTCCGCCGCTGAGATTGTCTCCGGCGCATTGCAGGATCACGACCGCGCTCTCATCGTGGGCGAAACCACCTTCGGCAAGGGCCTTGTGCAGACCGTCTTCAACCTCAGCCAGAACACCGGCCTGGCCCTCACCACCTATCACTACTACACGCCTTCCGGCCGCCTCATCCAGCGCAATTACGCCGGCGTTTCGCTCTACGACTACTACTGGAACCACGCCGGAGCATTGCCCTCCAACTTCACCAACCGCGAAGTCAAGTTCACTGACTCGGGCCGCACCGTCTACGGTGGCGGCGGCATCACCCCCGACGAGAAGATCGAAAGCCCGAAGAACAACAACTTCCAGGACGAGCTGCTCTACAAGTCCGCCTTCTTCCACTTCGCCTCGAACTACCTGTCCAACCGCACCGTCGACAGGGATTTCCAGGTGGACGACGCCGTCCTCAAGGCTTTCAAGGACTACCTGACCAGCGAGAAGATTCCCTGGACCGAGGCCGACATCAACGGCGTGTCGGACTGGGTGAAGATCAACATCAAGGAAAAGATCATCACCAGCCAGTTCGGACAGTTGCAGGGTCTGCGCGTCCTCGCCGACTGGGACCCCCAGATCCAGAAGGCGATGAGCTTCCTGCCCGAGGCCCAGGCGCTCGAAGACAACGCCCACAAGGTCCTCGCCCAAAAAGCCCAGGCCCGCGGCGAAGCAGCCCAGGGCGTCGCCCAGCAGCAGCCGCAGTAGCCCATCCCCGCATCAACACCACAGGCCATCCCGGCCGGGATGGCCTGCTTGCTTTTGCAGCAAACTCGCTGGTGATACCTCTACATGCCGGGTGCCCCAGAGCCTGCCCTGAGCTTGTCGAAGGGTCTCGATTCTGAGACCTGGGATCCCACGAACTCCCCCGCCGCCTCGCCTTGTGTCAAAGCAAGACTTTCAGTCGTGCCACATCCCGGCGGGTGGCCCGGGTCCCGGGGGCAATGTGAGTTCTCCCATAAATGATGGTTGCCCCAGGTGCCTCGCTTTTGGGCACCTGGGAATCCACTCCCTTTTACCCATCCCGTCTTTTCTCTCCCAGCCACAGAATCGGGTGCCCCATCCATGGCGTCCGCCCCAGCGGACGACATGGGTGGGATACCACAAACCTCACCCCGCCACCCCCAAAAATTTCCTCCGCCCATTTTGCAGAGTATTTCCCCTCAATCCTGCACAATGGAATTGCAGCAGTAGAAACCACGCCTCCGTTCTCGCTCCGTACCGGATTCCGTCCAGTCACCACCCCGGCCAGGAGCTGGAAGCTAGCGGCTAAAACGCACCCCTACCCCCCCTTATTTATTTTCGTTTTCCACAAAAAGTTTGCAGATCATTTCGGTGCACTGTGAAACACGCGCTGTTGCGGCCTACGGCTCGTCGTTATATACCCCCACTTGCAGCTTGCCGCCCTCGCGCAACTGCGCGCGAAACATGCCCGGCGTGTTGAAGCTCCAGGCCATCTGCCCATCCGGCGTAATCGCGATGACGCCGCCATCGCCGTGCAGCGCCTCCAGCTCCTTGTGAATTACCGTATCCGCCGCCTGCTGCAACGGCATGCCCTTGAACTGCACAAGATTGCAGACCTCCCGCGCAACCGTCAGCCGGATAAAGTACTCGCCCGTGCCCGTGCCTGAAACCGCGCACGACTGATTCGACGCATACGTCCCCGCGCCGATGATCGGCGAGTCGCCCACGCGCCCCGGCATCTTCGCCTGCATACCCCCCGTCGAAGTCCCCGCTGCAATGTTGCCCTTCACATCCAGCGCCACCGCACCCACCGTGCCGTAGTGCCGCAAGCCCGGCGACTCATCAAAGAACGCAACCGGTACGGTCGCGCCTGCGGGCGGCACGCCCGCAGGCCGTGGCGGAATCGGCTTGCCTTCCTTCTTCAGTTGCTTCACCAGCGATTGCCAGCGGCTCTCGGTAAAGAAATAGCTCGGCGGCTCCTGCTCGAGGCCGATGCTTGCTCCAAAGTCGTCCGCGCCTTTGCCCACCAGGAAAACGTGCGGCGTCTTCTCCATCACCGCCCGCGCCAGGCTGATGGGGTGCCGCGTGCGCGAGACGCTGGCCACGGAGCCGGCCATCAGGTTTGAGCCATCCATGATGGCCGAGTCCATCTCGTTTCTGCCGTCAGATGTAAACACGGCGCCACGGCCCGCATTGAAGAGCGGATCGTCCTCAAGCACGTGGATCGTCGCCTCCACCGCATCCAGCGCCCGCCCGCCCTGCTCCAATACCTTGGCTCCGGCTTCAGTGGCCCGCGCCAGCGATGCGCGATACGCGGTGTCGCCCGCCGGCCCCAGCGCCGAGCGTTCAATCACGCCCGCGCCTCCATGCACCACAATCGCCCAGTGGTGCGCCGGCTGCTGCGCCCATGCTGTCGTGGCCGCTGCAAACAAGGCGGCTGCGAATCCAACGGTTACAAGCTGTTGCTTCCACTGAAAGAGGGACGGCTTCACGATGCGCTCCTCGCAGGCAGGCGCCACTGCGTGCGAGCGCCGCTGAATGAATTACAGCCATCCTAGTACGCCCGGGTTACCCGGCAAAAGAAAAAGGGCATGACGGCCAAGGCCGTCATGCCCCCAGTGCTGCGCAGCGTCTGCGCGCTTCCTAGAACAGGAACTTCGCGGAGAACTGCATCTGACGCGCTCCGTACAGTACGCCGCTGGTGGAGGTTGTCGTCCCCAACTGGTCTGCCGCAGTGTAAGGAACGATGCACCCATTCGTGTGACTGTTGGCGTCGCAGGCTGGGTTGTAGCCCTTGCTCGTAGACGCCAGCGGCGTCACGTACGACGAGTACTTGGTGTTCACGCCAAGAATGTTGGTGTGGTTCATCAGGTTGAAGGCTTCCACGTAGAACTGGAGCTTGGTCTTCTCGGTGATCGTGAAGTCGCGCGCCAGGCGTGCATCCACGTTCCGCAGGCCCGGACCCGGGAAAAAGTTGCGGGCCAACTGTGGCACGCGTCCGGGAGTTGGTGAGTTGAACCAGCTCACCGAAGCGCCGGTAAGGCCGCCATCGCCGGAGATGGCCGGAGTGGTCAGCGCGCTGCTCGGGTAGTTGGCCATCGCCGCCGTCACCGGGAAGCCCGTCTGCGCCGTGAAGGTGCCGGAGAGGCTCCAGCCCTGCGCTGCGTAGTTCAGCGGTCTGAATGCGGTCTTGACCGTCGGCGCCCACACCACGTTTCCTACAAAGCGGTTCTTCAGGTTCAGGTCGGAGCGCGCATACTCCGCCTTGAAGTTGAAGGGATCCAGCGGAACGTCCGTGCCATTGAAGGTTCCAACCGGTCCTCCCACTTCGCCCTCGTCCATCGTCTTGGACCACGTGTAGTTGACGAGCAGTTCGAGGCCATGCTGCATGGGCTTCTTTACCGTCACCACCATCGAGTGGTACCAGCTGTTGATGTCAGAGAAGCCGGCCAGCATGCTCGCGGTGGAGTAGGTCACGCGCTGCGTATACCACGGCAGAGTGACCGTTCTCTGGGTTACGCCGCTGGAGTTCACGATGTCATAGCTCTTGGTTTCGGTCGCGCGCTGCACGTTGGTGTCAATGAAGCGCGGAAGCCGCATGCCGCGGTTGCCCACGTAGCCGACTGACAGCATGATGCGCCCTGGGAACTCCTGGTCGACGGCAACATCGAAGGAGTGCGAGTAGGGATTCTTGAATCCAGGATCGAGTCCGCGCGCCGCCAGCGGAGCCAGCGATGCACCCGTACTGCCCTGCACAACCGGCGCCACAGCGCCGCTGAACGGAGCAGCAAGGGCCGGTCCCGGCGGCGTAAACAGCACGCCAAGATTCTGCGGAGCCCACGACGTGGACGCAGCAGCGTTGTACTGCTGCTGGAACACGCCGTTCTCTACGCGCATCGTGTAGTAGGTGGAGCCCTGCGTCAGCCCGTAAAAGAGGCCGTAGCCGCCGCGCACCACGGTCTTCGGACGCGGATTCCAGTTAAAGCCGAGACGTGGCTGAAACTGCGTCTTGCCGATGCGGATGATGGAGGTGTAGTTGCTGGCCAGTGCGCTGCTCGTGTTGGGCCGCGGCGGCTGTGGCACAGCCTGAACGTCGTAGCGCAGGCCGGCTGAGACCTGGAAGGTCGGTGAAACCTTGTAGCGCTCGTCAACGAACGCGCCAACCACCTTCTCCCAGAAGTCGTCCTTGCCCACGTGGGTAATCGGGTCATTGACCTGGGTAAAGCTGGAGTAGTGCTTGCCGCCGTTCACGCCGTACACGTCCTGCACCCAGTTGGTGAAAGCGCCGGTCGGCGTTCCGTAGTAGCCGTAAGAGCCGCCGCCCTGGAACAGGTTGACCGCGACGTCATGGATGAAGTTCATGTCAACACCCGCTTTGAAGGTGTTGTTCCCGAAGGTCTTTGAATAGATATCGCCCGTCTGCCAGCGATGCTCGTCAGGAAAGGACGGACGGGGCAGCGCTATGCTCATGCCGTAGGACGCGACACCGCTGATAAAAACCGAGGGGCCGGGCGTGTTGGCCGAGGACGTTTCCAGATCGCGCGACCACTGGAACAACACCTGATTCACTGCCGTCGCACTCAGCACCGTGTTGAAGTTCACAATGCCAAAGCGCTCGTGGAAGTTGGTGGTGCCGTTCTGGGTAATGGAGCCGTTGGTCGACGTGTTGGAGGGGTTGTAGCCGTTGGGCTCGTTGAAGTTGTCCCAGTTGAACTCGGCTGTCAGGTGGTTCTTGTTGTCCAGCTGCCAGTCTATCTTCGGGAAGAAGATGTCC
Organism: Acidobacteriota bacterium; assembly: GCA_028876395.1. Taxonomy (GTDB): domain Bacteria; phylum Acidobacteriota; class Terriglobia; order Terriglobales; family Acidobacteriaceae; genus Telmatobacter. The sequence continues at coordinate 20,040 of JAGWRX010000180.1, forward strand.
TGCCTCAGCAGGCGCGGGAACTCGCCCTGCAGCTTGTAGCCGCCCATGCCGGCCAGATTGCCCTCAAGGTAGCTGACAGCCGTGAGGCACTGCGAGGAGGTCAGCGGAGACGGGCAATACGTGGTCGCTCCGGAGCTGATGGACTGTGACAGCGAACTGAACGGGCCTGATGAAACGTAAAGGATAGGGTTGACCTTGCGGAAGCCGTCATAGGTGAAGAAGTAGAACAGCTTGTCCTTGATGATCGGTCCGCCGATGGACCCGCCGAACTGATGCTGCTGGTGCACAGGCTGCGTCAGGTACGACTGCTTCAGAGCCGGCGAGGTTGCCGTGTAGCTCTGCGCCTTGGTATACGGGTCCAGCGCGTTCAGATCCGGATAGCGCAGGAAGTAGAACAGATCGCCGTGCATCAGGTTGGTGCCGGACTTGGTGATGGCGTTGATCTGCCCGCCGGCTGCCTGGCCCAGCTCCGCGCTGTAGCTGCCGGAGTCGGACTGGAATTCCTGAATCGAATCGATCGAATACACGTAGGGAGCGCCACTGGCGCGGCCGCGCGCCTCGGAGAAGAAGGCCTGGTTGTTGTTCGCCCCGTCGATCAGGTTGGTGTTGTAGAGGCCCGAGATGCCGCGATAAGAGATAAGGCCGCTGGTGCCGTCGGGCACCACGTTCGGCGTCAGCAGAACAAAGTTGTCATAACGCCGGCCGTTCACCGGGAGATTGCCCACCAGCTCCTGGCCAATCTCCTGCGACGCGCTGATCTTTTCCGTATCAATCAGCGGAGACTCGCTGGTGATCGTCACCGTATCGTGCGCGGCGGCCACGGGCAGCGAGAAATCCACGCCGAGCGACTGGCCTACCAGCACGGTAAGGTCTTTGCGGTCCACCGTGACAAAGCCCGACGCCGAGACGATGACCTCATAGTGCCCCGGCTTCAGAAACGACGCCGAATAGCTTCCGGTCGATGTGGTCTGCAGGCTGCGCTTGATGCCGGTGTCGGTCTGGATTACCGTGACCGAAGCATTGGCCACCACCGCATTGTTGGGGTCGGTGACGGTGCCGTTGATGGAGCCGAATCCAGCCTCCTGCGCAAAAGCAGGAATCGCCATCACGGCCAGCAACGACAGACACAGGAACACGCCGCGCATACACCGGCGGCGGTTCATTCGAGTCGCATGAATGAATTGCATTATGTTCTGGTCCTCCTCAGAAAAGAAAGTGTTATGAATGCTGCAGTGGCAGCCATGCCCACTCCGCATTCAGAGACTCGCGCAGGAAGTTGTTCTTGTCATCAGCCTGCGTCGATGACGCTGGTGCTCCCGCGCTCCGGCAGCCGTGGCCGCCGGAAGAAAAAATACGAGCGCTCCGAGCCTGTTCGACCTTGTGGAGCAGAAGCACATCCATTTTTGGAATCTGTCATTATTCTAATTCTGCCCGCCGAGCATCAGGAACATATAAAAATGCGACAAAAGCAGAGGAAAAAATGGGCGAAATTGCCTGTTTCTCCCGCTGGCACGGTTTCTTCCGCAAAGGCAGCGCATCCGCGCCGGCGCGCGCCGTCCCGGCTGCAGGGCGGCGGGCGATAGCAGCGCGTACGCAAAAAGTCGCTTGGAGGATTTCCGGCGCGCCCATAGTATCAGACCATGATCCGCAAATTTCATCCGCTCTTCCTGCTTGTGCTGTTCGTGTCTGCCATCGCTCCGCCTGCCCTTGCGGCGCCACGGCCCATTCCGGTGAAGGTCGTTGTAGTCGCCATGTTCGAGCAGGGCGAGGACACGGGCGACGCGCCCGGCGAGCTGCAGTACTGGGTGGAGCGCGACCACCTCGACCGCGTGTACCCTCTGGCCGCCGGCTATCACGCCGTGCGCATGAACGGCAGGGGAGAGATGGTCGCACTCACCGGCCAGGGCACGGCACACGCCGCGTCCACCATCATGGCGCTCGGCCTTGACCCGCGCTTTGACCTGCGCCACGCCTACTGGCTCATCGCCGGCATCGCCGGGGGCAGCCCCGAGCGCATCTCGCTGGGTTCGGCTGCATGGGCGCGCTGGGTGGTGGACGGCGACCTGGGATATGAGATCGACGCGCGTGAGATTCCGCAGGACTGGTCCACCGGCTACCTTCCACTGCGCAAGGCGCGCCCCTTTGAGCCGCCTGCCGCGCCGCTCGATGGCCAGGTGTACGCGCTGAACGCGGGCCTGGCGGAGTGGGCATTCCATCTGACAAAGGACACGCCGCTCGCCGACTCGGACAAGCTGAAGCAGATACGCGCGGAATTCGACGGTGCCGCAGCACAGCGCCCGCCGCTTGTGACCATGGGCGATGAGATTTCCTCTTCGACCTACTGGCACGGAAAGCTCTTCGACGCCTGGGCCGCGGAGTGGGTGAATTACTTCACCGGCGGACAGGGGCAATTCTTCACCACGGCGATGGAGGACACCGGCACGCTGCTCTCGCTCAAGGGCCTGGCCGGCGCCGGTCGAGTCGACTGGAACCGCATCCTTGTGCTGCGCACGGTGAGCAACTTTGACCAGCAGCCGCGCGGCATGAGCGCCGCCGACAGCCTCGCCCGCCAGCGCATCGGCACGTACAGCGCATATCTGCCCTCGCTCGAAGCTGCCTACACTGTGGGCCACACCGTGGTGGATGAGCTGCTCACCCATTGGCCAAAGTACGCCAACGCGACGATTGGAGCACAGTAGGTTCTGCCGCGGAACGGCTGAGAAGCTGCGCCGCGCTGATCCACCCTTCCGGCAAGGGCACTTGGCGAAGCAAGGCTCGACAAGGCACAATGCTTGCGTTCTGCAAATCCATCGTGTGCACCCGTTCTGCAGTCTGGTGCGATCGCGGCGACAGGGAAAATCTGTATGCATTCTGTCTGGTTTGGCGAGTTTCTGGGCACGCTGGTTCTGGTGCTGCTGGGCAATGGCGTCTGCGCGGGCGTTACGCTGCGCAAGTCCTACGCGGCCGATGCCGGCTGGATGGTGGTCACCACCGGATGGGCGCTGGCCGTGCTCTGTGGCGTGCTGGTGGCGCAGGCCTTCGGCAGCCCCGGCGCACATCTGAATCCCGCCATCTCCCTTTCCGTTGCGGTATCGAGTGGGGACTACTCGCAGCTTTTGCGGCTTTGGTCGGCGCAGTTGCTGGGGGCCATGTGCGGCGCGGCGCTGATGACTCTGCATTATGGGCCTCATTGGAAGCTGTCGCCTGACCCAGCCGCGAAGCTTGGCATCTTCTGCACCTGCGGCGCGGTGCGCAGTCCGCTGTTCAACACCATCAGTGAAGTCATCGGGACGATGGTCCTGGTGATTGTGGCAGGGGCCATCGGTTCCCACGGCGTCTCCGCCACGGGACCGGCGGCGGGCGTGGGACAGTGGCTGGTGGCAAGCCTCGTGTGGGGCATCGGCCTTTCGCTCGGCGGCACCACGGGCTACGCCATCAATCCAGCACGCGACCTGGGTCCGCGGCTGGCGCATGCGCTGCTGCCGATCCCCGGCAAAGGCGGCTCCAACTGGAGCTATGCGCCGATTCCCATTGTTGGTCCGCTGCTGGGCGGCGCGCTCGCCGGGCTGCTGCTGCACTTCGCCCGCGTGTAGCGCCCGGGCGTCAGCACACGCGATGAAATCCAATCCCCATCAGCGCCGCCGCCTTCTCCAGCGTTGCGGCCACGTGTCCCACGCCCACCGCGCAATGATGCGCGGGCCCCTGCGCGTTCCACGAATTCACAAAGCCCCGCGCGCCTAGCGGGAAGCGGTAGCGGCTGTTGGTGTTGCCAATTTCAAGAATTGCGCCGGGCACGCACTCGCCTTCGGCGACCACCAGCTTGAAGCGCGTCTCAGCATCCTCGACGACGGAGAGCAGCGTCACAGGGCCGTGCTTCACACTCATCTCCACTGACAGGCCGCGGCCCACCTTGCCGTGATACACGCGCAGCGGGCGCACCTTGGTCTTGCCCTCGGCAATGGTGATGTGCCCAGGGCCGTCATGTCCCATCAGCACAAGGTCGTCGTTGAAGTCCATCGCGTAGTACTCGGTGAATGATCCGCCCGCGCCCAGCACGTCCATCATTTTCATGGCCAGCACATTCTTCACTTCGTATTCGCCGGCCACGGGAATATGCCGCGCCGTGAGCAGCGACGTGCCCAGAATGATGGAACTCATCGTGTCTTCATTGGCCGCGTTACCCGAGCCCTTGTAGTAGTAGGCCAGCGCATCCAGCTCATGCTGTGCGACAAATGCGTCCAGTGCCACCGCGGTGCGCGCGGCGCGGCGCAGCTCTTCGGGCGGGCAGTCCGGCTGCACATCAAAGCTGGCCTGGAACTCGGCCACGCGGCGCGTAATGTGATCCTCCCGCGCCTCACCTGCCAGCGCGCTCAGCTCGTCCACTTCCACGATTTCAACGTGCGTGCCAAAGACGATGGAGACCAGAGTCACATCGGTCATGATGTCGAGCATGCCGCTGTAATAGTGGCCCATCAGCCCGAGCCGCGCGCTGGCAAGCGTGCACTGCACGCGCGCCGCCGCCAGCCATTCCTCGATCTCCTGCCAGGTTGCGGCTTCATCCAGCACGCCCGTCACCTGATGGAAAGGAATGCGCGCCCGCCGGAGCACGTTGGCAATCTCCGGCACCGGGCACGCCGAGCAATAGGCAAGCCAGTGGCCGGTCATGGCCGTGCGATCCTCAAGCCGGTTGAAGGCCGCATAATCGATCGCCGCTTCCGGCTGCAGATTCAGCACCACCACCGGCACGCCTGCGCGCTGCACCAGCGGCAGCACCGTGTACGAGAGCGCGTACGTGGTGACGTAGAGAAACAGCGCGTCGATGTCTTCGCGGCGGCATTGGCGGCCTGCTGCCAACGCGCGCTGCGGCGTGTCAACAAGGCCCAGGTTCACCACATGGACGCCGGGCCTCGCCAGCCGCTCCGCCACGCGGGCAACATAGCCCTCAAGCTGCGTCTTGAGCCCGGCAAACTGGCTCCAATAGGCGTCAAGTCCAATGCCGCACAGACCCACGCGCAGTGGTTGCTCCGCGCTCATCGTTGCTCCTTCGAAGACATGCCCGTGCCTCAGGGCAGATAAAAGACTTCTTCCATCATCGGAAAGCGCTCGCCGGGACGCAAGCCTTCGTTGGGTGCGAAGTAGGGCGCCATTGCCTGCTGCCACCGCAGGTTTACAGGATCGTTTTCAAGCTGGCTCCACGTGGCCTCAAAGTCCGCCGCCCGCAGCGCAAGAATCAGCAGCTCATCCCGGCGGTAAATGGAGTACTCGCTGATGCCCACGCGTTTCAGAAGCGCCAGCATCTCCGGCCACACGGCGCGATGCGCCTCCTCATAGGCTTCGGCCGCGCCGGGGCGCAGGCGCAGCATGAAGGCGTAGCGCCTCAGAGGCTGCGCCTCGGCGGGTGTGGAGTTCGCGCTCACCAGCTCACCACCGCGACTGCGAATGGCTCCAGGTGAATCTTGCCGCTCTCCGGCTTTACGCTGCGCGCCGGGCCGTCGCCGGTCTGTCCATCCACCGTAAGCGCACTGGCCCTGCCCGCGTCGGGCAATGTGACATCCACGGCCCACGCGCGCTTGTTCGCCAGCAGCAGCTTGTGGCCGTCCGGCGTAACAAAAGCCTGCGCGGCAACATTGCCCGCGTCTTTATTCTTGCCTTCCACCTTCGTGGTCACCAGCTTGTCGCCGGAATGAAAGTTGTCTTTGATAAGCTTCAGCACCCAGAAGCGCGCATTCGGCTGGTTGTTCTGCCAGTTCATCATGCTCACGCTGGGGAACTGCGTGGGATAGCCGATCAGCTGCGACTCGCCGACCACGTCAATCTGCTGCTGCGCCAGTTCAATGTAGAGATACGCGTACAGCGAACCGGCCAGGTTCCAATAGGCCGTCGGGGGCGGCACGTTGTCCTGAGGCGTGTTGTCGGTCGGCAGAATCACGCCCAGCTCGTCGCAGGTGGTGCGCGTCTCCGGCGAGAGCCGCTTCCGTATCGACTCGATATAACGCACCGTGTTCATAAAACCGTCGGCCTGATCGAAGAACGAGTACTGCCAGCTGTCAATCGTCTCCGAGGCCGTCGGCGACGCATAGAAGTGATACGAAATCATGTCCAGCGGAATGCCGGGTTTGTGATTGCTGTGATTCAGAAAATACTCGAATATCTCCGGATTATGACTCGGCATAGCCAGCGCAAGGCCCACGAACTTCGTCTCCGGCGAGACCTTGTGAATGGCGCTGACAATGGCGTCGTAGCGGTCCGTGTACTGCTGCGGAGTCATCTTGTGCTCAAAATCGACTTCGTTCAGCACCTCCCAGTAGGGCACCTTGTAGTGGTAGCCGGACTCGTGGCGCGCGCCATTCTCATCGGTAAAGCCGCCCTTCGCATACCAGCTCACCAGCCGCGCATAGTAGTCGCCCAGTTCCTTGCCGCTGGGGTCGCGCAACTCGGTTCCCTGCGTGTAATCCCACACCACCTTTTCAGGATCGGCAGGGTAGGTGACAGGCTTGTCGGTCTTGAAGAGCCACGCAGGAATCGTGCTGAAGTTGAGAATCGTGGAATGGCCCTCAGTGGCCGCCAGAAAATCCCTCGTCATCGGGTCAATCAGGCTGAAGTCCCAACTCGTCTTCTGCGGAGTGGGTGGCTCCAGCTCAGCCACCGCCAGCCTGGGATACGGCAGCCACGGCACGTAGCGCACATAGTCCGCGCCCAGTTCCTTGACTGCTTTGTAGGCCGCAATGCCCAGTGGCTGGCCGGGCCGCAAGGGCGGATTCACCACCACCTGCAGCGTGGGTGTGGACTTGGAGACCACGTCCGTCTTGTCCCATTGCACCTTCACGTCCAGCGGCTGCTGGCCGTAAAGTGTGGCCGCCGCAGCCATCAGAAACGCGGCCATGAGCCCCTGCTTCCAGTTACCTTGCAACATTGCGACTCTCCTTGAGCTGTATCTGCGCCCTGGCTTCACACGATGTCTCCTGGGACGCTTCAACCCGCCGCCAAGGTATACCATCCCAAGAGTTTTATTTGCAATATTTTCCGTAATGGTATTTCACGCGCGGCGGCAGCGTGGCTGGCTCGTCAATGGAGATGAGCGCAGAGTCATCCGGCGATTGTCTTCGCGGCGCCACATCAGTGTGCGCCAGGTTGTATGCTTGGCTGAGGCAAGCTGCTCTGCAAACAACACGCCGCATCTTCAAGGGACAAATTGATGCCGGAAACCGTCCTGCAAATCGATCCGCGCGATAACGTGCTGGTGGCGCTCGCTCCGCTGGCCCCCGGAACGCTTGTGCACTTTGGGCAGGCGTCCTGCCCGGTTACTGAGGCCATCCCCGCCAAGCACAAGCTCGCGCTGGTTGACCTCAATCCCGGCGACCTGATCTTTCTCTATGGCATGGTGGTGGGCGAGGCGACGGCGCCCATCGCGCGAGGCGGCCTGCTGTCCACGCGCAACATACGCCATCGAGCCGGAGCATACGCCGCTGCGCGGCAACCTGTTTCGTTCGCCTTGCCCGATCCTTCCACGTGGTCTGCGCGCACCTTCATGGGCTATCACCGCGCTGACGGCCAGGTGGGTACGCGCAACTACTGGCTGGTTCTGCCGCTGGTCTTCTGCGAGAACCGCAACGTCGAGCGCATGAAAGAGGCTCTTGAAGAAGAGCTGGGCTACGGCACGGCACACAATCGCTACCGCCAGCATGTACGCGAGCTTGTGCGGCAGCGGGCAAGCGGCAGCGCGGCCGGCGCTGCGGAAGCACTTGCGACGGCAAGCGCCGAGCGCGTTTTTTCGCGCGTTGACGGCATTCGCTTTCTCACCCACCAGGGCGGCTGCGGCGGCACGCGCCAGGATGCGCAGGCTCTCTGCGGACTGCTTGCCGGCTACATTCATCACCCCAACGTGGCGGGAGCGACGGTGCTGAGCCTCGGTTGCCAGAATGCTCAGGTGAGCATGCTGATGGACGAGTTGCGCGCGCGCGATCCCCAGATGAGCAAGCCTGTGCTGGTCTTTGATCAGCAGCGGTCGGGCAGCGATGACGCGCTGATGGGCCGGGCGATCGGCGAAACTTTTGCCGCTCTGGTTCGGGCCAATCGCATCGAGCGCGCCCCTGCGCCGCTCTCTGCGCTGACCGTCGGCCTGAAGTGCGGCGGCTCGGATGGATTCAGCGGCATCTCCGCCAATCCAACTCTCGGCTACCTCTCCGATCTGCTAGTGGGTCTCGGCAGCAGGACGCTGCTCTCTGAGTTTCCCGAACTGCATGGCGTGGAACAGGAGCTCATCAACCGCTGCGTCTCAGACGAATTGGCCCAGCGCTTCTACGACCTGATGCAGGCTTACTCCGCGCGCGCCAGGGCTGTGCAGTCGGGTTTCGAGATGAATCCCTCGCCGGGCAACATCGAGGACGGCCTCACGACCGACGCCATCAAGTCAGCCGGCGCGGCGCGCAAGGGCGGCGTATCGCCGGTGCGCGATGTTCTCGATTTCCCGCAGTACGCCACCACGCCGGGGCTCAACCTTCTCTGTACACCGGGCAA
>JAGWRX010000181.1 GCA_028876395.1 Acidobacteriota bacterium
AGAGAAGGTTATGAGCTTCCTGTCGCGGAGGGTCCCAGAAATCAACCGTCTCGCAGACGGGGCCCGACACGTACCAAACCAGCCAGAGCAGAGCTATGATTCGGATCACCCGGCGTTTCACACCTAAGGGTACTCCTCGCTGAGAGGCTCGTCAATTGTACGTAGCGCCCTTTCGGCCACCTGATCTCGATCCCTTTCTTCCGTTTCAGGCCTTAACCTAGTGCTTGGTTTCGTAAATTGGCGTTATAAAGCGAGGTATCAGGGCGCGACTTTAGTCGTGCCGCAAAAAGCGTCAGCCTTGATTGGGCTTTACAGGCCGGGCGACAGCGGTCGCACATGAGCGAGCACTTCACGTGGTAGAGCATCTATAAGGTCGTCGGCCTTGTCAAGCAAAAATCCATCTAAAGCCTTTTTTCTCCCGGCGCGCAGCGCCGGTGCCTGTGGGATTTCAGCTTTTTTCCTCCGCACAGGCACACCACCGTGTCGAAGTGGCGAGCCACTTCCTCGAACGTGCTTCTTCTATATATCTATCCGGCCATTCCAGGCCATGATCACCGATGCTGACTCCCTCCTCGTGCGAGGGAGGCCGGTAGCCCAATCAGACCCTCGGTCATGGTTAGACCAGCGCTACTCCGGGCATTCCGGCAGACGAACCACGTCGAACAAACTCAGCATAATCGATCTCGTCGCGCAGCATGATGTAGAGGCGGATCGCCAGCTTGCGCGCCACCGCGACGCGCGCCTTCGCCCAGCCGTGGCGAAAGGCCGTCCGCTTGTAATCCTGCTTCAGTTCCGGCTCGTAACGACAGGCGCTCTGCGCGGCCTCGACCAGCAGATACCGCAGCAGGCGGTTGCCTTGCTTGGTCAAGCGCCCGAAGCGCTGCCGCCCGCCGCTGGAATGTTCGCTGGGGATCAGGCCCACGTAGCTGGCTACTTTCCGGCCGTTAGGAAAGCGGCTCACCGGCCCCAGCACCACCACCGTCGCCAGCGCCGTCAGCAATCCCACCCCGGGGTGCGTCTGCAAGCGCTCGACCTCGGGCCGCTTCCCGGCTTCTTCCTTCAGCCGCTCATCCAATGCCCGGATCCAACCATTCAATTGCGTCAGCAGTTCCAGCAAATCGTGCCGCCGCCGCCCCGCCGCTTCCCTCAGCTTCAAGGACGTGAAGGCTTGCTGGCCCGCCGCCGTCCACAGCTTTCGCCCCTGGCACAGATTGTGGCTCAGCGCCAGCGCTTGCAACCCATTCTTGGCCCGCGTGCGCATCTCGACCAGGCTCTGGCGGTGGTGCAGCAGCACCCGCACGTCCCGGTCTTCGGCGTTCGGCAGCCAGATGCGCGGAAATTTTCCCTCCGCCAACAGCTCCATGATGTGCTGGGCGTCACGAGCGTCATACTTCTGCTTGCGCGGCTCCGAGGCGCGAATCTTCGCCGCATCGCCCACCGCCAGCTCATGCCCCAGCTCGCTCATCAATTCGGCAAACCACAGCGTGTAGCTCGTCGTCTCGATCCCCACCAGCGCCGGCTCGGGCAGGTTCGCGTAAAACGCTCGCACCTCCTCGTTGGTGTGATCCAGCCGCCGCTCCTCGAACTCACCGCTCCCGGAATCGAGCATCGCAATCTGCTGAAAGCGAGAATGAAAATCACAGCCTATAATCAACATGTCTCGGCTCCTCCTCTTGGATCGATTGGTTGTGCTAACAACAACACCAATCTAACCACACTCGAGGAGCCGACGACCTTATGTGATCAGAGTTGTTTTGTAACTCCGCGGCTTTTCTCCTGGACCGGCAACAGCCGCCGGGTTTCTGGAAAGAGAGACTCGGCGCTACCTGCTATGGGCAGGTCGCAGGCCCATGTGAGACTCGGAATGCCAGGCGCAAAAAGCGGGCAGCCACCACACAGTTTGTGTGTCGTGGGCTTTGGCACTATCATTTCAAATCGGAGCGCAAACGTCGTTTTATGATGCCGGCGGATCATGACGGCCGCAGGCCCGCCACGGCAGACTTCGAAACACGCGAAGTCTGCGCTCAACGCTGGAGGGCACCACGTGAAGCTTCATCGACAGAACGCCGCCACAACACTTACCCGGAGGGAGTGGATAAAGCTTGCCGCCTCGGCGGGCGCGATGGCTCTCTCTGCTGATGCCGTGACGGCTGTGCCAGCGGCTGCCGCGGCCCCGCGACCGGCAACAACACTGCGCACACCCCCAGCATGGACAGGCCGCAACCGGAAGCTCGACGACTATTACCTGGCGCCAAATTACCCGGCTTATGCGCCGCATCCGCGCTATCTCGGCGAACTGCGCGGTTCCTGGCGCCAAATGGGCAGACAATATGGAGAACGAGCCGGAGACCTGATTCGCATGGTGTACGAGGGCTGGTACCGGGAGCTGCTGCCAGTTCAGGGCAGCCCTGAAATCATCGCCGCCTATCTGCGCCAGCAAGAGGCCTACTATGAATTGCTTGTGCCCGAGGCACTCGAAATGATGCATGGCATCGCCGACGGCGCCGCAACGGAGCTCTCAAGTTCAGCTTTTCCCCGTGCGCTGAGCCATTTTCATAAGATTCTGATGATCAACAGCTATTTCGGTTTGCAGGCCAAGCCGCCTGCCTCGGCTGTCGCCGAAGTCGCCCCGGCGGAGGATGAGGTCCACT
>JAGWRX010000182.1 GCA_028876395.1 Acidobacteriota bacterium
AGCCGACGGTCCGGGGACGGGCAACATTTCGCCTTTCTTGCGTGATGTGAATCACCCGGCCATGTGCCGCCGGGCACCGTAAACCTGCACCGAGTCTGCCAAAGTACAGGCGCAACTCAAGGAGGTTCCCATGGCCGCCGCACTGAAGCCAAGGTGGAGCAAACCCTCCACCATTCTGTTTGCCTCCGAGATCCCCGCCAATGAGATAGCTCTGAATTTTGCCATCGCGCAGGCGAAGGAGTTTGGCGCGAATCTTATTTTGTTTCATGTGTATGACACGCTGGTCGTGGCTGCGTCCGAGACTTCGGGCATCCGCTACTATGACTACGCCGCCGCCGCGCGTGCCGAAATTCACCACCTTGAACCGCTCGCCAATCGGGTAAGGGAAGCGGGCGTTCAATGCGAAGTCATCGTGCGTCCAGGACTGGCCGCCGATCAGATTCTTGCCTTCCTGCGCGAGCGGGAGGTGGACCGCATCGTGATGGGCACGCACTCGCCCGGCCCCATCGGCAAACTGCTGGTCGGCTCCGTGGCTGAAGCCGTGCTGCGCAGCGCCAATGTGCCCGTATTCCTTGTCGGGCCGTCCGCCGTGGATGGCGCCTATCGCAACTATGCCACCCGCACCATTTTGTGCGCCGCCAGTCTGCATGAGACGACGCACGTCGTGGCCCGCTTCGCCATCGACCTGGCCCAGCAGCACAATGCCCGTCTCGTTCTGCAGCATGTGATCCAGCCGCAGGAGCGTACTGACGTGCTTGCCGGCCGCAGCATCGACGAGATCGAGGCGGAGCTGCTTTCGCTGATTCCGGCGGAGCGGAAAGAAAAGGTCACCGTGCAGACCATCGTCGTTCCCGGCGACCCGACTGAAGAATTGCTCTACCAGGCCAAGGTGCAGGAGGCAGACCTGATCGTGATGGGCGCGCAGGGCGCGTCGGCGTTTGCCGCCATTGCCCGCCAGGGCGTTGTCTACAAGGTGCTGGCCCACTCGCTCTGCCCGGTCATGACGATGTCGCCGGCCGTGCTGGCAGAGTGCGGAGTGATCTACGACAAGGAGCACCCCGCCGAAGTCTTTCTGGCCGGAGTTTTCTAGGCTCAGGCACAACACTGGCGGAATTTCGGGCGGCTCTCGCAGAGGAAGAGGGCCGCCCGTTGAATTTTTCTGGGCCTGCTCAGCCGGACCTTCCCGGCCCTCATCTCCTGGATGGCTCGCCTTGCCCGCAACAGAAATCTCTCTTATCGAGGGCCTGTTCCGGCCGCATGCGGCTTGTGCGTGACAGGACCGGCTGCGCAAGGCTGCGCGGCGCAGATCACCCCGGTAATGCCCTTGCCCTCAGTGATGGTGAAGATGCGGTCCTCAGCCGGCAGTTTCACGGTCTCTTTCACCCCGTCGGGCCAGTGAATCTCCGCGGTCCCGGCGTCGGCGGCGTCACCCAGGCCGAAGTGAGGGCGCTGGTCGTTCGATGAGATATAACTGCCGCCGCTCATCACATCCTCGCGTTGACGCATCCCGTTGGCCGTCAGGTAGACGGTGGCCCCCATTGCATCGCGCGGGCTTCTCGGCCCGCCCACCAGCTTCAGCTCGACCCAGTGATGATGGTTCGGGTCAACATTCTTCAGGAGCACCGGCGGCCCGTCGATCGGGTTGATGACCACGTCGATTCTTCCGTTGTTGAACAGGTCGCCAAAGGCGGCGCCGCGCCCTGAGGTAAGCGTCGCCAGGCCCGAGCCTCTCACTGGCGGTACGTACTCGAATTTGCCGTCGTGCGTGTTGCGAAACAGGAGCGGCCGCTCAGCGAAGGTGGTGCCCCAGTCGTGCTCGTCCACCTGCGGGTAGACGTGGCCGTTGACCATCAACAGGTCTTTCCAGCCGTCGTTGTCATAGTCGATGAAGCCGTCGCCCCAGCCCACAAACGGCACGGGAATCTGCGCAATGCCCGCCTCGCTCGCCACTTCGGTAAAGCTCGCCTCGCCGTCGTTGCGGTAGAGCGCCTTGTAGTCGTCGGAGAAGTCGGTGACCAGCAGGTCCACGAGGCCGTTGTTCCTGTAATCGCCCACGGCCAGGCCCATCGAGGCAATCTCGCGCCCATCGTTGTTGAGGGCAAAGCCGGAAACGTAGCTCTGATCCTCAAATGTGCCGTCGCCCTTATTGATGTAAAGATAGTTGGGCTCGGAGTCGTTGGCCACCAGCAGGTCCGGCCTGCCATCGTTGTTCACATCTGCAAAAATTGCCGTGAATCCGTAATACGCGCCGGGGTCGGAAACGCCCGCCTTCACGCTGACATCGGTAAACGTGCCGTCGCCGTTGTTGTGGAACAGATGGTCCGGCTCGCCCGGCAGCCCGCGCGGGCCGCACATCACCTTAAAGCCGTGCAACTGGCAATAGGCAAAAGGAACCCCGCCTTTGTCGGAATCGGGCTGATGGTTTACGTCATAGTGCACGTAGCCGGAGACAAACAGGTCCAGCCGCCCGTCGCCATCGTAGTCGCCCCACGTGGCGCCGTCTGACCAGTTGCCCAGCGTGATGCCCGCCTTCTCCGCCACGTCGGTAAACGTGCCGTCGTGGTTGTTGCGGTAGAGCCGGTTCTTGCCAAAGTTGCAGACAAAGATGTCGGGCCAGCCGTCGTTGTCAAAGTCCCCGATGGCCACGCCAAAGCCCCAGCGATCGTTGGTCACGCCGGCCTTGGCCGTCACGTCGGTAAACGTGCCGTCGTGGTTGTTGTGGAACAGGGCCGCATGCGGCGGCGTTGCCTTGCCGCTGAGCGCGTCATAGGTCGACCCGTTGACGAGATAGATATCCAGCCAGCCGTCGTTGTCGTAATCGATGAGGCCCACGCCCGAGCCATCGGTTTCCAGAATGTATTTCTTCTGCGCTGTGCCCATCACGTGCCGCCACGAGGCCAGCCCGGATGCCTTGCTCGCGTCCTCAAACACCACCGTGCCCTTGTCCACGAAGCCGCCCGCGGTGATGGGGTGTTTCTCTGCGTCGTAGACCGGCGCAAACGTGCCCGCCGAGGAGATGCCGCCCATCGGGCCCTGCGGCGGCGCTGCCGGCTTCTGCTGAGCCATGCCGCCGAGCGTGGCGATGCCGCACACAAGCGCGGCCGCCGCAGCCCGGCGCATGCGTCGAGCGGCCTGCAATGCGTCTTTTCTGGCGGGAACGGTTGGCATGCGTACGGCTTCAGAGCGCCTTAATGCGCGGTTGCGGTCGCGGGCGCCGGAGCCTTCGCATCCGCGCAGGGCTTGCCGCCGCACAGCGCGCCGGTAATGCCCTTGCCCTCGGTAATGGTGTAAATGCGGTCCACTGCGGGCAGTTTCACCATCTCCTTTGCGCCGGAGGGCCAGTGAATCTCGGCCGTTCCCGCATCGGCGGCGTCGCCCAGCCCAAAGTGCAGGCGGCGGTCGTTGGACGAGATATAGCTGCCGCTGGCGAGAACGTCCTGGCGCATGCGCATTCCGTTGGCCTTCAGGTAGACCGTGGCGCAGGTGGCATCCAGCGGGCTCTTGCGGCCTGTTACGGGATTGGTCCCGCCCACCAGCTGCATCTCCACCCAGTGGTGATGGTCGGGGTTTACGTTGCGCAGCAGCACCGGGGGCCCGTCCACGGGATTGATGACCACATCGATCTTGCCATCGTTGAACAAGTCGCCAAAAACGGCTCCGCGCGCCGGAACCACCACCGCCAGCCCCGTGCCCTTTACCGGCGGAACGTACTCGAAGCGCCGGTCCTTCGGCCCGTCCGGCACGTTGTGGAAGAGCAGTGACCGCTCTGCCCAGGTGGTGCCCCAGTCATGCTGGTCCACCTCGGGGTAAACGTGGCCGTTGACCTCGAACAGATCGAGCCAGCCGTCATTGTCGTAGTCGATGAAGCCATCGCCCCATCCCACAAAGGGGATGGTGGTCTGCGCGATGCCCGCCTTGTAGCTCACATCGGTAAAGCTGGTGTCGCCGTCGTTATGGAACAGCACCTTGTAGTCGTCGCCAAAGTCGCTGACGTAGAAGTCGATCAGCCCATTGTTCTCGTAGTCGCCCGCGGCAATGCCCATCGACGCAATCTCGCGCCCGTCCTTGTTCAGCGCAAAGCCGGAGACGTAGCTCTGGTCGTCAAACGTGCCATCGCCCTTGTTGATGTAGAGAAAGTTGGGCTCTGAGTCGTTGCCCACCACCAGGTCAGGCTTGCCGTCCCCGTTGATGTCCACGAAGATGGCCGTGAAACCGTAAAACCTGTCCTTGTCCTCGACGCCTGCCTTCACGGTGACGTCGGTAAAAGTCCCGTCGCCGTTGTTGTGGAACAGGTGGTCAGGCTCGCCGTGCAGGCCGCGCGGACCGCAGTTGACCGACGCGCCGCGATACAGGCACGAAGCGTACCCCACTGACTTGGTGCCGCCAATGGGCAGGTTGTCGCGGTCAAAGTGCACATAGCCCGTCACATACAGGTCCAGCAGCCCATCGCCGTCGTAGTCGCCCCAGGCCGAGCCGGGAGTCCAGTTGTCCACCGCCACCCCGGCTTTCTCGGCCACATCGGTAAACGTCCCGTCGTGGTTGTTGTGGTAGAGCCGGTTCTTTCCGTAGTTGCCCACGTAGATATCGGGCCAGCCGTCGTTGTCATAGTCGGCGACGCTGACGCCGTAGCCCCAGCGGTCGTTGGTCACCCCCGCTTTGGCGGCCACGTCGGTAAACGTTCCGTCGTGGTTGTTGTGAAACAGCGCGGCATGCGGCGACTCTTCCTTGCCGTCGAGCGCATTGAACGTGGAACCATTGACCAGGTAGATGTCCAGCCAGCCGTCGTTGTCGTAGTCGATCAGGCCCAGGCCCGAGCCATTCGTCTCCACAATGAACTGCTTGGCCGGGGTGCCCATCTTGTGGGTCCACCCGGAAAGGCCCGCCTTCTTCGTGATGTCCTCAAAGATGACCGGCCCCTTGTCCACAAAGCCGCCGGCGGTGATGGGCCGCTTCTGCTCGTCGTAGACCGGCGCCGCCGCAACGCCCGAGGCGATGCCTCCCATGCCCTGCTGCGCCGGCGGCTGCTGTGCCGCACCCGCGCCGGGAAGAACAATCAGGCCCAACAGGACACCGCTAAGCAACCCAGGAATACGCAAAGACAAAGCTCCCATTCACCTCAAAGTGTACCGTACCCATGCTGTCGAAGGCCGGTTCAGAACGCCCGTCTCCGGCGACTGGTTGCGGCCGCCTTCGTGAGTCAATTTCCGAATGCCATGGAATCGCGCGCCCGCTCGGCGTATACTTTTGCACAAGGCAGCTTACGACTTGGCCCGCCCCAGGGTGAGGTGCGTCTTCCGCAGGAACTACGGTTCACTGACGTTCGACGGTCCACTATCGGAGACTTCCCGTTGGCGCGCTGTGGCGCGCGTACTCCGAAGTCCCATGGATGCACTCGGTTGTGCCCTCCTTCCTGGTTCGTGCCCACTCTGCGGCTCCCCCTTGCCGCGCCTCTCTTCCGTGCCAATCTGCGATGCCTGCTGGACCGAATTTCCCGTCCAGAGCGGCCCGCTCTGCGCCTGCTGCGGCGACTCCCTCGAAGCCCCCGCGCCCGTATCTGCTCAAGACAAAGCCGCTTTGTGCCGCGCCTGCCGCCTGGCCCCGCCGCTCTTTCAGCGCGCGATCGCCTACGGTCCTTACCAGGGCCGCATGCGCGAGGCCATTCACGCGCTCAAATATGATGGCCTGCGCCCCGCCGCTCGCGGGCTGGGCCGGATGCTGGCCGAGGCCATCGCTCAACTGGCGCCCGACGCGCCGGCCGAAATGCTCGTGGTTGCCGTCCCGCTGCACCGCTCAAAGCGCAGGGGCCGTGGCTTCAACCAGGCGCGCCTGCTGGCTGCTGAGGCGCTTGCGGTTCTGCGCAAGACGCATCCGGCATGGCGGCTTACGCTCGCTCCGGGCATGCTCATGCGCCAGCGCTCTACTGACAGCCAGGCCGGCCTTACGCCGCGCCAGCGCCGCATCAACCTGCGCGGCGCGTTCCGCGTGGTCGTGCCGCAAGCCGTGGCGGGCAAGCACGTGCTCGTGATCGACGACATCCTGACCACCGGCGCAACCGCCCGCGCTGCAGCACAGGCGCTGATGAAAGCGGGAGCAGAGTCCGTGTGGGTGGCCACGCTGGCCCGCGCGCGCCGCACAGGCTACTTCCGTCCAGGCGCTGCCGCTTTCTTCAACGACAGCGCGGACATCCGCTTCATGCCAGGCAATCTACCGTCCTTCAATGTTCATAACGAAAGCAGGCACGAACAGGACCAACCATCTTTTTGACGAGGGGAAAAGAGATGTCGCTGGGAAAAGCCATGATTCATGCACGCAAGCAAAAGTCCATCGCCCGGGCCACCGCGCACGCCGCCGAGCACGGCGCCGCGCAGCAGAGCGTTCAGCCCAGCCACATGCTGCAGATGCCGGTGCTGGTGCTCAACGCATCCTATGAGCCCATCAACATCTGCGGCGCGCGCCGCGCCCTTGTGCTGGTGCTCAAGGGCATTGCGCGCACTGAGGAGGAGCACGGCCTCACCCTCCACGCGCAGCGCTGCCACGTCTCCATGCCGTCCGTCATTCGCCTGCTTGAGTACCGTCGCATTCCCCACCAGACCCGCGCTCTCTCGCGCAAAAACATTCTTCTGCGCGATCGCAACACCTGCCAGTATTGTGGCACCGTCCTGCCTCCCGGCGAGCTCACCCTCGACCACGTCGTGCCGCGCTCCCGCGGTGGCAGCTCCACCTGGGAAAACCTTGTCGCCTGCTGCCACGCCTGCAACCGGCGCAAGGGCAATCGCCTGCTCAACGAGTTGGACGACATGATGCTGCTGCGCGAGCCACGACCCTTCTCGCTGCACACCAGCCGCCAGATCATGCGCATGCTTGGCCGCGGCGACGACCGCTGGCGCAAGTATCTCTTCTATTAGTCTTCCGCTCG
>JAGWRX010000014.1 GCA_028876395.1 Acidobacteriota bacterium
CGATGGCGCCCTTGCTCTGCACTCCCAGATAGCCGTCACGCGAAAGGATCAGAGCACGCTTGCCAGGTTCGTCGCGCCGGTAGCCGTCGTAAAGCGCGCCTACGTGAAACAGCGGATAAACGTTGAAGAACTGCGTACCGGGACCAACATGATAATAGGCTCCGTTTGGAGGCAGGTCGGGTTCGGTCTCGTCTGCCCAGAGCGAGTCGAATCCCTGACTTAAAATATTTTCGCGAATCGTATTCCAGTACCACTTCGCCGCTTCAGGATTCGTGGTGTCGATGTCAGAACCAGCACGGTCGTACGGCAGTCCGTCGATGGGTGTACCGTCAGCAAGGTGGATGAACCAGCCCTTCTCTTTCAGCTCAGCGTAGTAGCGATCTTCAGGAACAAAGCGCGGCCACACGCTGATCATCGTTTCGAATCCCATATCGTGCAGTTGCTTGTTCATCGCCTTGGGATCGGGCCAGAACTTCGGATCCATATCCATCTGCCCCATCTTGGTGTAATAGAACCAGTCCACCACAAGTACGTCGGCGGGCAGATGCCGGTCGCGATAGCCCTTCGCCACCCCCAGCAGCTCATCCTGGCTGGCGTAGCGCTGCTTGCACTGGATATATCCATACGCCGCCTTCGGCAGCATCGGCGTCGGCCCGGTCAGCAGCTTGTATCCGGCATAAATCTCATCCGCCGTCGCGCCCTCGATCACAAAGAACGAAACGCGGTCGCCCACCTCGCTCATCCAGCGCGTCTGCTCATTGAAGCCCGGCTCAATGGTCGTCTTCGACGGGTTATCCCACACCAGTCCATAGCCCTTGTTCGTGACAAGGAACGGCACGCACGTGCTCGGCCCGGCGGGCGCGTTGTAGTCGTTCCAGCACCGCACCGGGTGGCCGCGGTGATCGAGAAAGCCCTCCTGGTTCTGTCCCAGCCCGTAATAGTGCTCATCGTCCGGCGACGCAAACCACGCACCCACCGTGTAAAACTCGTCGTCCGTCGGCCGCCGGTCATACGCCAGATTCGCCGTGCCATCCTTGTGGTTCGGCACTGCCTGCGCCCATCCCGTCATCTCCAGCAGCTTCTTGCCGTCCGGCGTCTTGAACACAATGTGCGCGCCCGGCGTCGATCCGCCAAAGTACTTGCCAATGTCGCTCATCGTCTTCAGCGGCGGAGGCCCTGCAGGCCGCGGCCGGCCCACCGTCACCACCATCCGCGACGACTGGAAGACGTCTGTCTGCTCGGTCTGGCTTGCCGTCCAGCCTCCGGCCTGTGGCGAGGCCACGAAGCCATAGCCCGGCGCGGCCTCGGCCGGCTCGCGCTTCAGGCTCAGCGTCACACGCAGAATATTCGGCGCATACGGCTCCAGCACAATCGTCTCGCCCTTGCGATCCAGTTCCAGCTGCTGGCCGGGGTTCTGCGCCATGGATGCGGCAGCTGAAAGTGCGACACCGGCGACGACTGCAAACACTGCGGAACACCTTTTCATTCGAGACTCCGGAAAAAATCGTAACTACGCCGCAGATGAGTCTAAACCGATTCACCTGCGCTTACCCACCCGCGCCTTCCTGACCCTGCTTTGGAACGGTACGATAAGGCGTGGCGCAAATCATTCAGGTTTGGCAATCGAAGCTGGTGCTTCTGCTGGTGCTGCCCTTTGTCGCTGCCAGCGTCGTCCTTGAGGCCCACTGGTGGGCAACTCAGGCCACCCCCGTGGCCCTCTGGACCGTGGGGCTGAGCCTGCTGCTCGGCCTGGTCGCGTTCAAGCTGCGCTCCGCTACGCTGGGTGCCGCAGCAGCCGGAGCGGCCATCACCGCCAGCCTCATGTTCTCCACTGCAACCATGCCCTACCTGCCGTGGCACACCGCGCTCATGCCGATGCTCGGCCTCATGCTGCTCACTGCGATTTCCACCCGCCTGGGCCGCGCGCACAAAGAGCGCCTGGGCACCGCCGAGAGCCGCAGCGGACGCACCGCCGCCCAGGTGGCTGCTAATCTCGGCGTCGCAGCCATCGTCTCCAATGAACTCGTACAGAACTGGCTGGCGGATACCGGCTGGTTTGCGCGCGCCACGCAGGTTCCGATGCCCCTGTTTGCCGTGGGGCTGGCGGCGCTGGCCGAAGCTGCGGCAGACACCGTCTCCTCTGAGCTGGGCCAGGTGCTGAGTGCTCGCCCGCGCATGCTCACAACCCTGCGCCGCGTTGACCCCGGCACCGACGGCGCCATCAGCCTGGGCGGCTCGCTGGCCGGTGTGCTGGCCGCCGGCATCGTAGCCGCGGCGGGCGCGTGGGCGCTGCACGGCGGCGCGCCCATGCTGGCCGTGAGCTGGACGGGCGGCGTCTTCGGCCTCTTCTTTGACAGCCTGCTGGGCGCCACGCTTGAGCGCCGCGGCTGGCTCAACAACGACGGCGTCAACTTCCTCTCCACCGCCAGCGCCTCCGCGTTTGCCCTGGCCCTTCTCGCGATTCTCACGCGCACAGGAATCAGCTAGACCCGCGTTGCCCTTCCCCGTCTTCTGAGCCGGGTCTGCAATCCCCAGCCTTATTCCAGGTGCAGCCGCCACGCCGTATAGCTCAGAATCTCGTGGATGATCGG
Organism: Acidobacteriota bacterium; assembly: GCA_028876395.1. Taxonomy (GTDB): domain Bacteria; phylum Acidobacteriota; class Terriglobia; order Terriglobales; family Acidobacteriaceae; genus Telmatobacter. Next base: position 2,592 of record JAGWRX010000014.1, read on the forward strand.
GTCCATCTCAGGGGGATTGCTCTCCACGGGCACGCGGGGCCGGGGTGACGTCAGCACGTCGAGACCATTGGCGGCGCAAATCTCGTGGATGCGGAACAGGTGCGTGCCATCGCTGACGACGACCAGCCTCCGAAACCCGTTGGCTCGGGCAATCACCGCAATGCGCCGCGCCGACTCTGCCGTGTTGTGGCTGTGCGTCTCTGCAATGATGGCGGACTCGGGAACGCCCGCCCCCATCAGGTACGCGCGCCCCACGCCGCCCTCGGAGTACTCGTCGCCGCCGTCTCCGCCAAGCGTAATAATCAGCGGGGCAATACCTCGGTTGTACAAGGCCTCAGCGTGATCCAGGCGCGCGCGGTAGACCGGCGAGGGCCGCCCGGCGTACTCCGCCGCGCCAAACACGGCAATGGCGTCCGCCGGAGCGGCCTGGTCCTCAGCCGCATGCCGCTCGATCTGCACATAGACCCAACGGCACCAGCCCAGAAATCCCACCGCCAGCGCGAGCAGCACCACGAGGACGGCAGAAAGCATCCATCTTCGTGGTTTCGGCCTGGCCATTTCGTTCATGCGCACATCTTACCGCTGCAGCACCATCACGATTTCGTGCGTGGGAATCGCACCCTCGCGCAGAATCTCCCAGCGCCCCGGTCCCAGCGAAAGGTCCACGATCGTGGTCGGCATCGACCGGCCCGTCGGCCCACCGTCGATGATCAGCGGTATGCGGTCGCCGATCTGGTCGCGCACGCACGCGGCATGCGTGCACTCCGATGCGCCCTGCAGGTTGGCTGATGTCGCCGTAATCGGCAGTCCGAACCGCTCCACCACCGCCCGAGGAATCGCAGCGTCCGGCACGCGCAGAGCCACGTTGCCCGTGTTGGCCGTCGAACGCAGTGGCAGCTTCGTCCCCGCGCGCACGATGATCGTGAGCGGCCCCGGCCAGAAACGGTCTGCCAGCCGGTCAATCATCGAATCGGAATCGCGCGCCAGCTCATAGGCCATCGCCAGCGATGAAATCAGCAGCGACAACGGCTTGTGCTTCTGCCGGCTCTTGATCTGGTAAATGCGCTCGACCGCATGCAGGTTCACCGGGTCCACGGCCAGGCCGTAGAAGGTGTCCGTCGGCAAAGCAACAACATCCCCCTTGCGCAGACAGGAGACAATGTAATCAATCCGGTCGGGTTGGGGTTCATCGGGATGGACGCGCAAGATTTCCGCGGACAAGAAGGTCTACCTCGGTTCCCTCAAGCGTTTGCACATCGACCGCGTCCGGACACAGAAGCAAGACCGCAGTGGAAACGCCGCAATTGCAGACGCCACAAAGCCGGAAGTTATCACAGCACCAGCAGCGGTGCAAGTTGAGCGGTGCCGGGCGGCTCCCGGCGAAACGCAAAACGGCATAGAATCGCCAGGGAGATGCAAACAACTCAAGAAGATGCCTGTTCGCATTGTACAGAGTAAGCAGAATGATCGCGTGAAACAGCTCCGCCGCGCCCTTACGCAGCCCGGCCGGGACCCTCACGGCCTCGTTGGCATCGAAGGCCCCAACCTGCTCCACGAAGCCCTGCGCGCGGGCCTCCGCATCGATTGCGTCTTCGCCGCCCAGGGAGCCGAGCACCTGCTCGATGACCTCGGTCTTCCGCCGGAGACCACTGTTCTTCTGTTGCCGCGGGATCTGCTTGCCTCCGCCCTCGCCACTGAAACCCCGCAGCCCGTTGCGGCGCTCGTCAAACCGCCAGACTGGAGCTGGGCGCATCTGCTCGACCCGCATCGCAAGACTAGCCCTCTGCTGCTCGTGCTGGCCGGATTGCAGGACCCCGGCAACCTCGGCACCATCCTCCGCTCCGCCGAGGCCTTCGGCGCAAACGGCATTCTCAGCCTGCCCGGCACCGTCAGCGCCTGGAACCCGAAAGCCGTCCGCGCCTCCGCGGGCAGCCTCTTCCGCCTCCCGCTCCTCACCGTCTCTGAGTCCGAATGCTTCCAGCACCTGCGCGAATCCGGCGTCCGCATCCTTGCCACCGCCGTCCGCGACGCCACGCCCGCAGGCCAGGTGAATCTCGCCGCCCCGGTCGCCCTCATCATCGGCAACGAGGGCAGCGGCGTGCCCGACGCGCTCGCCGCACAGGCCGATACCGCCATCACAATCCCCTGCCCCGGCCCCGTCGAAAGCCTCAACGCCTCCGTTGCCGCCTCCATCCTGCTCTACGAGGCCTCCCGCCAGCGAAAGGCCGCGCCATGAGCCTCTTCGACAATCTCCCGCACGGCCAGAAGATCTCGTCCAAAACCCCGCTCCACGCAGTGGCAGGGGCAGGGGCGCCGCTGGCCGAGCGCATGCGCCCCCGTACACTCGCCGAGTACAGCGGCCAGGAGCATCTCCTCGGCCCCGGCAAGCCACTCCGCATCCAGATTGAGCGCGACGACCCCGGCTCCATGATCTTCTGGGGTCCGCCCGGCGTCGGCAAAACCACCCTCGCCAAAATCATCGCGGAGACCACAAAGGCCAGCTTCATTGAGTTCTCCGCCGTCACCAGCGGCATCAAGGAAATCAAGCAGGTCATGGCCGACGCGGCGCGGGCCGCAGAAATGCACTCCCGCACCATCCTCTTCGTCGATGAAATTCACCGCTTCAACAAGGCCCAGCAGGATGCCTTCCTCCCCTACGTCGAGCGCGGCACCATCCGCCTCATCGGCGCCACCACCGAGAACCCTTCGTTTGAAATCATCTCCGCGCTGCTCTCGCGCTGCCGCGTGTATGTGCTGCAACCCCTCAGTGAAGACCGCGTCACGCAGTTACTCCGCCGCGCCGTCGAGGACAAAGACCGCGGCCTCGGCGCCCTCAACCTCACCGCCGACGACGATGCCCTCGCTCTCATCGCAAGCTACTCCAGCGGCGACTGCCGCAACGCCTACAACACCCTCGAAGTCGCCGCGCAACTGGCCGTCGAGGGAACAAAGCACATTGACCGCGCACTCGCCGCGGAAGCGGTTCAGCAGCGCGTGCTCATGTACGACAAGTCCGGCGAAGAGCACTACAACCTCATCTCCGCCCTCCACAAAAGCGTGCGCAACAGCGACCCCGACGCCGCGCTCTACTGGCTCGCCCGCATGTTCGCCGCCGGAGAAGACCCGCTCTACCTCGCCCGCCGCGTCGTCCGCATGGCCGTTGAAGACATCGGCCTGGCCGCCCCCGAGGCGCTCAACCTCTGCCTCTCCGCCAAACAGGCGATAGAGTTCCTCGGCTCGCCCGAAGGCGACCTCGCCCTCGCCGAAGCCGTCGTCTACCTCTGCCTCGCCCCCAAGTCCAACTCCGTCTACACCGCCTACGGAGCCGTGCAGCAGGAGATCGAGCACACCCGCCAGGAGCCTGTCCCCCTGCACCTGCGCAACGCCCCCACGCGACTGATGAAGGAGTTGGACTACGGCAAGGGCTACCGCTACGCCCACGACGAAGAAGGCCGCGTCGCCGACATGGACTGCCTCCCCGACTCGCTCAAGGGCCGCACCTTCTACCAGCCCACCCAGGAAGGCCGCGAAAAACAGCTAGCCCAGCGCATGGAAGAAATCCGCCGCATCAAATCAGGCAAAAAGAACCGCGAATAGTCTCTTCGCAAGCAGAGTTCGGCCGGTGGCGCACCTTAAGTCTTTACAATTTCAACCGACGGGCGGGTGCCCCATCCTTTCGGCCTGCGGTTGGCCGAAAGGGTGGGAACCAAATAAGCTCGTTCTTCGCAATGAAGGGCAAACTCGTCCGTGACCAGAAAGCCGGTGCATTTCACTTCATCACCTTCAGTTGCTTTCACAGGCAGCCGCTGCTGAACGCAACAGCAGCCTATAGGTGCTTTGAGCACGAGTTCGAAATTGTGCGTCGGCGGTATGAGTTCGTGGTTCTGGGGTACGTCTTGATGCCCGAGCACGTTCACCTGCTGGTGGGTGAAACACGCATCGCGTCGCTGGCGGCGGCGTTGCAGGTGTTGAAGCAGCAGACTTCGAGAAAGTTGAAGAGCGCGGGCCAGGCGCAATTCTGGCAGCGCCGGTATTACGACTTCAACGTGTGGAGTGAAGAAAAGCGTGCGGAGAAGCTCGGATATATGCATCGCAATCCGGTTGTGCGCGGGCTGGTGGCAAAGCCTGAGGACTGGCCGTGGTCGAGTTGTCGTCATTACTTGGCTGGGCTGCGCGGGACGGTGGAGATCGAGTCGTTTTGGACGGCGTGGGAGCGGGAACAACGGCGAGACCCGGATGGGCGAAGGGTTGTGGTACCCACCCTTGCGCGATAAGTCCGCGCAAGGATGGGCCACCCACGTCGGAGGTAAGTTAGCATTGTACGGGGGAAGGGTCGGCCACCCACCCAGTATGGAGACTATGAACGCGTGACCGGATTGCGGCCAGCAGACGGGAGTCCACAACAACAGAGCTTCACAGTTACCGTGAATACGGATGAAAACCAATGAAGAACACGCTTTTACTGTTACTCGTTGCGTTCTTCTCAGTCGATGGGGCATGGCCTCAGTCGTCGGCGCTCCCGAAAAATGGCGTTGCCTATAGTGTTGGGGGAACCTTGACCATCAGGTCTGCATCTGGCAAGACCATACGCGTCATTAAGACGACGCCGCCAATCGGGACATTTGCTATTTCCCCTGATACGCAGAGGGTCGTATTTGCTCCGCTCGGAGCCGGACCGATGTTCAACGGTGGACCGCTCTATTTGCTCTCGGTCTCGACTGGAAAGATTCGGCGTTTGACCCACGCTTCCGTATACAACAAACGGGAAGTCTACGCATACCCGGACTTTTCACCTGATGGAAGTCAGGTGGTAGTTGCGATTCATTCCCAACTGGAAGCTGTTCCGAGTGACGGCGACGATGCGGTAACGGATGCCGGCCCTTTTGCAATACTCAATCTCCGATCCGGCGCAGTTAAGAAGCTTCCGTCCACGGTCAACATCGGCGGGTATGGTCCGGCGTACGGAGCTAGTCCACGCTGGTCACCGGGTGGGCAGCAGATTTTCGTCAATCTCGAAAGCGATTTTGCTTTAACGAGCCCATCGGGTGAGCATTTGCAGGATACGTCCGAATGGACATCCGGAGACGGCGATACCTTTGCGGTGGATTGGCTGGGAAACGGTTGTGTCGTTTACATCGGTGGAAAGGACTGGAAAGCAGCGGAAGAACAGCCTGCGAAAGTGTTGCATCTGAGCACGCATCAGACGGAGTCTCTGGACAAGCTGCTTGACGTTGTACCGGCGCAGGTCACGAACCTTATTGCCTTCTCGCCCACGATCCGCGTACGAAAGCTGGGGGACAAGCTGGTTGTGGAAACCAACAGCGGCACATGGAGTATCGCCGACGCAGAACAGCATCCGGTTGTGCGGGTCTTCTCCACTTGGACGGATGCCCAGATGCCCACAACATGCCGGTAGCCGAGTGGCAGGTGGCCCCGGTCCCGATGACCGTTCCGCACCACGTTGAGGGTGCCCCCGGTCCCTCGCCGTTGGGGACCGGGGATGGTGGAAGCATTGTTCTATGCCGCCCATTCGGGGTTGCCCCACCCTCGTCGTTCGCGCCAGCGAACGACGGGGTGGGAGGCCACGATTGCCCACGTGGCCCAGCAAAAATTCCTCCGCCCATATTGCATATAATTTCCCCTCAATCCCGCACAATGGAATTGCAGCAGTAGAAATCTGTCAGCTATGTCCCGGGTCTGTACAGGATTCCGTCGAGTCACCACCCCGGCTGGGAGCTGGCAGCTAGAGGCTAGCGGCTAAAGGGTACCCCCTACCCCCCTTATTTATTTTTCTTTTCCACAGATTTCTTGCAGATTATTGCGCGGCTTAGCCCGGGCCGAATCAGTCTTCGGCCAGCGTCAAGCAAGTTATCTATATGATTTACTTAAGGTTGGAGACTTTCGCACTCGCCTGCGCTGTGCTCCTTGGCAGCGTCGCCAACGCATCCGTCACGATGCCCGGTGTAAGCACTTCAGGCAGCATCTGCGGGCTGCTCTGCCCCGGCGCATACAGCGCATACGCTGGAACTCCGTCGCGCCCCAGCGCCGTCAGCGCCTGCGTAATGGCCTCGTCGTGCCGCGTCCAGTCCGCGCGCAGCAGGGCCACGTTCGCGTCGGCAAAGGCCTTCTGCACCTGCGTCTGGCTCAGGGCCACGCGCTCATTCACCTGGCAGCTCAGGCACCAGCTCGCCGTAAAGTCCACAAACACCGGCCGCCCCTGCGACTGATACCGCGCAACCGTCTCCGCCGACCACGGCTCCCAGCCTTGCTTCTCCGTCCCAACACTTGCCTGTGCCGCTGTGCCCAACTTGCCCGGCGCAAGCGCGCTCACGGCAATCACCACCGCAACAATCGCCACCGCAACGACCGTGGCCCAGCGCTGAGCTGGCCACCGTCCCAGAAACCAGCCCGCAATGGCCAGCAGCAGAAAACTTCCCAGCAGCGCCGCCAGCACAGAGGCGCCATAAGCCTGTGCCAGCACCCACGCCAGCCAGATCACCGTAGCAAAAATCGGAACCGAAATCGCCTGCTTCAGCACGTCCATCCACGCACCGGGCTTCGGCAGCAGGCGCGTCCACGCCGGTTGCAGAGTCAGCGCCACGTAGGGCGCAGCCAGCCCCAGCGCCAGCGCCGTAAACACGGCAAACGTCACGGCAGCCGGCTGCGCCAGCACGTAGCCCACGGCCGCTCCCATCAGCGGAGCCGTGCACGGCGTGGCCACAATCACCGCCAGCACGCCCGTGAAAAAGCTGCCCGTATAGCCCTGTTTCGCCGCCAGCGAACCGCCAGTACCAGTCAGCGTCAGCCCGATCTCAAACTGACCCGCCAACGACAGGCCCAGAAAGAACAGCAGCCCGGCCATCAGCGACAAGAAAACCGGCGACTGGAACTGGAATCCCCAGCCAAGGCTCGCGCCCGCCGCCCGCAGCCCCAACAGCACTCCAACCAGCGCCCAGAACGAAGCCAGAATGCCCAGCGTGTACACAAACCCGTGCGCCCGCAGTTTGTGCCGCTCCTCGTTGCCCGACTGCACCAGCGACAGCCCCTTGAGGAAGAGCACCGGAAACACGCACGGCATCAGGTTCAGCAGCAGTCCGCCCAGAAACGCCAGCCCCGCCGCGCTCAACAGGCCCAGGTCAGCCGCGCCGGCAGCCCGGCCCGCTGCGGGCGCTGCGATGCCAGCCGCGCTTGTCGGAGCGGACGAGGCTGGCTCGTCGGCCAGGGCCGGAACGCCCTTCACCAGGCCCGGCAACGCCGCAATCTCATACGCCCGATCGCCTGCAAGCTCCAGAACGCCTTTCAATTCAGCAGGATTCGCGGTCAGGCCCGCATCCTTCCTCAGGTCCAGCACAAAACCCGTGGGCGTGGGAGTCAATCGTTGCGCGGCCGGGTTGTCGAGAACGCCCTGTTCCGCCGGGAAAAACACGGCGCTCGTTTCCTCCCTGCCGGTTTCCACAGCCAGGCGGAAATCGGACTTCTCAGGCTGGAAGATCGCATTGAAAGAGTGCGGCTGCGGCTTTGGCAGCCTGGCAACAAACCGGTTGTAGAGCGCTGCGTCGGGCGCTGGCACGGCAGCCTTGCCGGCGCGCGCCACAATGCTCCGGTCAACCTGCAGTTCAGCCTTGCCTGGAATACAGGTCGCCTGGCAAACCAGCCAATCCACCTTGGCGTGCAGCGGCGCCGGTCCCGGCTTCGCCGACTGCGCCACATTCAGTGTCAGCGGAAAAAGCACCTCGTTCTCATACCCGAAGTCCATCAGCGGGCCCAGGGGCAGGCGCTTGGGCGCCGGAAACTCCAGTTCTCCCGCAGTGATGCCATCCGGCAGAGTCCAATGAATGCGCGGCGGCTGGCCGGCATCGCCCGCGTTCTTCCAGTAGACATGCCAGCCCAGCTCAATCTTGAAGTAGAGGCCCGCGTCCGCGGTTCCGCCCCGGCTCAGTTCCTGGGGAAGAACCACAAGCTGTACATGCACATGCGGCGCATCGGCTGAACTGGAAGCGGCCAGCGCGGGCAGCCCTGCCGCCAGCGGAACGAGAAATGCGAGGATCAGTCGGAAAAGGCGCATTGCAGACAGTAGTTCTCCTCTATTTGACGCTCCCGGAGCCGGGTTCGTCGCCGGAAATTCAGCCTCTGGCTCCTGAACCAGCGCTCATCGTCCCCGCCGGAGGCTCAGAGTCGCTCGGCAAGCCGGGCGTGCTGACGGAAGATGCAATCATTCTGGACGCACTTGACCCCGGCAGCTCGCGCGCGGGCCACCGCCTCATCATGCATCACTTCTTCCTGCAGCCAAAGGTACGGAATGCCAAGACGAATGACATCCTCCACAATTGCCGGGACATGTTCGCTGGCGCGAAAAACGTCGACCAGGTCGATTCCCTTTCCCGTCTCGCGCTGCGCGGCGGCCTGCGCCGCATCCAGGTCCGGGTAAGACGCGAGACCCAACACCTCACTCAGCGCGGGATTGACCGGCAGCACGCGATAGCCGTTCTCGGCCAGGTAGCGGCCGATATTGTGGCTGGCGCGCCATGGCTTGTCGCTCATGCCCACCACGGCGATGGTTCGCGCCGTGCGCAGCATTTCTTCAATGACGGCAGGATCGTTGCCCATTTTCTCCCGTGCCCTCCGGTCGCATTAAACGTCCAGATCGTCCCTCTCGCTGGCAGCCACCGCCGTTCCACGGCGTTTGGCCAGCAGGTAACCGCGCAGAAACGGCTCCAGATAGCCATCCAGCACCTTGTCCACGTCGCCCACTTCCACCTTGGTGCGATGGTCCTTGGCGATACGGTAAGGCTGCAGCACGTACGAGCGAATCTGCGAGCCGAAGTTGATCTCCAGCTTCGAGTCTTCCAGCTTCTTGCTCACGGCGCGCTTCTTTTCAAGCTCATACTCGTACAACCGCGAGCGCAGCATCTTCATCGCCTTTTCGCGGTTCTTGTGCTGCGACCGCTCGTTCTGGCATTGCACCACGATGCCCGTGGGCAGGTGCGTCATGCGCACGGCGGAGTCCGTTGTGTTCACGTGCTGGCCGCCCTTGCCGCCGGAGCGGTAGGTATCGATGCGCAGGTCTTCAAGCTTCAAATCCACTTGAATCGTGTCATCAATTTCCGGCGAGACGTAAACCGAGGCAAACGAAGTATGCCGGCGCTTGGCGGAGTCAAACGGCGAAATGCGCACCAGCCGGTGCACGCCGCTCTCCCCGGCCAACATGCCGAAGGCATATTCGCCAAGGATGGTGAAGGTCGCCGACTTGATGCCTGCCTCTTCGCCCGCCTGATAGTCATTCATTTCGGTCTTGAAGCCCTGCTGCTCGGCCCAGCGCAGATACATGCGCAGCAGCATCTCGGCCCAGTCCTGGCTTTCGGTGCCGCCGGCTCCGGGATGCACGGTCACAATGGCATTGAGCGCATCGGCCTCGCCGGAAAGCATGGTGCGGGCTTCCAGTTCCTCGGCAAAGAAGGACAGGGCTTTGATGTCGCGCTCCAGGTCGGCCAGCACGTCTTCGCCCTCGCGGGCCAGCTCAAAGTAGGCCTCGATGTCGCTGGTGCGGCGCACCAGTTCTTCATCGTCGGCAATCAGCCCCTCGATGCGCTTGCGGTCGCGCATCAGCGGCTGACTGGCCGCGGGATTGGACCAGATGGCCGGATCGGCCAGCTTTGCTTCTATGTCTGCGAGTTCCCTGCGGATACGGGCAGGGTCAAAGATACTCCCGCAGGTCGCGGACTTGGTCGCGCACGGGAGCATAAACGGATTCGAGATCGTTCAATGACATAATCTGCTCTTAAGACCTGACTTTGGTTTGAAGTTTAAGCCTGAGGCTGACGCGCAACGCCCAGCCAACAACGCCTAAAGCAAGTATGGCACAGACCCAGCCAAACATGTCGCCGTGGGCCGAGTAGAAGGTTATGTCGTCGCGAAAAGCGAATCCGGCGGGCAGAACGTCCGTCTGGTGGCGTGGAATGCTCTGCCGGACCCGGCCGTAGGGGTCAATCGACGCCGTGACGCCATTGTTGGTGTCGCGCAGCAGCCAGCGCCGGTTTTCAATGGCCCGCATCCGCGCCATGTTCAGGTGTTGCCACGGCGCGCTGGTGTCGCCATACCAGCCGTCGTCGCTGATGTTCACCAGCACTTCCGCGCCCAGCCGCGAGAACTGCCGCACCTCGTCGGCAAAGACCGCTTCGTAACAGATGAAGACCCCGTAGCGGTGCCCGTTCAGACGAAAGACTTCGCGGTTGTCGCCGCGGGTAAACTCTGAAACCCGGCCCGTAAGCTTGCGCGCAAAGAAGAGCAGATTCTTGAAGGGCACATACTCGCCAAAGGGGACAAGGTGAATCTTGTCGTAGCGGCCCACGCGCGCTCCATCCGCACCCACAACCAGCGCGGAATTGTAGTCGCGCCATGCCTGATCCTCGGCGGAGTAATCCGTGCCGATGGAGCCCACCACGAGAGGCGACTGCGTGGCGCGGGCAACAGAGATCACGGCGTTTTGGAAACGTGCATCCTGCTCGACAAACGGCGCCGGCGACTCAGGCCACGCAACCAGGTCGGGACGCGTGGGACCTGGAGGACAGGCGATCTCGCGGGTGGGTGCGCCCGTCTGCGGAATCCCTGCGATGTAGGCCTTGCACTGCTCCTCAGCCATGCGCGTGAACTCGGCAATATGGCGATCCCACTCCGGCCCGGGCCAGGCATCGTCGGAACCAACATCGAGGTTTGGCTGGATGAGCACGGCGGTTGCTGTCGGCGCGGGCTGGGGAGGCGCAATGAAAATGCCAGCCGTTCCACCCACCAGCAGAAGCAAGCCGGCCATGCCCGACACCAGCCGCTCCTGCCTCCCGCGAAGAACAAGGCCGCCGGCGATGAAAGCATTCACGGCGACGAGAACAAAGCTGATGCCGTAGACGCCGGTCCACGGAGCAAGCTGGTTGACCAGCGCATTGTCCACCTGCGAATAGCCGAGCTGGTCCCACGGGACGCTGGTAATGCGGGAAGCCGCGAGTTCAAGTGCAGCCCATAGAACCGGCGCCACGGCGAGAGCCAGGCGAGTACTGCCGGAGGTCCGACGCACCAGCATGACGCCCAGGCCGAAGAGACCGAAATAAAGCCCCAGCACCAGGCTGAACCCTATCAGCAGAAGTGTCGGCGCCGTGGTCGGCATGTCGCCATAGCGCTCCATCGTGTCGCGGACCCAATAACAGTTGCCGCAGTACCAGAGGAAGCCGCAGAGATACGCGAGCAGGAAGGCGCGGCGCAGCGGCCGGGGCCGCTCAACGCTCACGCGCGACAGGAGCGCCCAGAGCAGCGGGACCAGGCCAGGCCAGGCGAAGACACTGCGCCAGGCCGGCATCGGTCCGGCAATCGGGAACGGCAACTCGAGCAGTCCGGCGGAAAGGCCTGCGGCGGCCCATAACTTCCACGAATCGCGCTGCATACTGGACGAGTGTAAAGCATCCCCTCGCCGTCCGCGCCCGGGCACGCCCTGCGATGCAAGCCGCAACTTTTTTGAGCCGTCAACAGCGGGCACATCGCCCGGGACCGGATACAATCATTTGCATGGTTATTGCTCTGGTGGGAATTCGCATACTGGAAGGCATGTTCTTTGCTGGCCTCGTGGGGTCGGCAGTGGTTGTTCTCATCAGCTTTATTGAGGATGGCAAGGAACTGTTCGGCGAGGACTAGACGGCCGAATCACGCCGGCCGCCAATAGGCATTTCATTTTTGATTGACTCCCGCTTGTTTCAGAAATAAACTCAGCCAAGGGCGGACGGCAATTTCGCTCTTTGGATAATAGGCGGCTGTTTTTTCGCCTGCTCACACGCGATGGCATCCACTCGAACGACCGTAGCCCCACCTTCCGACCGCGTCCGGCTCATCGTGGCATCCTCCGTGATGCTCACGTTCATCTCCTTTTGGCGCGCTGCGGCCATCGTTCTCAACGATCTGGGATCGTCAGCGTTCTATGCGGGCGGCATTGCCGAGCAGGCTGTGGGCGCCGCTGCTCCCTGGTTCATCCTCGGCATCATGCTGTTCAGCTTTGCGGTGCGTGCCGTTTACGTCGAAAGCTGTTCGATGTTTACCCGTGGCGGTGTCTACCGCGTGGTGAAGGAAGCCCTGGGCGGCACCTTCGCCAAGCTGAGTGTTTCGGCGCTGATGTTCGATTACATCCTCACGGGACCAATCTCCGGCGTCTCAGCCGGGCAATACATTACAGGCTTGATGAATGAACTGATGGTGGTCGCAGCCAATAGCCACTGGCTCC
>JAGWRX010000183.1 GCA_028876395.1 Acidobacteriota bacterium
CCTCAAAGGAACCCGGCGATTATCGGAACAACCTCCTGAATGACGCAATCATTTTCAATCAGCACATCCTGTGCGGGCCGCCGTTCAACATGCCGCTCCGCAACGCCTGCCGGTGAGGCCATGCCACGCTTGAAACCGCCACACCTGGCACCCCCGATCTTCATCTGCCGGATTCGACGCCGCTGCCAGGGCACTGCGTGTCAAGTCTAAGCGAACTTCGACGTTACGCTAGCCTCCCCGTGCCGGTACTGAGTATGGTCCAAAAGTTGCAGACCCTCGCGCCATCATGGCGCAGGGCTCACTCTGCGGGCTTTGTGTATTCATTGAGCAAGGGCACCGTTGCAACTGGATGATTTTGTGCAACCCGATCTGACCAAGTGATTGGCGCGCAACCAGACTTGCTGGAATGTCCAAAAACCTTACATGTCGACCACATCGGACTTCCCGGCTCGCAGACAGGGAGAGTCGCCGCGAGACCCGGCAGCCGATAGGCAAAAACCCTTACGACGTTGGTAACAGGTACTCATCCAGCGTCAAGAACTGACGGATATGGGGATCGGTTGTCGCCAGGAACTCTGCCAGTGGACCGAAGAAGGTCGCGTGCCCCTCGTGGAGGAACAGCACCGTATCCGCGAGCCGCTCGGCGAATCGCATGTCGTGAGTAACCACGATGCTGGTGAACCCCAGCTGCCGCTTGAGCCGCTGAATAATGCCGCCAAGCCGGCGCGCGATGATGGGGTCCACCATCGTGGTTGGCTCGTCGTAGAGCACCACCTCAGGCTGGGCCGCCAGGGCGCGGGCAATCGCCACCGCGCGGCGGCGCCCGGTGGATAGGCTCGCCGGCAGTTCGTCCTCCACGTCCTCCGCACCCACCATGCCGATGAGCCGCTGAACGATCTGCTGCACCTGGTCCTCGTCCAGACCCCCGCGCTCGCGCAGCGGAAATGCAATGTTTTCCCTCACGGAGAGCGAGTCAAAAAGTGCGCCGTTCTGAAAGACCATGGTGATGCGCTTGCGGACGGTCTGCATGCCCTCTTCATCGAGGCCGGTAATCTCCTGTCCGTCCACGCGGACGGAGCCGGAATCCGGCTTGAGAAAGCCCATCAGGATGCGCAGCGCCACGGACTTGCCCACGCCACTTCGCCCCAGAATGCAGAGGGTTCGCCCACGATCGACGGAGAAGCTCACATCTTCAAGCACCGCGCGGCCGTTAAACGAAATCGAAACATTGTCAAAGACGACCATCGGTTGGGATGCCGCTTCAACGGCGCGCTGGGATGTTGGCGGCTCGTCGCCGCCCGCTCCGTCCAGCGCCAGAGAGAGATCGGAATTGGCAGAGGAATCCGGCATGGCCCTGCAATCAGCTTACGCGATGAAAGGCAGCAAGCAGCGCCTGGGCCCGCTCAAGCTCTGCCGGGCTATTCACATTCAGAAACCATAACGCTGCGGGCAGGCCGTCCGGGGGGTTCACATGGCCGGGCTGAGCAAGCGATTCGACCGGAAGAATCGAGAAGGGCAGGCCCACTTCGGCAGCGGCTGCCTGGAACGCAGAGAAGCAGCCGCCCGTACCGGCTTTGAGGCTGGCTTCAAGCGCGGGCAGAGCGGCACGATCCACGACCGCCGGAAAGGTCTGCGCAAATCCGTTAACGGATGGAACCGTGACAGCAGCGCCCGTAATCTGCGCATGACGGACCAGGTACGAGACAAGCGAAGCCGGAAGCAGGGGCATGTCCACCGACAAAAACACCACTCGCTCGGCGTCAGTTGCAGCCAGACCCGCACAGACCCCGCCCAAAGGACCCCGGCCGAAAGCCGCGTCCTCCACCACCGGAGCAAAACCTCCCAGCGGCGAACGGGCGCCCGCGATTGCCGCCGGCAACCCCGCCTCGCGCAGAACCTCCAGCGCGCGAACCACCAGCGGCTCCCCGTCGAGCTGCGTCAGCGCCTTGTCCGCGCCCATGCGGCTGGACTGCCCTCCGGCCAGCACAAAGCCAACCGCCTCCGCCGAGCCGGAATCGGGCAGGCTCAACGGCCGGCCTCCTCCAAAAAGCGAATCAGTGACTCGATCCCAAGTTCAAAGTTCTTCAAATTGAATTTCTCATTCGGCGCATGCAGGTTGTCGTCCGGCAGCCCAAAGCCCATCATCACGCTTGGCAGACCGAGATGCCGGTCAAAATCCCCCACAATCGGAATCGAGCCGCCCGAGCGGATGAACACCGTGTCCTTGCCCCACACTTCATGGAGCGCCCGCGTCGCCGCCTGAATATACGGGTTGTCCACCGTCACCAGGCAGGGGTCGCCGGAGTGAATCAGCCGCACCTCCACGTCCACGCCCGCCGGGGCAATCTTCTCTACGTAGCTCTTGTACTGTTCAAACGCCCGCGCCGGAGTCATCCCCGGCACCAGACGCATCGACACCTTGGCCTGCGCCTTCGCGGGAATCACCGTCTTCGCGCCCGCGCCGGTAAATCCGCCCGGCATGCCATGAACATCCAGCGAAGGCCGCGCCCATGTGCGCTCCAGCACGGTATAGCCCGCCTCGCCCACCAGTTGCTTCGCCCCCACCTCGGTCTTGCGATATTCCTCCTCATCAAACGGCAGGCTGCGCCACGCCGCCAGTTCCGCGGCGCTGGGCGGAATGATGCCGTCATAAAAGCCAGGAATGAGGATGTGACCGTTTTCATCCTTGAGCCGCGCGATAATCTGCGCCAGCGCCGTGAAGGGATTCGGGGCCGCGCCGCCGTACATGCCGGAGTGCAGGTCCGTGCGCGCGCCGCGCACTTCGATCTCCGTGTAAATCATTCCGCGCAGGCCCACGCAAAGCGTGGGTAATCCCGGCGCAAACAATTCGGTATCGCACACCAGCGCAAAATCGGACTTCAGCTCGGGCGGCTTGGACGCGACATAGTTCGCGATTCCCTCCCCGCCTACTTCTTCTTCGCCCTCCAGCAGAACGCGCACATTGATCGTCAACGCTCCGTCGGCAGCCAGCAAAGATTCCAGCGCTTTCACCTGCGCCCACACCTGGCCCTTGTCGTCCACCGCGCCGCGGGCATAAATGTTGCCGTTGCGCTCCGTCGGCTCAAACGGCGGCGACACCCACTCATCCAGCGGATCGGGCGGCTGCACATCGTAGTGCCCGTAACAAAGTGCCGTAGGTTTGCCCGCCGCATGCAGCCAGTCCGCGTACACCAGCGGGTGGCCCTCGGTCTCGATCAGGCGCACATTCTCCATCCCGATGCGGCGCAGCTCGGCGGCCAGCGTTTCGGCGGCCCGGCGGCAATCTTCCTTATGTTCCGGCAGCGTGGAGACCGATGGAATGCGCAGCAGTGCTTTCAGTTCATCCAGAAAGCGGGCGTGGTTCTGGCGGGCAAATGCAATAGCGGATAATGACATGCCTGGGCTCCCTCAAAAAAATCAACAGAGGAGAGTATAGGCCGTCCAGCCCCCGCACGGCTGTGTCGGGGTACGATCTGCCTAGTACCGGCCAAGGGCCGGATCAATCTGCGCAGCCCACGCATCAATCCCGCCGCGCAGCGACTGCACCGTCTCAAAGCCCTGGTTGCGCAGCCAGGCCGTCACGCTCATCGACCGCATTCCGTGGTGGCACAGAATCACAAGATGCTCGTCCGGATCGAATTCATTATGGGCGCGTGCGGGCACCTCGCCCATGGGCATCAGAACGCTGCCGTCAATGCACACCCGCGCCATCTCCCACGGCTCGCGCACATCGATCAGTCTGACTTTGTTTTCGCGCAGCAGCACCGCTGCGTCGGCAGGGGAAATTTCATACTCCAGCATACTTCCAGTGTAGAGCCTTTGCCCCTCCTCTAAAAGCTGCGCCAACGCCCAACAGCAGGCCAGCAAAGGCCGCGGAAAAACGCCCTGTTTCAAAGAAGCTCGGAACCTGCCTGAAAGCGCCGCTTTGCGCATGCGCTCCGGGCAGATCAAAGTCAACCGGGTGGCTGGAAGGCAATGCATGAATTGCCCGCAATTCACGCGCAACGCAAGCATAACGGCTGAGCGCCTCGCTGAGCGCTTTGGTCAGTTCTAGCCAAGTACGGCCTGCAAGGGAATCTAGAGCAGCCACTGCATGAAACTGGAGCCGACATTACTGAAGTCGAACGCATGCAGGCCAAAATGGCTGGCAAGTTCCTTGCAGGCCAGAATTCCGCGCACGCTGTTGCCTTGGGCATCCAGCCTGGGTGAATACACTGCGATGCCAAGCTGCCGGTTGACGACGCCAAAGATGCCGCCGGACACGCCGCTCTTGGCGGGAAGCCCCACCTCAAAGGCCCAGTTGCCCGCGTAGTCATAAAGGCCACAGCTGAACATCACAGCCATCACGTACTTGAGGTTCTGGAAATCGAAAACGGGTTCACCCGTCACCGGTTGATTTCCTATGTTGGCCATTGTTGCAGCCATCATCGCGAGATCCTTGCAGTTCACCAGCATGGAACACTGCGCAAAGTACTGATGCAGGGACTGCTGAACCTCTTCGTCGATGATTCCGGCGTTCAGCAGCAGGTAGGCAATCGCCCGATTCCGGTTGCCTGTGGCCGTTTCGGAAGCCAATACTGACTGGTCAATGCGCAGTTCGCGCCCAGCCGCTTTCCCCATTCTTGCAACGAAGGCTTCAACGCCCGCGTCCACCGGACTCTGCTTGATGAGCGAGGCGACGGCGATGGCGCCGGCATTCACCATTGGATTGAACGGGCGCCCCGACCTTTGGTCAAGTTCAATGGAATTGAACGCTTCGCCGCTCGGCTCAACGCCCACATGCTTCAGGGTCTTTTCGGTGCCGTGCTGTTCCAATGCCAACTGGAACGCGAATGGCTTGCACATGGATTGGATCGTGAATTCGTTTTCCCAATCTCCCGCCGTGAATACCTGGCCCTCCACCGTTGCCAGACAGATTCCGAAATCCTTCGGATTGGCTTTCCCAAGTTCGGGGATATAGGTCGCGACCGTGCCGTCGTCGACATCCTTATATTTTTCGTAAATGTTATCGATGATTTTCTGAAGCTGCGATCCAAGCCAGGGTGTTATGCCAGTCGCTGACGTGCTGTTCGGTGAACTCTCGCTACCTGGGGCGCTCTGCATATTTGCCGAACTCCGTAAGTTGGAATTGAGATGCAATGCTCCTGCGCCCAGGCAGGAGCGGACCGCTGCGCTTTCGCGGATTTGGCCTGCGAGCCGCAAATGCGCTGGTTGGGCACTGGTGATTGGTTGAGGACTGGTCTGTGCCAAAAGTGTCTCAATTCGGACATAAGGATCCCATCAATACTTTCGAGATTTCATCCGCATCTCAGCGAAGAGCCTCGCGCTTGCCGGGCTATCTGAGTCGCTGCCAGGAGGGTGCTGCATCCTTGCCACGCCCGTGGGACACACGCCGCCCGGACTGTTTGCATGCGCCGGGACCTGCACGGCCCGTTGATGCGGTGAAGGGATTTCTTTGGACCTGGGCCGCTCGCGGTGTTGGCTGGGCCCCCGCAAACCGCTGCGGACCCTTCGCTGGCGGTGTTCCCTGATCCGCAGCTGACCGAGGACCGTCTCCCGCTGGCACTGCCATGGAGGCCTCCGCTGATTGCAGTGCGTGGCTTGAGATTCCTGGCGAGTTCGCGTGCAGAAAATTACAGGCACTTGCGAATCTGACCGCCGCATCGCGTCATCAGGCCAAATCCAATTATCCTAGAGACAGATGCCCCCGATTCTGAATGCGCAGTCCATCACCAAGCAATTCGGCGCCAATCCCCTGTTCCGCAATATCTCGCTTACAGTCGAGGACGGAGCCCGCATCGGCCTCATCGGCCCCAACGGCGCGGGCAAATCCACGCTGCTGGCGGTGCTGGCCGGCCAGGTCGAGCCGGACTCCGGCGAGCTGGCCGTGCGCAAGCGGGCACGAGCAGCCTATGTGCCTCAGGATTCACGCTTTACCCCCGGCCTGACCGTCCGCCAGGTACTGCAGGCAGCGCTCACCGCCGGCCATGTCCTTGAATCCGAACGCGAAGGCCGACTGCGCGAGCTGGCCGGACGGGCAGGTTTTCCCAGCCTTGACGCCGAGGCCGCATCCCTCTCCGGCGGCTGGCGCAAGCGTCTGGCCATCGTCGAGGCGCTTGTCGGCGAACCGGATGTCATGCTCCTCGACGAGCCCACCAACCACCTCGATCTGGCCGGCATCGAGTGGCTCGAGGAACTGCTCACCTCGTCCTCGTTCGCCGCCGTCACCGTCAGCCACGACCGCTACTTCCTTGAATCCACATCCAGCGAAATCATTGAGTTGAACAAGGTCTATGCCGACGGCCTGTTGCGCGTGAAGGGCAACTTCAGCCGCTTTCTTGAGGAGCGCGAGGCCTATCTCGAATCGCAGAGCCGCCAGCAGGAGAGCCTGCGCAACCGCGTACGCACTGAGATCGAGTGGCTGCGCCGCGGCCCCAAGGCCCGCACAACCAAGTCCAAAGCCCGCATCGGCACCGCCAACGCCATGATCGGCCAGTTGGCGGAAATGGACGCGCGCACCTCCGTCAGCAGCGCCGGCATCGACTTCGCCGCCAGCCAGCGCAAAACCAAGCGGCTCGTGACATTCGAAGACGTGGCCTGCGAGGCAGGCGGCCGGCGCCTCTTCAGCGGACTCAACTTCATCCTCACCGCCGGCATGAAAGTCGGCCTTGTCGGCCCCAACGGCAGCGGCAAAACCACCCTGCTTCGCCTCCTCCTCGGCGAACTCGAACCGGCCGAGGGCAGCATCCGCCGGGCCGAAGCGCTGCGCCTCGTCTACTTCAGCCAGATGCGCGAGCTGGACGAGAGCCTTACCCTGCGCCGCGCGCTTGCGCCGGAGGGCGACTCGGTCATCCATCAGGGCCGCACCGTGCATGTGGCCAGCTGGGCGGCACGATTCCTCTTCACCGGCGAACAGCTCAACCAGCCCGTCCGCAACCTGAGCGGCGGCGAGCGGGCGCGCGTCCTTATAGCAAAGCTCATGCTGGAGCCCGCCGACGTCCTGCTCCTCGACGAGCCCACCAACGATCTGGACATCCCAACGCTTGAAATCCTCGAGGACAACCTCCTCGACTTCCCCGGTGCGCTGGTGCTCGTCACGCACGACCGCTACCTGCTCAATCGCGTGGCCTCCACGGTGCTCGGCCTCGACGGCGATGGGCACACCGGACAATTTGCCGACTATGCGCAGTGGGAGACATGGCTTGAGGAGCAGCAGGAAGCTGCTGGCGGGGCCGCGCCAAGGGCGGAAAACACGCCGGAATCGGCTTCCGGCACAGCCTCTGGACGGAAGAAGAAGCTCTCCTACATTGAGGCAAGAGAGTTTGCCGCCATCGAACAGCGCGTCGAGGAGTCCGACGCGCGGCTGGCGGCAGCACACGCGCAGGTGGAAAGCCCGGAGGTCGCCACGGACGCAACAGCGCTACAGAAAGCTCTGGCCGAGCTGGAGGCCGCGCAGCAGGAGAATGACTCCCTGTATGCCCGCTGGGCTGAACTGACTGAAAAGGCGGGCTGAATCCAGGTTTTATCGTGGTAGAAAGATAAGTTACGAGCAATCTCAAGGTTTTCCTGCCCGGGGCTGTTGGCGCGTCTCGGAAAGCTTACCTTAAAGGAAAAGATGCAGAACGCGGTGAAAGTCCTGATTGTCGAAGACGAGCCCCATGCACTCACGGGGCTTGCGGAACTGATTTCCGGCTGGGGATACCGGACCGAGACCGCGCGCGACGGCATCGAGGGCTGGGAGAAAGCGCTCGCCTGGGATCCGGCCATCGTCGTCACAGACCTGAAGATGCCCCGGCTGGACGGCATTGGTCTGCTGACCAGGCTGAACGAAGAAGGTTCGGGCATCAACTCAAACGTCGCCGTTGTGCTGCTCACCGCGCAGGGATCGATTCAGGTGGCCGTGGACGCCATGAAGCTGGGGGCCTACGACTTTCTGCAAAAGCCTGTGGACGCCACCCGCTTGCGCACCATCCTGACCAACGCCACTCGCCAGCGCGACACCACGATTGAGCTGGAAGTGGCGCGGCGGCGCCTGCGCGAAACAGGCATTCTGGGCTCGATGGTCGGCACCTCCCGCGCCATGCGTGACATCTTCGCGCTCATCGAGCAGATTGCGCCATCCAACGTATCCGTGCTCATCACCGGCGAGAGCGGCACCGGCAAGGAGATGGTGGCGCGTACGCTGCACGAGCTGAGTCCCCGCAAATCGCGGCCGTTTGTCGCCGTCAACTGCGCCGCCATTCCCGAGACCCTCATCGAAAGCGAAATCTTCGGGCACGAGAAAGGCTCCTTCACCGGCGCAGTGGAGCGCAGGGCAGGATGCTTTGAGCTGGCCTCAGGGGGAACGCTGCTGCTCGATGAACTGGGCGAGATGCCCGTCGGCACCCAGGCCAAGCTGCTCCGCGTTCTGGAAGAGCGCAAGCTTCGCCGCCTGGGAGCGCGCACCGAGCAGGAGGTGGACGTCCGCGTGCTTGCCGCCACCAACCGCGACCCCGGTCAGGCCGTCGCCCGCGGCGAACTCCGCAGCGACCTCTACTACCGCCTCAACGTGTTTCATATCGACATGCCGCCGCTCCGCGAACACATCGAGGACCTGCCGGCCATGGTCGAGGCGATGGTGCGCGAGATGAATCAGAAGCACGGACGCCACGTTTCAGGTGTCGGACAGTCGATCCTGGACCGGATGATGGCGTACAACTGGCCGGGCAATGCCCGCGAGCTGCGCAATACAGTCGAGCGGGCGGTGATTCTCTGCCCCGACGGCGCGCCCCTGGACGCGGGGCACCTGCCGCCAGGCTTTGGAAAGGGCCAGGCCCAGTCCTTGCACGCCGGTGACGCCAGCATCGTGGCGATCCCGGTCGGCACAACGGTCGATGAAGCCGAGCGGCAACTGATTCTCCGCACCTTGGAGTCCACCGGCCAGAACAAGACCCGCGCTGCCGAAATTCTGGGAGTGAGCCTGAAGACCCTGCACAACAAGCTCAAGGAATATAGCCATGCGCGGGAAGACCAACTGGCCTGAGCCATGCAACTGAAGACCAAACTCGTGCTGGCCATCACCAGCCTGGTGTTTCTTATCGCCGGGCTGCTGTCGCTGGTCTACGTGACCCAGTTGCTGCACGCGGCGGTGCAGCAGTCCTACGACACCAACAAAATGGTGGCCAACCAGGTGCGCTTTGCCCTGCTGCAGGCGCTGGAAACCGGGCTGAAGGACCGCCAGGTCGACCCCAACAATCCCGCCGAACTGCGCGGCCTTGAAGCCGAGGCGATCCGCAGCAGCGAGGCCCTGCAGGCTGTGGTGGATTCAGTCAACCGCTACTCGCTCACCGTCTACGACATCAACATTGGCGACAGCCAGTCCGTCACGCTCGTCAGCACCAATCCCAATAACCAGGACAAGCCGCTGCCTGTCCGCCCCGATTACAGCACGCTGCTCAAAGCCAACCCAATTCAGCTCATGCGCGAAGTCTTCGGACCGCCAAGAGTCTTTGATATCGTCCTGCCCCTTGAGCGCAATGGCGCGCTTTTCGCCAGTGTCCATGTGGGCACGCGCACCACGCTGCTGAAAGCGTTTTATGCTCCATGGCTTGCTGAAGCCCTCACCCTGATGGGTTTTGCGTTGGGAACGGCGCTGCTCGTCGCTTTTCTGCTCAGCAATCTGGCCCTGCGCCCGCTGGAGCAGATCAGCATGCAGCTCGACTACTGGACCGCGGCCAGCGAGGTGCCCGGTGAGGCGGAAGCTGCGGCCGCCGAACAGGATATGGCCCAGCGCGTCTCCACCAAGATCGAGAAAATCGGCCAGCGCATGCGCAATGTGGAAGAGGTCTTTTCTGCGTTGAAGGAGAATCTGGACCAGATCCTCGGCAATCTTCAGGATGGAATTCTGCTCTTCACCGGGGACGGTCGCGCAGTGCTGGTTTCAGAGGCCGCTCGGCGCTTCCTGCATATCGATCGAGACCGGATTCTGAGCCTGCACGCAGAGGAAATCTTCGATCGCTCAACCGTGCTGGGACAGACCCTCGCGCAGGCCTTCGAGGATGGGATCAACCTGGTGCATGAAGTGGTGCTCACCGAATCAGGCCGCCGCATTCAGGCGTCCGTGGACTTCATCCACGACGACCACACGCGACAGGGGCTGGGGGCGCTCGTCACCCTGCACGATCTCGAATCCGTGGAGGAAATCGAATCGGAGCTGGAGCTTTCGCGCCGCATGGCCGCCATCGGCAGGCTGACGTCCGGCGTCGGACACGAAGTCAAAAATCCGATTAACGCCATCGTCGTCCACCTCGAGCTCTTGAAAAACAAGCTGGGCGAAGACAACGCTCCCGCATCCCGCCACCTCGAAGTCATCGACGCCGAGATTCATCGCCTCGACCGCGTCGTGCAGACTTTGGTTGACTTCTCCCGTCCGGTGGAATTGCAACTCCGGGAGCAGGATTTGCGTCAGGTCGTCGGCGACGTTCTCGCGCTTGCGGCCGAGGAGCTCTCCACGCGCAACGTGCAGTTGGAGAGCTGGATGCCGCCCAATCCCCTGGTGGCGAACGTGGATGCCGACCTGCTGAAACAGGCTGCGATCAATGTGATTCAGAATGGAGCACAGGCCATGCCCGAGGGTGGCAGGTTGCAGGTGGTGCTGGAAGAAGACCGCAAGACAGCGGTTCTGCGCATCGCCGATGAGGGCTCCGGTATCCCCGACGAGATACGGGAGAAGATATTCGACCTTTATTTCACCACCAAAAGCGAGGGCAGCGGGATTGGCCTGGCAATGACCTATCGCATTCTCCAGCTGCACCACGGCAGCGTGGAAGTACAATCAGTATTAGGACGTGGCACGGAATTCCAGCTGCGAATTCCACTCACCGCCACGGAATGGGGACGCCGGCATCTCCAGCAGGCGGGCATTGAAAATAGAGAAGGGTTTGCGGGATGAAGACGTGTCTCAGGAGATTTGCATGGTTGCTGCCATTGCTGTTGGCTGGCTGCTTTCACATGCCGCATCATGCCCAGAATGCGCCTGCACCGCCACCCATTGAGCTGCCCGTGCCGCCCACACCGGCAAAGCCGGCGCCCGCGGAAACAACGCCGCCAGCCACGACTCCTGCGCAGGAGCCCGCCCTCGAGACCAAGCCGCCCGAGGAGGAGGACGCGCAGCCCCCGGTGCATCATAAGAAGCACCCGGCCAAGCCCGTGCAAGACGCAGTGCAGGAGCCGCCAGCTGCACCTGCCGGCGTGAGCGCGATCGGCCAGCTTTCCTCCGGCGACTCCGGTGACCTGCGCCAGCAGACAGAGGATTTGATTCAGTCCACTGAGCGCGGACTCAAAGCCATCACGCGCCAGCTCAACTCACAGGAGCAGAAAACGGCCGCGCAGATCACGGAATTCCTGAAGCAGGCCCGGTCGGCCCTGGGCTCCGGCGACGTGGATGGAGCTCACACCCTGGCCCTCAAGGCCAAGGTACTGCTGAGTGAGCTGAGCCAGTAGAGATCCAGCCGGAACTGCGGTCACGGCAGAAGATGCCTACCGTTCGCCCCAGCTCAGCTTGCTGCGCAACGCCTCAAAAAAGCCGCTTTCGCTCAGCCGGACAAGGTTGACCGTGTGGGTGGAGCGCTGGCAGCGCACCTCATCGCCCAGGTGCAGTTCAATGGCCTTTTGCCCGTCCACCGTAAGCAGGCCATGGTTGGGCACGCCCTCCACGCGAACAGTCAGCAGGGCGTCCCCGCGCACCACGATGGGCCGCAAGGTCAGCAGGTGCGGGCAGATGGGCGTTACCACCATGGCGTCCACATCGGGCGTAAGAATGGGACCGTTGGCCGCCAGCGTGTAAGCCGTCGAGCCGGTGGGCGTGGAAACAATCACTCCGTCGGCGCGGAATCGGGCCACGCTCTTGCCGTCCAGCTCAACCGCAAAGTCGCCCATGCGCGCGATATCGCCCTTGGAAACCACCACCTCATTCAGAGCCTCATGCGTGGAGTGAAGCACCCCATCGCGCCACACGGCGGCGTTGAGCATCACCCTGGCGTCGAGCGAGTGGCAATTGCTGCACCAGCCTTCGAGTGTCGTGTAGAGGTCGGCAAGGCGAATCTCAGTAAGGAAGCCAAGGAATCCCAGGTTCACGCTGAGGATGGGCGTCCCGGTCGCAGCAAAAATGCGCGCCACGGAGAGCAGCGTGCCGTCACCTCCAAGGACAATCACCAGTCCCGGCCCGAAGGCCGGCATCTCCGCGCGATCGACAACCGGAGCATCGCTGCAGAATGTGCCGCCCTCGCGGTCCAGGAGCGGATCGTAGCCGCGTTGGCGCAACCATGCAATCAGCTCCGGCAGAATCCGGGCCAGCTCTTCCTTTTGCGGCTTGCAGACAATCGCAACTCGAACCATGCGGTCCCAGTGTAACGGATGGGAGCCCGACGCGGGGCGAGGCTGCCCATGCGCCCTCAGTCCGCCCTGGGCGGCGCGCTCCTGCGCGCGTACAGAAGAAACTCCACATTGCCTTCTGCGCCGGTGATAGGCGATGGAATCGTCTCGACCACCTGCCACCCCAGCGACTGAACACACGCGGCGACTTTATCGACGGCCTGCCGGTGGGCCTCGGGATCGCGCACAATCCCGCCCTTGCCCACATTCCCGCGCCCCGCCTCAAACTGCGGCTTCACCAGGATCACCGCCTCGCGCAGCGCGGGTGCTGCGCCGAACACCGGCCCCAGCAGCAGCGTCGCCGAAATGAACGACACGTCCATCACCAGCAGCGTCAACTCCGGCGCTCCATGTTCCGACAGCGCGCCCGGCGCCAGCAGTCTCGCATTCGTGCGCTCCAGCAGCCGCACGCGCGGATCGCTGCGCAGCTTCATTGCGATCTGCCCAAATCCGGTGTCGACAGCGGTCACATGGGCAGCGCCATGCTGCAGCAGGCAGTCGGTGAATCCTCCCGTGGAAGCGCCAACATCCAGACAAGCTCTGCCGGTCACTTCGATCTTCCAGTGCTCCAGCGCAGCCGCCAGCTTCAGTCCGCCGCGGCTCACATACGGCATGTCCTCGCCCAGCAGGCGAATCGCAGCATCTTCCTGCACCGCCGTGCCCGGCTTATCCACCTTCTGCTCGTTCACCAGCACCCGGCCCGCCAGGATCAGCGCGCGGGCCCGCTCGCGGCTGGGAACCAGGCCCCGCTCCACCAGCAGCACATCCACGCGAGTCTTGCCCTTGCCCGCTGCCTTCTCCATCCATCACCCTTGCCCTGCTCCAACAAACAAAGGGTCACTCCTCGCCAGAGGAATGACCCTTTGCGCACATCCAAGCTACCCTTCGTTACGGCAACGTCTGGCAATCGGCCAGCGTGTAATTCGCGCCATAGGTTGCAACCATCAGCGCGGGAGGCAGGTAGCACGGCTGGCCGTCGCCGGGCCTGCGGCTCGTAATGATGCTGTTGCCGAGGCTGGCGTTCTGCGTGCTCACCCGTACATCAACGATATTCCCCTGCACCAGCACTGTCGTGCCAACAACATCCTGATCTGTGCGGATAATCGTCAGATACGGGCTGTCGGGCGAGGCCACGTACACCTTGCCGTAAAGCGAGTTCATCGTGGATACCACCGTGCGCGGATGGCCGACCACAGCCAGCGTCTTCTCAACCGAATGGCTGCTCAGGTTGACAACCGTCACCGTGCCATTCGTTGTCCCGTCGCCCTGGTTTGCGGTATACGCACGGCTGCCGTCGTAAAGCGCCGTCACGCTCGCCGGGTTCTTGCCCACCGGGATTGTGAATGTGGTGCCGAAGGTTGGGCTGTCGTTGCCGTAGATGTCCAGGCTCACGTCGATCACGCTGATCGCTCCGCCGTCGTAGTCGGCCACAACCAGCTGCTGCGTCGCACTGTTGTACTCGGCATATACCGGCCCGGCCGTGGCGGTCATTCCGGCGGTTCCATTGGGCGGAGTAATGCCCGTCGCGGAAACCGCGGTGGTTGAAAGCGGAAGCGTGGGATGGCAATACACCGTCTGCCCGTTCTGGTTGGTGAACGGCGTGCAGGCGTCCAGCGTATTGTTCTGGCTGTTGATCACCGTGATGGTGTCACTGCCGCGATTCAGAACAAACAAGCGCTTGTTGTCAGAACTCTCGACGCCGAAAACAGGGCACTTGCCCAGGGGAATGCGCGCGGAAACGGTGTAACTCGAAACCTCGATCGCATCGGCTTCCCCGCTCTGCGTTACCGTGGACGGCGAAACATTGCAGGCAACGCCGTAGGGAATGATGTCGGCCGTCGGCGTGCTCGTATTGTTCGTGCTGATCGTATAGTTGCGCTGCCCGATAAGCAGCGGCCCCAACGTCATCAGAGGCGTCGGCGCCACCGGTACCGCCAGCTTGAAGGTCTGGGGGCTTCCCGTCAGCACGTCCACAAGGTCCCCTTCCAGGTCGGTTACCCACAATCCTGCTGAAGGAGCGTACATATTCACAGGCAGCGACGTGCTCGGCAGCGTGCTGTAATTCACCAGCCGCTCCTGCAACTGCGTGGAAACGGGGAAGTCGGTCAGTGTACCGTCACTGTTGATGGTGTAACCCGAACTCCCGCTCTCATCCACGGCAAACGTCAGAGGACCGGGACCGATGGGCGCCGTCGCCATCACCGTGTCGCCCGAGTAGTCAATCACCGTCGCGATGCCCGGCGTGGTGGGCGAGGGCGACGAAACCACCACCGCCAGCGACGTCGGCTGCGCGGCAGGCCCGTTGGGGTTGATGGGAGTAACAGTTGGCCGGTAATTGTTGCCGCAACCGGCGACCAGGGCCGCGGCCACAAAAGCCGCACCCGCCTGAACCAACCGCACACGCGCCTGGCCTGAAATCATGGGAAAAAGACTCATTCAGTTCTTTCCTGCTTACCTCGTGATTGTAAATCAGGCAGCCGGGTATCGGGCATGCCGCGGGCCGCGCCCGCCGCATCGCGGAAACCAGAATCAAACCGGCACAGGCGCGGAGCCGCCGTCCGGCCGGCCCGTCTGCCTAAAACCCATCGCTTGTTTCGATTGGACGCAGCGCGCGGCGAATCCGTGAGAGCGCGGCGCTCAACTCGGTCAACGCAGCGCCCTAATGACCTGCGACCTCCATGATTGCGCTGTCCGGGCCGCTCCAGGCCGGTGCTCCCTCGTGCGTGAGCTTGCGCTTCGCGTCATCCCAATGCAGCCGCGTGACCGAGCCCGCGCCCTTCTCATACGCATAGGTCGTGCCGTCGTCGGAGAAGAGCGTGAAGCTCGCATCGCCGCCGGGATAGACGCGAACCTTCGCAATCGCCTGCTTCTCATGGGTGCTTTCCACTTCTGCACCAACCGGAATAATCGAGCCCGCCCGCACAAACAGCGGAATCGTCTCAATCGGCGCAGCCACCGTGATCGTCTGCCCGCCCTTCACGCGCTCGCTGGTCCAGTAGTTGTACCAGTCCGTACCCGCCGGCAGATAAACCTTGCGGCTCGTCGCGCCCTGCTCCGTCACCGGCGCCACCAGAAACGCCGGCCCGAACATGTACTCGTCACGCAGGTCCGCGACCTTGGGGTCGTCGGGGAAATCCAACGGCAGCGCGCGCAGGAAAGGCGCGCCCGTGAGCCACGTCTTGTAGCCCAGCGAGTAGATATACGGCATCAGCTGGTAGCGCAGCTTCAGATACTTCTCCAGAATCGGCTGCGCCTGCTTGCCGTACGACCACACCTCGTTCGAGCGGCGGCTCCCATGCGTGCGCATGATCGGCAGAAACGTCGCGTACTGGAACCAGCGCGTGTACAGCTCCGGGTAGTCGTCATAGCCGCCCACGTTGTCCCGCGCATCGGAGGGGTCCAGCAGCGGCGGATGCGCCGGATGGTGTACGCCGGGCAGATATTGCCAGCCGCCCGTGTCGTTCGACCAGTACGTGATTCCCGAAGCCGCAAAATCCAGCCCTGTCGGAATCTGCCGCCGGAACGTGTCCCAGGTCGGCGCAATATCAGACGACCACACAATCGCTCCGTTTCGCTGCACGCCCAGATACGCATCGCGCGACAAAATCAGCGCCCGCCGCCCCGGCTCATCCTTGCGGAAGCCGTCATACAAAGCGCCCGTGTGGAACAGCGGGTAGATGTTGAAGTACTCCGTGCCCGGACCGATGTGGAAATACGCTCCGTTGGGCGGCAGATCCGGCTCAGTCTCATCGGCCCACAGCGAGTCAAACCCCTTGCTCAGGATGTTTTCGCGAATCGTCTTCCAGTACCACGCCGCCGCCTCGGGATTCGTCGTGTCAATGTCAGAGCCAGCGCGGTCATAAGGCAGGCCATTGATGGGCGTGCCATCGGCCAGGCTGATGAACCAGCCCTTCTTCAGCAGCTCGTCATAAAAGCGGTCCTCCGGGACAAACCGCGGCCACACGCTGATCATGGTTTCAAAGCCCATGTCGTGCAGTTGCTTGTTCATCGCCGCCGGGTCAGGCCACGCCTGCGGGTCAAAGTCCATCTGCCCCATCTTCGTGTAGTAGAACCAGTCCACCACCAGCAC
>JAGWRX010000184.1 GCA_028876395.1 Acidobacteriota bacterium
GCCGAGGTCAGCAGAAATCCAACCGCAATCACCTTGCGCGGATCGAACTTGCTTCCCAGGTATCCCGCAACCGGCATCAGCACAGCCAGCGCGATGCCGCCTGGAGATAGCGCCCAGCCAGCGCGCTCAGCCGTGTAGCCGAGTTGCAGTTGCAGAAACTGCGGGATGAGAATAGTGGACCCGTTCAGCACCACGCCAAGAGTGAAATTGGAAATCGTTGCCGATCCGAAATTGCGCAGCTTCAGCAGTCGAAGTTGGATGATCGGGTTCGGGTGCGTCCATTCCCGCCAGATCATCGCGGCAAGTGCAACTGCGGCGACGGCCGCCGCCGTGCAAATGATCCCTGAATCGAACCACTCAAGCTGCTGCCCCTTGTCCAGCACGTACTGCAAAAAACCAACGCCGAGAACAATCGTCGCAATCCCGAAATAGTCCGTTCTCCCTCCGCGCTTCCCGCGTGCCTCATGCAGATGCGGAGGATCGTGTACGACTCGCTGCGTGAGAAACAGCGAGATGATCCCGATAGGAACGTTGATAAAAAAGATCCAATGCCAGCTGTAGTTATCGGTGATCCAGCCGCCAAGTGTCGGCCCGATCGCCGGCGCGACAACAATCGCCATCCCGTAAATCGCAAAGCCCATGTTCCGCTGTTCTGGCGTGAAAGTGTCCGCAAGAATCGCCTGCTCGCTCGGTCCGAGCCCTCCGCCGCCCAGCCCTTGCATGATGCGAAACACAATGAGCATCGGCAGGCTCGTCGCCATGCCGCAGAGCATCGAGCTCAGCGTGAACAGCACCACGCAGGCCATATAGAAACGCTTCCTGCCAAACTGCGTCGAGAGCCAGCCGCTCATCGGAAGAATGATCGCGTTTGAAACCAGATAGCTCGTCAGCACCCAGGTGCTCTCATCCGCCGTCGCTCCCAGGTTTCCTCCAATATGCGGAAGAGCAACGTTCGCAATCGAGGTATCCAGAACCTCCATGAACGTGGCCAGCGTAACAGTCATCGCCACGACCCACGGATTGACCCGGCCTGGAGTGAGACTTACCTCAGCCATACCGTAGCCTCAACAGACATTCCCGGCCGAAGGCGCTCCAACTCGCCCTGCTGCGCGCTCAGGCGAATGCGGACCGGCATGCGCTGAACCACCTTGACGAAGTTCCCGGTCGCATTCTCGGGCGGAAGAACGCTGCTGCGCGCGCCCGTGATCGCCGGAATTCCCTCAATCGTGCCCTCGAAGTCCTTCTTCAACGCGTCCACATGGATCTTCGCGCGCTGCCCCGCTTGCATCCGGGCCAGTTGCGTCTCTTTGAAGTTTGCCGTGACCCACGTATCTTCGGTTGCGACGATCATCATCAGTGGCTGAGCCTCCCCCACGCGATTTCCAATTTCCGCGCTGCGTTGCGTCACAATCCCGCGCACCGGAGAAACAATGTGGCAAAAGCTCAGGTTAAGCGCCGCTCGTTGCAGCTGCGCCGCGGCGGCCTCGACGTTTGCCTCGGCTGTCGCCAGCTCGGCTTGCCGGATCGTGAGTTGGCGCGGTCCGGTGCGAGTGGTCTGCTCGCGCCGCGCAGCCTGCGCTTCGATTTCCGCCTTGCGTTCCTCAACCAGCTTTTCAGCAGAAGCGACGCTTGCTTCAGCCGCCGCCGCAGAAGCCTCCGCGGACTGCGCAGACGCCACCGAGCGCTCGTAGTCCTGGCGTGAAATCGTGCCCGCTCGAAAGAGTTGCTCGTAGCGTTGATGCTCAGCCTCATCGCGCGTGCGGATCGCCTCTGCTTCCACCAGCTTCGCCGAAGCGCTCGCCAGATCCTGCGACGCCGCAGCCGAAGCCGCCTTGGCCTCTGCCAGTTGCGCGTCGCCGGTAATCGCCGCCGCGGCATTGTCCGCTTCCGTGATGGCTACGTTCGGCCGCTGTGAATTCAACTGCGCAACAGCCTGATCGTATTGCGCCTTCGCCTGCTCATACGCCGCCTTCTGCTCGCTCGGATCAAGGTCCGCCAGAGGCTGACCGGCTTCGACCGCCTGGTTGTCCGAAACATACACCGAGGCCACCGTGCCGGAAATCCTCGAACTCACCACGTTGAGGTGTCCGTCCACCTGCGCGTTGTCCGTGGTCTCGTATCCGTGGGAGTACACTCCCCATCCAGTCGCCGCGGCGCACGCCAGCAGCGCGGCGAGGCCCGCGACCAGTATCCGGGTGGTCTTCTTCTCTTTTCGTGTCGATGAGAGCACTTCAAGTTTTGCAGCCTGTGGCATAATTAAGAAAGATACTGACCGGTCAGTTTTATGTCAATGCAAAAAATTTCCGGAAATGGTTAAATGAGGGTGTTGCCATGCAAATGCCGAATAAACAACAGCTTCGGACCAGGGAGACGCAGGCGCGGCTCTTGAACGCCGCCGAAGAGGTCTTCGTGCGCGACGGCTATGAGGCCGCTCAGCTCGATGCAATTGCCGCCTCAGCCGGCAGAAGCAAGGGAGCCGTCTACACGCACTTCAAAAGCAAGGAAGATCTCTTCCTTGCCCTCTTCGAGCATCGCACCCGGTCGACCATCGACGGCCTCATGAGCAGTCTTCGCAAATGCGCGAATCGGGAGCAGAGCCTGAAGGTCTTTCGCGAGTTCTATGTAGGCCTCGTGCACGACAAGGCATGGCCCATCCTGACCCTCGAATTCAAGCTCTTCGCCCTGCGCCATCCCGAATCGAAGGAACGCCTCCGCAGAGCCTTCGAAATGTCCAAGCCGGCGCAGGATGACGCAATCTACGGGCAGATGTTCGGTCGATCCGCCCGGATCAGAACGGCAGACAACGACGCCATGCTGCTCGCGTTGGGCCCGGTTGTGTCCGGCTTGATTCTTGAGAGCAACTTCGAGCCGGAGATTCTTTCAGAAAAATCTCTCCGCCGCATTCTCGGCCGCATCTTCGATGCCCTCGTTCCACCCCGCCGCTAGATCCAGCCCCCTTGGGGTTGCTGCGAAAATATTGCCACACCTGCCGTTCCTCCGTTGCGCCGGCCAGTCAGACTATCTCCACTTCGAGGCCGCACCCTCTGTACCATAGAGGGCAAGGTCTGGATGCGGTGTCCGCAGCCATGACCCGGGAGACAACGTGCCGCCGCTATTCAAAAGCCCTTCTACTCGCCGCCAGTTTCTTCGCCGCCTGAGCCTTGCCGGGCTTGCTGCGTCGCTGCCTGCCTCGCGTTTGCTTTACTCTGGCGGCGCGCCGGTAGCAGCCGCCTCTGACGCTACCGCCGTGCGCAATCGCACCCCGCTGGCTCCCGGCGCATTCTGTTCTTTGCCGCTCGGCTCCATCCGCCCAGCCGGCTGGCTCAAGAGCCAGCTCCGCATTCAGGCCAACGGCCTCAGCGGCCATCTGGACGAGACTTGGGCGGACGTCGGCCCCAACAGCGGCTGGCTTGGCGGCACGGGCGAATCCTGGGAGCGCGGCCCTTACTTCCTTGACGGCCTTGTCCCGCTTGCCTGGCTGCTTGACGATCCGCATCTCAAAGCCAAGGCGCAGCGCTATATCGAATGGACACTCACCCACCAGGAGCCCACGGGCATGATCGGCCCCGCCTCCAACGACGACTGGTGGCCGCGCATTGTCATGCTCAAGGTCCTCACGCAATATCAGGAGCTGACCGGCGACCCCCGCGTCATTCCGCTCATGGACCGCTACTTCCGCTACCAGCTCAGCCAGCTCCCCACCCGTCCCTTGCGCGACTGGGGCAAGTTCCGCTGGCAGGACGAAGCCCTCAGCGTGCTCTGGCTCTACAACCGCGCCGGCTCGGCCTATCTCCTCGACCTTGCCCGCCTGCTTCACGCGCAGGGTCACGACTGGATGGCCCAGTACGCTGACTTCAAGTACACCCGCAAGATCACCGCAGAGTTCATCAAGCTCAATGAAGGCGGCGGACTCAAGGACCTCGCGCTCTCCACCCACGGCGTCAACAACGCGCAGGCCATCAAGACCGGCCCCGTCTGGTCGCTCGTCTCCGGCGCGCCCTCTGACCGCGCTGCCGCACGGCAAATGCTCTCCGAGCTCGACCAGTATCACGGCCTGCCCAACGGCATGTTCTCCTGCGACGAGCATCTATCCGGTCCCGACCCGTCGCAGGGGTCGGAGCTGTGCTCCGTGGTCGAGTCCATGTTCTCGCTCGAACAGGCTCTGGCCATCACCGGCGACGCCTCGCTCGGCGACCGTCTCGAGCGGCTCGCCTTCAATGCGCTGCCCGGCACGTTTACCGATGATATGTGGGCCCATCAATATAATCAGGAGTCCAATCAGGTCGAGTGCAGCCTGCACACGAGGCCGTGGGTCAGCGACGGTCCCGAGTCCAATCTCTACGGCCTCGAGCCCAACTTCGGCTGCTGCGCCGCCAACTTTCATCAGGGCTGGCCCAAGTTCGTGAACAGCCTCTTCATGCTCTCCGGCGCGCAGGACTCCGGCGCCCACGACGGGCTGGTCGCAGCGGTCTATGCGCCTTGCGAGGTGCGCACCGTCCTCCGCGGCACCGCGGTGCACGTGGTCGAAGAGACAGGCTATCCCTTCCGCGGCACGGTCCGCCTCACCGTCAATCCCGCGTCCCCGTTGCGTTTTCCGCTCCAGCTCCGCGTTCCCGGCTGGGCCTCCGGCACGGCCATTCGCGTCAACGGGCAGCCCGCGCCCACGCCCGCAGCCGGGACGTTCGCGCGCATCGAGCGCACCTGGCATGCAGGCGACCGCGTGGAAATCGCGTTCCCCATGAGCCCGCGTATCTCCCGCTGGTTCCACGACTCCATCGCCGTCGAACGCGGACCGCTGGTCTTCTCCTATGGCATCGGCGAAAGCTGGGTCAAGCTCCGCGACCGCGGCATGACTGCTGACTGGCAGGTGTTTCCGTCCACGCAGTGGAACTATGCGCTCAGTGTGGATGCGGACAGTCCCGCAAAGAGCATTGCCGTCACCGAAGCGGAGGTCGGTGAAAGTGTCTTCACCGCGCGCCAGGCTCCCGTGCGCCTCAGCGTCAAGGCGCGCAAGCTCAACGCGTGGCGCGCAGAGGACGGTGTCGCCAACCCTCTTCCGCAAAGCCCCGTCAGCAGTCACGAGTCCGAGGAGACCATCACGCTGATTCCCTACGCCGCCGCAAAGCTGCGCATCACAGCGTTTCCGCAATTGGCTCCGGACAAGCCAGCCTGATTGATTTTTGAAGAACGCGCGCGCCGCGGTTGTCTCCCTTCATCCGCACAGAACGCTCTCGCCAGGTTTTGCAGCCTATAATTCAATACGTTCGCTGCAGTTTCAGCATCCAAAGGAGTGTCACGCATGTCAGAGCCAACCATTGCCCAAAAGAGCCCTTATCCGGTCGAGGTGGAAGCCTCAAAGACTTACTTCTGGTGCGCCTGCGGGCGGAGCGCCAAGCAGCCTTTCTGCGACGGAAGCCACAAGGGCACCGGCTTCACACCGGTCAAATTTGAGGCCACCGAGTCAAAAACTGTTTACTTCTGCGGCTGCAAGCACAGCGCCAACAAGCCCTTCTGCGATGGCACCCACGCAAAACTCTAGCCTGCGAAGCGCGCATCGGGCGGGCCTGGCCCATCAACGCTCTGTTCTGGAAGAAGTTCTCGATCTTTCCAGAATCCGCAGCCGGTCGCACCTCTCTGCGGCCAGCCGCGCTACGCCACACGCTCACTCTTTCTCAGTCCATTGCGATTTCAGTGAAGGCGCCTTCGGGCGGGCTTCGCTTTGCCGGCTCATGCCCCGGGCTGGACTGCACGGACAATTTGTTGCGCGTGCGCGATCCGGCAATCCGCACCTCCGTCAGAACATGACGTCCTCCATCCACGCGGAAAACCAGGCGGCCACGTGTCTCCACGCTTCCCCCCGGCTCCGGATGAGCCATCGGAAACTTCAATCGCACCCCTGTCTGAATATCGACAAGAGAGAGGATGCGGTCAGATGCCAGTCGAACCCTGTAACAGCCGGCAGGCACAATCTGGTGGTTTGCTGAAAAGGCAAACGGTATGGTTACGGTGGCGTTTTTCCTGTCCCACATATTCACCGCAACACAAAGCAGGCCCGCGACTGCGGCGGTAACGAGCAACCAGGCAAGGTCGACAGCCATGCTCTGCACGGGTGGATCGATGCGTTCGACGGTGTCCGGCTGCCGTGAAGTTCCGTTGGACCGCGACTCCCCGATCTGACTGAAGTCTTTGAGCAGTTGCTTCACACGCTGTTTGATTTCCCGCTGATCGGGGGCATGCGCCTGCCACAAAAGACTCAACCGTAAACAGGACTGCAGGATAGACGCATCGCCACTGCCCCCGCCTGCGTTCACTGCGACTGGCTCCGGCAGTCTCCAGAGCGAAGTCGAGCCCGCTGTCTCCACGATGAATACAGTGAAATTTGCGACGAGGAGCGCCAGAATTGTAATCCTGCTGAAAACTTTCCGTTGGATGAGAAGTCTCATGTGCCCTCTCTTCCCCGCTGCAGAGCTCCTTCCCGTCAGCCTTCTCTCGTTCGCAGGGGCCCGCCCGGTTTCATCTGAAGAGCGCTCTCATGAATCGACAGCTTTCGAAGGCGCCGGCTTTCGTTCACTGCGCGCCATCGACCTCCGCATTCGCCCTTGGCCGCGGCGCACCGCCGGGCTTTCTCCTCGAACTCGGCGAAGACGACCCGCTGTCTGCGCTCTCCTGTGGCTCGGCAAACGATCCCAAACCACGGCATCAGTCTGCAATAGGGGGGGCGATGCCTCAATGCATCGAAGATGAAATCTATGTCACACTTAGATAACTTTGTAAGTTAAAGATCCACTTTTACTTATACTGAAATCCGCCCTCCATCCTTTAAGAGTGTTATACTTGAGCCTACGAATCGGGTGCACGGGAAACGCATTCATCATCATGCTGAGCCCGACGCTACGCCGTACAGGAGGTTTCTGCCATGGAAACCACTGGCCGGTCAAACCAACACGTCCGCTTCAAGTCCTTCGAGCTGAACCTCCATACCCGCGAACTGTATAACCATGGCGTGAAGCTCAAGCTTCAGGGCCATCCCATTGAAGTGCTCGCCATGCTCCTCGAGCGGCCGGGAGACCTGGTCAGCCGGGAGGATCTCCAGAAAAGGCTCTGGCCCCAGGACACCTTCGTGGATTTCGAGCACGGCCTGAACAGCACCATCAACCGGTTGCGCGAAACCCTGGGTGACCACGCCGAAACCCCACGATTTATCGAGACCCTTCCCAGGCTCGGATATCGATTCATCGCTCCGGTCGAAGATGCCGCGCTCGCAGATCCGTCTCCTCCCCCGCCGGCTCACCCGCCGCCTGCAAACCCGTCCCCGCCCGCTGCCCGCACGTCTGTCCCGATCTCAAAATTGCTGCCGCGGGCCCTCGCCACCGTGCTGGCTGCTGTGGCCATCCTTCTGTCGCTCAACGCCCTCGGCCTGCGCGATCACCTGCTGGAGCGCCTGCTGCCCGCCCCCGCATTCAGGTCCATTGCCGTGCTGCCGATTCAAAGCCTCTCCGGCGATCCCGCGCAGGACGATTTCGCCAACGGCATGACCGCGGCGCTCATCACGAATCTGGAAGGCATCGGCAATCTTCGCGTCATTGCGCGGCCGTCCATCATGCGCTACAAGGGCTCAAAGAAGCCGCTTCCACAGATTGCTCGCCAGTTGAAGGCAGACGTCATCATGGAGGGCACAGTGGAGCGCTGGGGCGACAAGGTCCGCATCACGGCCCAGTTGATGGAGGGGAAGACGGCGCATCCGCTTTGGGCCGGGAGTTATGAAAGAAGCTTCCACGACGCGCCCAATCTGCAAAGCGAGGTAGCCGAGGACATCGCGCGGAGAGTCAAGGCCAGGCTTTCTCCCACCGAAACCCGTCGCCCCTAGCCAGGCTGTCTTCGCGCGCACTCGGCGCGCAGGGGCCCCGATTCCCCTGCTCCATCCGCAACGACGCATGCCTTCCCGCGGGAGCGCAGCACGGGAATCCCGATTTTGGTCTAAAATAGTTGTGAGTTACACCATGGCTTTGCATCAGCCCATCCCGGCCCTGCTCTAGCGGCGCCCGCCGCCTGGATATCCTCGCGTCATTTTCCTTCCCACATCAATAATCTCAAATACATAACCCCGGAGGGGCCGTGATTGACCGTTTGGAACAGATGGACCAGCGCTACAACGAGCTGCAAGCCCAGTTCGCATTGCCTGAGGTATTGAACGACCACGAGCGCTATCACAAGACCGCCAAGGCATTGCGCGAGATTGAGCCCGCCGTGGAAAAGTACCGCGAGTTGAAGCAGGTGCAGCAGGGCCTGGCCGACGCCCGCGCCATGCTGGCCGAGAGCGACGCTGACCTGCGCGCCATGGCCACCGATGAGATCGCCGCGCTCGAACCCCGCGAGGCTGCCGTCCAGGAAGAGCTCAAGCTCCTGCTGCTGCCCAAAGACCCCAATGACGAGAAAAACGTCATCCTTGAGATCCGCGCCGGCACCGGCGGTGACGAGGCATCCCTCTTCGCCGCCGAAATCTTCCGCATGTACACGCGTTTTGCCGAGCAGCACCGCTGGAAGGTCGAGGTGCTCTCGCTCTCCGAATCCGGCATCGGCGGCTACAAGGAAGTCATCGCCATCATCGAGGGCGATCGCGTCTACTCCCAGCTCAAGTGGGAAAGCGGCGTCCACCGCGTGCAGCGCGTTCCCGCCACTGAGACGCAGGGCCGTGTGCACACCTCCGCCGTCACCGTCGCCGTCCTGCCTGAGGCCGAAGACGTGGACGTGAAGATAGAAGCGAAGGATCTGCGCATTGACACCTTCTGCTCCTCCGGCCCCGGCGGCCAGTCCGTCAACACCACCTACTCCGCCGTCCGCATCACCCACCTGCCCACCAACACCGTCGTCAGTTGCCAGGACGAAAAATCGCAGATCAAGAATCGCGAGAAGGGCATGCGCGTCCTGCGTTCTCGTCTCTACGAAATGGAAATGGAACGCCAGAACGCCGAGCTTGCCGCCGCCCGCAAATCACAGGTCGGCACCGGCGACCGCAGCGAGAAGATCCGCACCTACAACTTCCCCCAGAACCGCCTCACCGACCACCGCATCGGACTCACGCTCCATCAGCTCGACCTCATCATGGAGGGCCGCCTGCAACCCATCGTCGATGCGCTCATGGCCCACTACCAGGCCGAGCAGTTGAAGGCCGAATCGCATCAGGCCGCCTGATGACGCTGCGGGAATCGCTGGAAGCGGGCGCAGCGCGCCTCGGCGCCGGGCCGCACCCAGACCGCGCGCGCCGCGATGCCGAAACGTTGCTGCTCCATCTCCTCGGCAAAAATCGAGCATGGCTGCTCACGCATCTCGATGATCCGTTCGGCGGTTGCACGGCCGTCCAGTTCGCCGCTCTGATCAACCGCCGCCTCGCCGGCGAGCCCATCCAGTACATCACCGGCGAGTGCGAATTCTACGGCCTGCCCTTCCACGTCACACCCGCCGTCCTCATCCCCCGCCCTGAAACCGAGCACCTCGTTGAAGCCACGCTGAAAATTCTGAGTGCCCCATCCATGGAGTCCGCAGCAAGCGGACGACATGGGTGGGAATCCACATCTCCCAGCAAGCCCACAGGTGCCCCATCCATGGAGTCCGCACCAAGCGGACGACATGGGTGGGAAACCACATCTCCCAGCAAGCCCACAGGTGCCCCGAGTCTCGCAGAGACCTGGGAAGGAAGCATCCTCGACATCGGCACCGGCTCCGGAGCCATCGCCATCGCGCTCGCGCACCACCTGCCCCGCGCCCGCGTCACCGCCGTCGACCTCTCCGCAGACGCGCTCCGCATCGCCGAAGACAATGCACGCCGCAACAGCGTCACCATCCGCTTACTCCACGGCGATCTCCTCGCCCCCGTGATGGGCGAACAATTCGACCTCATCGTCTCCAATCCGCCCTACGTTGCATCCGCCGACCGCGACACTCTCTCTGTCGAGGTCCGCAACCACGAGCCCCATCTCGCCCTCTTTGCCGGCGACAACGGACTCGATGTCTACCGCCGCCTCATCCCCGCCGCATTCGCCACCCTCGTCCCCGGCGGCTTCATCGTTCTGGAAATCGGTTACGGCCAATCCGACGCCGTGCAGTCGCTTCTCACTGCCGCCGGCTTCCACCGCATTCAAATGACTCCCGACCTCCAGGGCATCCCGCGCGTCCTCACCGCGCAGCGCCCCTGATCATCTCAAAATCCAGCAAAAACCACAGAAAAGCGAAGATTCGAGCGCGCTCCAAGCCATCTTCCGCCAACACCAATGTTGTAGACTCGTCTCCGAAAGGACGTTTTCCCATGCCCCCATCCAAAGGTTACGCCGCTCTCAATGCCACTTCCCCGCTTGCCCCTTACGGCTTCACGCGCCGCGAACCCGGCGCCACTGAAATCGTCGTCGAAATCCTCTATTGCGGCGTCTGCCACTCCGATCTGCACATGGCGCGCAATGAGTGGGGCCAGTCCATCTATCCCCTCGTCCCCGGCCACGAAATCGTCGGCCGCGTAACTGCGTTAGGCAGCGCCGTGAAGAAATTTAAGCTGGGCGAGACAGCCGCCATCGGCGTCATCATTGACTCCTGCCGCCACTGCGCTCCCTGCAATCGCGGCGAAGAGCACTTCTGCGATGAAGGCGCAACCCTCACCTACGCCGCCAAAGACCGCGTCGACGGCTCCATCACCATGGGCGGCTACTCCAATAATTACGTTGTGGACGAGCGCTTCGCCCACACCGTGCCTGCCAATCTCTCGCCCGCCGCCGTCGCGCCGCTGCTCTGCGCCGGCATCACCACCTACTCGCCCCTGCGCCACTGGAACGTCGGCCCCGGCAAGAAGGTTGGCATCATCGGCCTCGGCGGACTCGGCCACATGGGCCTCAAGTTCGCGCACAGCTTCGGCGCCCACGCCGTCCAGCTCACCACTTCGCTCAAAAAGAAGGAAGACGCCCTCAAGCTCGGCGCCGACGAAGTCATCCTCTCCACCGACCCTGCAGCAATGAAGGCCCACGCCGGCACCTTCGACTTCATCCTCGACACCGCCTCCGCCCCCCACGCGCTTGAGCCTTACCTCGCCCTCCTCAAGCAGGATGGCACCCTCACCATGGTTGGCCTGCCCGAAAAGCCCCCCACCGTTGCTCCCTTCGCCCTCATCGGCAAACGTCTCTCCGTCGCCGGCTCCATGATCGGCGGCATGGAAGAAACCCAGCAGATGCTCGACTACTGCGGCCACCACAACATCACCTCCGAAGTCGAAGTCATCCCCATCCAGAAAATCAACGAAGCCTTCGAGCGCATGCTCAAGCAGGACGTAAAATACCGCTTCGTCATCGACATGAGCTCCCTCAAGTAATCACCACGAGTGCCCCAGGTCTCGCTTCTGAGACCTGGGATTCCACAAATCCCCCTGCGCGGTTGCCCCACCCTTGTCCTTCGCGCCAGCGAAGGACAGGGTGGGAACCCACAACCTCCATCCCATCCCGCCTTGACACCCACCCCGCCCCATCTTTACGGTTGTCCCAACCCATCCCGCACCCATGAAACTCCTCAACCAATCCGGAGCCATCCTCACCGACAGTCACTTCCTCATCCCGCTCGTCGTCTTCTGTCTCGGTGTCGCGCTCCTCATCACACTCCATTGATGCCCAACGCCAACGCGTCCTCGCGCGCCACATCCCGCAACGACGTCGCGGCCGGCTTTCGCTCCGTCCACGGCATTGGCGTGCTCTGCGGTCTCTGCGCGGGGGCATGGCTCGGCGCCGCCGAAGCTCCCACCAAGCTCGTCAACTCCGGCCTCTCGCCTTACGCCATCTCGCTCTGCATGGTCGCCGGCGTCTTCACCGCCCGCTGGACGCTCCCCACGCTGTTCAAAGGCACGCGCCAGGTCTTCGCCGACCTCGCCGCGAACAAGCACCTCATCCCCACCGCCATCCTCGCCGGCATGCTCTGGGCCGTCGCCAACACCCTCACCGTCTTCGCCATCCGCGACGTCGGCCTCGCCATCGCCTTTCCTCTCTGGAACACCAACTCCCTCGTCGGCATCCTCTGGGCCCGCCTGCTCTTCGGCGAGCTCAAAGGCGCCAGCCCCCGCAACACCGCCAAGGTTGTCCTCGGAGCAACAGCCATCGTTGCCGCCGCCATCCTGCTCGGCTTCAGCACCATCCACAGCGCCGGCCCCCACTCCGGCAGTGCCATCGGCGGCATCCTCGCCGCAGCCGGAGCCAGCCTCGTCTGGGGAACCATGTACATCCCCTACCGCAAGGCCTACGTCAGCGGCATGAATCCGCTCTCCTTCGTCACCGTCTTCACAGTCGGCGAACTCGCCACCGTCCTCGTCCTCGCCTTCACGCTCGACCCCAGCTCAGTGCACCTGCTGATGCACTCCTCCGAAACCAGAAAAATAATCTTCTGGCTCTTCCTCGGCGGCTTCGTCTGGGTCATCGGCGACATCTTCCAGCAATACGCCACCAAGTACATCGGCATCGGCCGCGGCATCCCGCTCTCCAACACCAATCAGATGTGGGGACTCGCCTGGGGCGCGCTCGTCTTCGGCGAACTGGCACACGCCAACGCCACCCACCGCATGCTGGTTGTCATCGGTTCGGTCGTCATGATCCTCGGCGCGCTCGCCGTCAGCACGGCCATCGCCACCGAGCGCGAGCACGCCTCCACCAACGCCGCGCTCCAGCGCGAGTGCACGCGCTACCGCCTCGACTACGACCGCGTCCTCCAGGCCTACACCGGCACCGCCACCGCCAGCGGCAAGCCCGCCCGCGCCTGGTGGGACTACCTCATCCTCGCCTGCGCCCTCGGCGTCTTCGTCTGGCTAGGCCTGCAAGCCCGCGTCCCCGCACTCGCCATGAACCTCACCTGGACCGCCATCCTCACCGCCGCCCTCGTCGTCACCGCCACCCTCTGCGCCTGGGCCCTCTGGTCCAAAACCCGCTTCGACTAAAACAGGCACCCCCAGCCCTAAACCCTGGGTGGGAGACCACAAACCCCAAAGCCCTTCTCCTTCCCAGCCACAACTCCGGGTGCCCCATCCATGGCGTCCGCCACAGGCGGGCGACATGGGTGGGAGACCACAAACCTGCGTTACACTGCTTTCGACATGCCCAAGGGCCTCATCCGCTACCAGAACTCAGGCCAGTTTCACTTCCTCACGTTCAGCTGCTACAAAAGGCAACCCCTGCTCGCTCATCGCAACGGCTACAGCCTCATGGAGCAGGCGCTCGAACGCGTTCGTCAAACGCACAAGCTGGTCGTCGCCGGCTACGTCCTCATGCCCGAGCACGTGCATCTGCTCGTCAGCGAGCCTTGCCTTGGCTCTCTGTCCGCCGCGATTCAGGCTCTCAAGCAGGAAACGTCCAAGAAGCTCAAGCGGCCCGACGAACCACACTTCTGGCAGCGCCGCTACTACGACTTCAACGTGTGGAGCGAAGGAACAACCGAAGAAAAGCTGCACTACATGCACCAGAACCCTGTGCAGCGTGGCCTGGTCGCGCAGCCGCAGGATTGGCGGTGGTCCAGCTTTCTCCATCACGCCACCGGCGCCGTCGGCACTGTCGAAATCGAGTCCCGCTGGACCGCACAACGAAGAGGAGGTCAACTCCGTGCAATTTCTTCGCTGGACAGCAGAGCAGCGAAAGCATCCCCATGAACCCGAGAGTCCGTGCTCACCCACCCATGTCGCCCGCCTGCGGCAGCCGCCATGAATGGGGCACCCAGTTCTGTGACTGGGAAAGGAAAACTTGGATGGGTGGGGCACCCGCAAGAAATAGGTTCTTACTTTTTGCCCTTGGGGAAGAACAAATCAATCACTTGTCCGCCCGGAAATTTCAACTGGATTCTATCCTGTCCATCGGGTCTACCGGGTTGCGGGTCTTTTGAATCCCTATCGACTTCAACAATCTCGATTCCTGTTTCTCGGCACGCTCTCACAAATCCTTCAACTTCGATTCCTCCGGGGAAACCCGGAGGCGGGGTCACAACGATGTCAGCGTCGTTGCCATTCGATTTTTGAGAAAGTGAACCGACAAGTTGAAAGGACATTTTCCCCTTCCACAGCATATTGAGAATGTCCACGATTTGTTGGAACTGTTCGCGTCTGTGAGTCGCCATGTCAGTGTCATCGCAAAACAGCATACTGCTCTTAGGACTAAAATGTGTGGCATGTCGAATACTCCCACATGCGTCCTGTGTGATGCCCCGCCAAAATGGTACTGTGTATCCTGCGGCGGGAAGGCATATTGTCACGACCATGCTTGCAACCATCTTGCGCGGCAATATCCCGATGACTTCAACATCAAGGCCGGACCCATAGAGCAACAACGACAGGACAATCAACGCACAACGCGATTTCTCATCATCGCCGCCATCAGCGTGATTTTATTTTTGTTGCTCATCTGGTTGTGGAGCCAGCCGAGTAACGGGAACTCTGAAACGCTCCTGTCTCCGTTTCACAAGCATATCGCCAGTTTATTTTGTTGAAATGGTATCGAGGGTCTAAATAAGAGTCTACTCTGAAACCCTCATAAACACTGGAGAAAAAGCCCTCATCCAGACCCTTAATACCGATTGGACTGGCCCACCCATCCAGTCTTTTCCATCCCAGCCACAGAATCGGGTGCCCCATTCATGTCGTCTGCGCAGCAGACGACATGGGTGGGAAACCACGAACCCCGAGCCCCACTCGCCACCTCACCCGCCGATTACAATACCCCCATGACCGAGCCGCCTCTGGTTGACCTTGTCGGCGTGGGCCTCAACGCCACGGACACGCTGATCCATCTCTCCGCCTATCCCGCCCGCGGCTCCAAGGTCGAGTACACCCACGCCACCATCC
Source organism: Acidobacteriota bacterium (assembly GCA_028876395.1). Classification (GTDB taxonomy): domain Bacteria; phylum Acidobacteriota; class Terriglobia; order Terriglobales; family Acidobacteriaceae; genus Telmatobacter. The sequence continues at coordinate 14,843 of JAGWRX010000184.1, forward strand.
TGCCCGGCGGCCAGGCCGCCAGCACCATCGTCGCCTGCCAGACCTGGGGACTCAGCACCCGCTACGTCGGCAAGCTCGGCGACGACGAGGCCGCCGCGCTCCACCGCCGCGAGTTCGCCCGCACCGGCGTCGATGCCCGCCTCATCACCGTGCCCAACGCCTCCAGTCCGCAGTCGCTCATCCTCGTCGACGCCGGCGGCGAACGCACCGTGCTCAACCAGCGCGACGACCGCCTGCTGCTCCAGCCAGCCGACCTCGACCGCTCCTGGATCGTGAACGCCCGCGCCGTCCATGTCGACGGCCTCGAAACCGCCGCAGCCACGCTGGCCACCGGCTGGGCGCGCGCCGCAGGCATCCCCACCATCGCCGACCTCGACGAGCTCTACCCCGGCGTCGAAGACCTCATCGCCAACATCGACTACCTCATCGTCAGCCGCGATTTTCCCGAGCGCCTCACCGGCGAGCACAATCTTGAGCAGGCCCTGCAAATCATGAAGCGCCGCTACGGCTGCGCCGTCACCGCCGCCACCCTCGGCGAACACGGCGTCCTCGCCTGGGACGGCAGCCAGTTCCACGCCCGCTCCGCCTATCACGTCTCCGTGGCCGACACCACCGGCGCCGGCGACATCTTCCACGCCGGCTTCATCTACGGCCTGCTACAGGGCTGGCCCCTCGACCGCCAGCTCGACTTCGCCTGCGCCGCCGCCGCACTCAACTGCACCGCCACCGGCGCCCGCGGAAACATCGGCACCGTCGGCGATGTCGAAGCCCTCATGGACACCGCGCCCCGCTACGCCCCGCCCACCCCCGCGGCCGATTAAGCCCGCGCCGCCTCGTGCTCCTCACGCGCCAGCACCTGCCGCCGCACGACGTAAAACGCCACCCCGATCAGATTGCTCAACACCACAGTTCCACCAATCTTCAGTGCATACTCCCGCGGGTTCACCACTTTCACAAACGGATACAGCAGGATCACCAGACTGAACGCCGTTGCAGAAAGCCCTGCCAACGATGTCCACTTTAGCCACGCAGGCAAGCACCGCCGCAAGCTAAGCATCCCTGTCAACGGAATCGCAAACATAGCCAGGTAGGTCACCGCATAGTGCATCATGCCAGCATTCACCAGCAGTTGGAAGGCCTCCTGCGCATGCACGCCCGTACTCGCTGCCAGCGGCATCGCCAGCACCAACACAGCCACAAACACAATCGAGTTCGACGGCGTCCGCCACCTCGGATGCAATCGCGTGAACCACTTCGGCACCAGGCTGTCCCACCCCGCCGTCATTGGCAGCCGCGAGCTTCCCGTGAACAGCACGCTTGCCGCACCCAGCAAACGCATCTCCAGCAGCAAAATCGCCACTATCGCCACTACGTTGCCAGGACCCGTGTTTCCCAAAGCCGCGCGCAGAGTCTCCGGTATCGGCGCAATGAAATCAATTTGCCCCGCTGGCACAAACGCCTCCACGCTTCCTGTGCCCAACACAAACATAAGGAATATCATCGGTGCGGCAATCCACACCGACTGCCCAATCGTCCACTCCGGCTCCTTGCACTCTCCCGCCAGGATTGCCACATACTCCAGCCCGCAAAACGCGCCAAACATCAGACCGCCAAACAGCGCCAGAGATCGCATGTTTGCTGGCGGAGCGCTCACCCTCAGCGGTTCCCAGTGCATCGGCACACCCCGCGCCCATCCCCAAAAGGGCAGCACAATCAGCAGTCCGAACACCACTAGAATCGCGGCCCCTCCCAGATTGTGAATCCACTTCCCCACATCCAACCCGCGCAGCGATGACGCCACCAGCCCCAGCACCAGCAAACTCACAATCGCCATGCTCGCCCAGTGGCTCTCCGGCAGCCAGTGCGCCCGCGGCCCCAGCAGATACGCAATCTCCGTCGGTGTCCCGTACAGAATCGTCGCCGTCACCAGAATGCTGTACACCCAAAGGTTCCATGCCGTCACAAACCCGCCAATATCTCCAAAGGCCTCCCGCGACCATACATACAGTCCGCCCTCCAGCGGCATCACGCGGTTCAGCCCGATCACGGACGCGGCCAACGGCACATTGAACAGCAGCATCGCAGCCAGCCAAATCACCACCTGCGCATGCCCCAGCCCCGCTGCCACACCAACCCACGCAGTGCCCACTACGTTCAAAATCTGCGTCAGCACCACATCGCGCAATCCCAACTGCCGCTTCAGAATGTGCCCGCTGTCACCCGCCGATTCCCCTGCCGCTTGCATTCTGTCCATGGTTCCGCCATCCTCTCACGCCGTTTACGACTTGCCCAGGCAAATTCGCCCCTCCGCCCCCCTGCTCACAAATCGATTGCCCAACATCCCCCACTCAACTTACTATTCCCTCTGCAATTGAAATCGTTTTCAGGAGGACCGCTGTGCGCTCCCTTGCCTCGCTTCCCATCGCCGCTCTCGCCCTTGTCTCTCTCGCTGTTCTCTCCGAAAGATCAGCCGCACCGCAGGTGCCCCCATCGCAGATGGTGGCCGCCACGCCCCCCATGGGCTGGAACAGCTGGAACTACTTCGCCGAAAGAGTCACCGACAAGGACATCCGCGCCGCCGCCGACCAGATCGTTTCCAGCGGCATGCGCGACGCCGGCTACATCTACATCAACATCGACGACACCTGGGAAGGCGAGCGCGACGCGACCGGCCTGCTCCACACCAACTCCAAATTCCCTGACATGAAGGCTCTCGCCGACTACGTCCACTCCAAGGGCCTCAAGCTCGGCATCTACTCCGGCCCCGGAACCAAAACCTGCGGCGGCTACGCAGCCTCCCTCGGCCACGAGTTGCAGGACGCCCAGATGTACGCCGCCTGGGGCATCGACTATCTCAAGTACGACCTCTGCAGCTTCATCCCCGACGTCATGCAGAAGCAGGCCCCCAACGACAAAGCCGCGCAGATGCGCCTCATGCACGCCGCCTACGTCAAGATGGGCAAGGCCCTCCAGTCCACCGGCCGCCCCATCGTCTTCTCGCTCTGCCAGTACGGCTGGGACTCGCCCTGGGAATGGGCGCCCGCCCTCGGCGGCAACTCCTGGCGTACCACCGGCGACATCAACGCCCACTGGGACCGCATCTACACCATCCTCGAGCAGCAGGCCGGCCTTGAAAAGTACGCAGGCCCCGGCCACTGGAACGACCCCGACATGCTTGAAGTCGGCAACGGCAAACTCTCCCTCGCCGAGAACCGCGCCCACTTCTCCATGTGGGCCATGCTCGCCTCGCCTCTGCTCGCCGGCAACGACCTGCCCAACATGAAGCCCGAAATCAAGGCCATCCTCACCAACCGCGACGTGATCGCCATTGATCAGGACCGCCTAGGCCATCAGGCCAGCCGCGTCTACGCTGACGGTGAAGTCGAAGTCTGGACCCGCCCGCTCTCCGGCGGAGCCATGGCCGTCGCCATCCTCAACGCAGGCAGCGACCGCGTCTCCACCCATCCCTTCCACCTCAACCTGGCCGCCCTCGGCTTGCACGGCCCGCAGCAGGCCAAGGACCTCTGGACCGGCAAGCCCGTCGAGCTCACCCAGAACATGCCCATCGAGCTCCCCAGCCACGACATCCTCCTCGTCCGCATCGCAGCACCAAAATAAAATGCCTCTCGCCTGAAGCCCGTCCCGCAACCAGACCATGGAAGGGGACGGGCTTCCGCCCGTCCGCGCACAGGCGGGTGGCCCGGGTGCGGAGGAAGTAAGGCGAGTTCTCCCACAAAGGAGGGTTGCCCCGGGTGCCTCGCATTTGGGCACCCGGGATCGGCGGGTGGGAAGCCGCAACACTCCCAGCCCCCCAAAATTTCCTCAGCCCAGTTTGCACATCATTTCCCCTCCTTCGTCCACAATGGAATTGCAGCAGTAGAAATTCGTCAGGCATCGGATCGCTCCGCACCGGATTCCGTCGAGTCACGACCCCAGCTGGGAGCTGGGAGCTAGACGCTAGCGGCTGAAGTGACCCCCTACCCCCCCTTTTTTATTTGCGGTTTTCCACAGAAGCCTTGCACATCATTTCGCCGCGCGCTTCGACGAGCCTTCGCCTTGCGCCGCCAGCGCCGAGGCATGTTCCCTCAGCCGGAGCATGGGCAACCCGCTCGCCCCGGCAGGAATCCAACTTGACTTAGTGAAAATCCATGCACGCTCTTGCTGCGCGCAACCTGCCCACCGGGAACTAGGTGACCAAAATGAAAAAGACAGCCATTCTCTCCCTGTTGACTCTTGTCTTCTCCGCCGCCATCGCCCACGCTGACGTCGTCATCCTGCGCGACGGCAAAAGTTACTCCGGTGCGTTCACCGGCGCGACCAGCGGCAAGCTTGCCTTCAAAGACAGCGAAGGCATTCAGTACACATTCCCTGTCAGCCAGATCCAGTCGCTCGTCTTTTCCAACACTGCCGACCACATCGCCCTGCGCAACGGCCAGTCCTACGCGGGCCAGCTCATCGGCGTAAGGACCATCGCCTTTCAGGGAGCCAACGGAATCTCCTACCTGTTTCCGCTCTCCGACGTCTCGTCGCTGGTCATCACAAGCAGTTCCCACATGCAGGCCGCGGGCCAGATGCAGGGCAGCGGATCCATGCAGCAGGGCCCCGCAATGGTTCCTCCGGCTCCGGCAATGCAGTCCGGCAACTCCTTCACGCGCGCCGACTCAGCAGCCGGCTCTGCTTCCTCCGTCGTCATTCCCATCGGCGCGCAGATCAGCGTGCGCACGGATGAAGCCATCGACAGCACCTAGGACGCTTCCGGCAAGCTTTATTCCGGCCGCATCCAGCAGGATGTCGTCGACGGCACCGGCGCGGTCGCCATTCCCGCCGGCACTGCCGCCAAGCTGCAACTCGTCAACACCAGCCAGAACGGCTCCACCAAGAGCAATGAACTCGTCCTTGACCTGTACTCCGTTGACCTCAACGGCAAGCAGTATCGCGTAGACACCTCGTCGGTCTCTGAAGGCAAGTCCGGCTCCGGCATTGGTATGAATCGCAAAACCGCGGAGTATGCCGGCGGCGGCGCGGCGCTGGGCGCGCTCCTTGGCGCGGCCTTCGGCGGCGGCAGGGGCGCGGGCATTGGCGCATTGGCTGGCGTGGGCGGCGGCGCGCTCACCCAGCTGCTCACCCACGGCAAGCAGGTCAAGGTTCCCGCCGAAACGATCCTGAATTTCCAGCTGGTGCAGACGCTCGTCCTGCATCCGTAACAGGTCTGGCCTTACGGCGTCCCGTGACTCCAGCGCGGGACGCCGCAAGGTCCGGGCGCACACGACCCGCCTAAAGCGCCTCGCCGAGGCACACCGCAAACCATCCCTGCTCGTCCGTCCACGTCGCGCGGGGCTCAAACCCGGTCGCATGCAGCATCGCCTCCGCCTGCCCGGGCCGGTATTTGTAGCTGTTCTCCGTGTGGATGCGCTCGCCCTCTGCGAATTCCACATTCAAATCCAGAGCGCCCACCCGAACCGATTGCTGCACCAGGCTTTCAAGATGCATCTCCATGCGCGACTCGGCGGGGTTCCACACCGCGCGGTGCGCAAAACTCTCAGGGTTGAAGTCCGCCGCCTGTTCCCTGTTCAGTCGCACCAGCACGTTGCGGTTGAAGGCCGCGGTCACGCCGGCCGCATCGTCGTAGGCGGCCACCAGCGTCGCCTCATCCTTCACCAGGTCCACGCCCAGCAGCAGGCTGTCGCCCGGGTCAAGTCCCGCGCGCACCAGCAGCAGCAGTTGCGTCGCATCCTCTGTGTCGAAGTTCCCAATGCTGGACCCAATATGCAGCACGAGCCGCCGTTCCCCGTTCCTGATCGGCGCCAGATCCAGGCCCATCGTGTAGTTCCCATGCCTCGGCGCCACCGTCACGCCGGGAATCTCCTCTTCAATCCGCTTCCGCGCCGCGGCCAGCGCGCTGTCTGAGACGTCCAGCGGCTCGTACATCACCGCGCCCTGGTTCTCCACCGCCGCCGCCAGCAGCAGGCGCGTCTTGTCCGCCGACCCCGCACCCAGCTCTGCTATCCGCAATTGAGAACGGCCCGTCGCCCGCAGAATCATCTCCCGCGCATGTTGGGTCAGAATTCCCCGCTCCGTGCGTGTCAGGTAGTACTCCGGCAGCTCGGTAATCCGCTCAAAAAGACGTGAGCCTTCCGCGTCATAGAAGAGCCACGGCGGCAGCCATTTGGGATACGACGTGAGCCCGCGATGAACCGCTGAGGCGATCTGTTGCAAGATTTCTTCTTCGGCTGCCCGGGGAAGTGTGTCTGTCATAAGCTCCGTCTGGCTGATCGCGGCCGCGCCTGTTACTCCGCGAGCCGAATCCCGGAAAACTGCCAGCGTGTCTCCGGCACGAAAAAGTTGCGATAGCTGCCACGGATGTGCGCCGCGGGCGTAACGCAGGAGCCGCCGCGCAGCACCATCTGCCCGCTCATGAACTTGCCATTGTACTCACCCAGCGCGCCAGCCAGCGGTCTGAAGCCGGGATAGCCCAGATAGGCGCTCGCCGTCCACTCCCAGCAATCCCCAAACTGCTGCGCAGGGCTCTCGCCTTGGACCACCTTCGTGGCGGGGCAGGCCACCAGCCTTCCGGAATCCAGCAGATTGCCTTCCACCGCCGTGCCCGCTGCCGAGGCCTCCCACTCAAACTCGGTGGCCAGCCGCTTGTCTGCCCAGCGGGCGTAGGCATCGGCCTCAAAGTAGCTCACGTGGCTCACCGACGCCGCGGCCATCCGTGCCAGCGGCTGCGCGCCGCGCAGAGTGAACAGACTGCAGTCGCCGCCTTCGCCAGTCCAGTAGAGTGGCGCGCTCCAGCCGTTCTCTTCCACCGCGTCCCATCCGGCAGAGAGCCACAGCTCGGGCCGGCGGTAGCCGCCGTCCGCGATGAACTCGGCGAATTCGCCATTCGTCACCAGCCGATACGCCAGCGCATACGGCTCCAGCCACACGCGGTGTCGCGGTCGTTCATTGTCATAACAGAAGCCCTCGCCGTGATGACCGATCTCGCGCAGCCCGCCCGCAACCTCCACAAAGCGCAGCGGATCAGCCTCTTCTCTTCCCGCCGCGCCTGTTGTCGCAATCTCCGGCAGGTAAGCAGGCCGCAGAGGATTTGTAAAAAATGCGTGCAGGATGTCCGTCAGCAGCAGCTCCTGGTGCTGCTCTTCGTGGTTCAAGCCCAGCTCGATTCGCTCCAGCGCCTCCGGCTCCGGGCTGCCCTCGAGCAGCCGCTCGATGCCCTCGTCCACATGAGCCCGGTAGCACAGAATCTCATCCAGCCCCGGACGCGAAAACGAGGCGCGCAGATGCTTCTGCGGAAAGGCCGCAAAGCTCCGGTAATAGCTGTTGAAGAGCCAGGGAAAGTCTGCATTGAAGATCCGGTAACCCGGCGCGAACGCACGCAGAATGAACGACTCAAAGAACCACGCCGTATGCGCCAGGTGCCACTTCGCCGGCGAGGCCTCCGGCGACGACTGCACCATCATGTCTTCCGGCGTCAGCGGCTTGCACAGCTCCAGCGTCCGGCGGCGCACCGCGCGAAAACGGGCCCCAAGCTGCATCTGCGCCGTCAAGGATGTGGCCACGCTCATCGTGCACCGTCCCGTCTGATGAGTCTACCCGATTCCACACCGATTTTCTGAGGCGTTGAAAACAGAAGGATATTTCCGAAAGCCAAGACTTCCCTTGACGATTCACCCTCAAACGGTGGTCTAATTTAATTGGACGATGTAACAGGTTTGTCGCCCTGATTCCTTCGGTCGGAGGGAATGATGTCCAGGCTCGATAAACACCGCCTCCTCTCTCTGGTTGCAGGCCTCGCCGCTCTTGCGGCCGCTCCCCTTGCGGTTCGCGCGCAGGCTCCTCAGGCCGCTGCTGTCCCCAACTCTCCGCCCGCGCAAACCACAACCGCTCCACAGCCTCAGGCGACTCCTGAAGAAGTAGGCGACGCGCTCATGGCCCGTCACCGCTATCAGGCAGCCATCCAGGCGTACAAGCAGGGTCCAGGCAAGTCCGCCGATGTGTGGAACAAGCTGGGCATCGCCAACCAGCTCATGCTGAATTGGCAGGAAGCAGTCCGCTGCTACCGGGCCGCCTTGAGGCTGGAACCGCGCGACTCAAGAGTCCTCAACAACCTCGGAACCGTATACGACTCGCAAAAGCAGTATGGCGATGCCCAGAAGATGTACCGCAAGGCACTGAAGATCGAACCCGGGTCAGCGCTCATTCACAAGAATCTGGGCACCGCGCTGATGGCGCAGCACAAGTACAAGAAGGGTTGGGAGATGTACCAGGCAGCGCTCGCCATCGATCCGCACATCTTCGACCAGAATTCCGGGCCCAGGGTGGAAAACCCGACATCGCTCGAGCAGCGCGGCGCCATGAACTATTTCATGGCCAGGGGCTGCGTGCGTGCCGGCATGACCGACCGCGCCATCGAGTATCTGCGCATGGCTCTCAATGAAGGCTTTACAAGCCCCCAGAAGATCGCCACCGACAGCGAGTTCGCCGTCCTCCGCGGCATACCTGCCTTTGACGAGCTCCTCGCCGGGCAGAAAGAGCACTAGGGCTGGCGCTTGCGTGCCTATGCGCCCATGAACATGCCGCCGTTTACGTCCAGCACATGCCCGGTGATGTACGCCGCCCCATCCGAGGCCAGAAACGCCACCGACTGCGCAATCTCCGTGTCCGTGCCCGGCCGCCCCAGCGGAATCTGCGCCATCATCGCCTCGCGCTGCTTCTCATCGAGCACCGCCGTCATCGGCGTCTCAATGTAACCCGGCGCCACGGCGTTCACCGTGATGCTGCGCGAAGCCACCTCGCGCGCCAGCGACCGCGTGAGCCCGATCAGCCCGGCCTTCGAGGATGCATAATTCACCTGGCCGGCCTGCCCCGTGCGCCCCACAACGCTGGTGATATTGATGATGCGTCCCCAGCGATTCTTCAGCATCGGCGGCAGCAGCGCCTGCGTCAGCAGGAACGCGCCCGTCAGATTCGTGCCCAGCACGTCGTCCCAGTCAGCGCGCTTCATGCGCATCATCAGCCCGTCACGGGTGATGCCCGCGTTGTTCACCAGGATCTCCACCTTGCCGAAGCGCTCGAGGACCGCCTTGGCCCCGGTCTTGATCGACTCCTCGCTGGCCACGTCCAGAGCAAACGCCGCCGCCTGCCCGCCGGCCGCGATAATCTCCGCCGCCACATCCGCCAGCCTGGACTCATTGCGCGCCGCCAGCGCCACCGTGGCCCCGGCCCGCGCCAGCTCCAGCGCGCATGCCCGGCCAATTCCCTGTGAAGCGCCGGTCACCAGCGCAATCCGTCCCTGCAATCCCGCCATATCGTCTTCCTGAACCTCATGCGCAGACAACGCCGCGCCTTTCCGTCCCTCATTATATGAGGGCGAGGCTCACGCTTCCGGATGCTTGAGAATGTTGAAGTCTTCCAGCAACCCCTCAGCCCGTGGGTGCCACGGCGATGGGCGCTCTCCCGGTTGCCCGGATGCTCCTCACCACCTCGGCGGGCCACACATACACCGCCAGCCGCCGCGAGTAGTGCAGCACCGGCTCCTCATTGGGCAATTGAATGCCGATGGCCGCCGCCAGATCGTTGCGCTCGATCTCAGCCCGTGCATCCTCCAGCGGCCAGGGAACGTGGTGAATATTGGCGCGGACCAGTTTTCCGGCGCGGTTGCGGCTGAACAGGCAGTAGCGCTCGGTGAGGAAGAATTCCAGCGAGCCGCTGCGGCTCTCGGCCAGCTTGCGCGTCGGGCCCAGTCCGCGGTAGCGCGCGCTGAAGATGACCTGCTGGCGGGTAAACCGCCTGCGGCTGTAAAACGAAAAATCGCGCTCTGAACGCTGCTCCAGCCGCATCTCCGCCCAGTAGTAGGGCAGATGATAGAACGTGCGCGCCGCCGCCACCGCCATCAGGTTCCCCGCGTCCAGTGAGAAGAAATACACGCCCTGCGCTCCCGTGCGCGGGTCGCGGACGTAGGTGCGAAGGTTCAGCTCCGGGAAGCTGTGCGCTCCGGGAACGGGCGGCAGGCCGCGGATCTTGATGCGGTCCATCCAGAACGGCACCACGCCCAGCCAGGCCGAACCCATGAATGTATCCACCTGCAGGCCTTCGGGAAGCAGCGGAGTCACCTGCGACGCCGGTACCCGCCAATGCGCAAAGAGGAGATCGTTCCAGCGCTGGGTCATTGCCCAGCGGCCTGAGGGTAAGGGCCGGGGCCACTGCGACGTGCGCACCTTGATCTCCCTCATGAAGCATTCTCTCCTGCCTGCCCTTGAGACGCGCGTACCAGGGCAGGAGACTCTTTGCCGCGTTCGCGCCCCAATGACGTATTCTGTTCGCGAGCCCACGCCCATGTCCAGTGAATCTTTTGTTTCCGCAGGCGCCCGTAACCAGACTGAAGTCTTCGCCGTCCACGGCGCCGACCCCGAGGTGCTGGCCTACGCCATGGCCAAGTACTCCCGCTCCGCGCTTTCCATGCGCGAGTCGCTCGCTGAAATCAGCGCCCAGCGCGCCGAGCAGTTCCTCAACACCTTCTATTTCCAGTACGGCCACCGCTCCATTGCCGATCTGGCCCACATCGCCTTTGCCGTCGAGCGCCTGAGCCTGATGGCCGCCATCGTCCTCGTCGACGAGCAGCGCTGGGACGGCCAGGAGCGCTCCACCCGCTACCAGAACTTCCTCAAGTCCGGCTGGTTTCTCCCTGATTTTGGAGAAGATACGGCCTCGGCGCAGCTTTACGCCGACACCGTCAAAGGCCTCTTTGCCGCCTACGAGCGCACCACTGCGGCGGTCCTCGACACTCTGCGCCAGCGCGTTGCCCGCCCCGAGACCATGAAGCCCGAGGCCTACGAACGCACCCTCAAGGCCCGCGCCTTTGACGTGGCCCGCTACCTGCTGCCGCTGGCCACCAACACCTCCCTCGGCCAGATCGTGAACGCCCGCACTCTTGAAACGCAGGTCTCACGCCTGCTCTCGCACCCCGCAGCCGAAGTGCGCGATCTGGGCCAGAAGCTGCGCGAGGCCGCCACCGGGCCCGCCTGGAACGTCAACGCCCAGGCTGGCGCCGCCTTCGTAGCCAAACTCGCAGCCGATCCCGAACTTGCCGCCGAAGCCGCCAACCTGCTCACCCGCGAGGTCCGCACCGCGCCCACGCTGGTCAAATACGCCGAGCCCAATCAGTACCTTATCCAGACCCAGGCCGAACTCGCACAGGCAGCCGGTGAATTGTTCAGGGGACTGCCCCCCGCAGGGGCCCCGCTTGTCGATCTCGTCGAGCGCACTGAATCCCTGGAAGTCGAACTGGCCGCCACGCTGCTCTACTCTGCCAGCCACCATCCTTACCGCCAGATTCGTGACCTGGTGGCCGGGCTGCCCGCCGCTCGCGTCGCCGAGATCATCGAGCTGGGTCTGCGCCACCGCGGCAAGCACGATGAAGCCCTCCGCGCCTTCCATGCCGGAGCCGCTCTCCGCTTTGACATTCTCATGGACGTCGGCGGCTTCCGCGACATGCATCGCCACCGCCGCTCCACCCAGATACTCCAGGGTTTCACCGCGCTGCACGGGTATGAGACGCCTGAATCCGGTGACGTTGCCGGTCTGGCTGAAGCTGGGATCGTGGCCGACTATCAGGCCGCCGTCGCTGCCGCCCACGCGGCCAGCGCGCGCATCGCGGCGAGTTCCGCGCCTGAGGCGGCGCAGTCGGCGCTCTACCTGCTGCCGCTCGCCACCCGCATTCGCTGCCTGTTCAAGATGGACTTCGCCGAAGCCCAGTACATCAGCGAGCTGCGCTCCGGCCCCGCCGGGCACTTCAGCTACCGTCGCGTGGCGTGGGAAATGTATCTGGCCCTCCAGCGTCAGCACCCCGCGCTGGCCAAACACATCCGCGTGACGGACTTCACCCAGCCCATCGACCTGCTGCAACGGTAGACGCAAAAGCAACCGCAAAAGGCGGATGCCGAGTTTTGATTCAGAATCCCGCTGAAGCTTCCTGCGGCTCGGCCGTGCGCGACCTCAGCGCTTCGGCGGTCAGCTCGTCGGCATGGCGCAACCCCGGGAACAGCGTGGCCCAGGTTCCGGCCACGGCCAGCGCGCCCAGCCCGCCCACCAGCGTGGCGCGCACAGCGCCCCACCACTGCGCGGTAAGCCCGCTCTCAAACTCGCCCAGTTCATTCGATGCGCCAATAAACAGCGAATTGACCGCGCTCACACGCCCGCGCATCTGGGGCGGAGTGGCCAATTGCAGCAGCGAGCCGCGGATGATCACGCTGATCATGTCGGCCGCGCCGCTCGCGGCCAGCGCTGCCAGCGAGAGCCACAAATTGCGCGACAGGCCAAAAATCACAATGGCCGCGCCGTAAATTCCCACGCAGATAAACAGGCGCTTGCCGGCCTTGCGGCTGATGGGAAACCGCGCCATCGTCAGCGACATCGCAAGCGCGCCCACCGCCGGAGCAGCGCGCAGCATGCCCAGCCCGCGCGGACCGGTATGGAGAATTTCATTCGCAAAGATGGGCATCAGCGCCACTGACCCACCCAGCAGCACCACAAACAGGTCCAGTGAAAACGAGCCCAGCAGCAGAGACGAGCGGCGGACATACTGGAAGCCGGCCAGAAGCACCTGCAACGAGGCCGCCTGGTGCTCCATGCGCCCCGGCCGCGCGTGCAGGCTGCTTACCAGCACCAGAAACCACACCAGCGTAATCAGGGTAAAGACGTAGACGATGCCCGGCCCGGCAAGCTCTGTGCCCGGCAGCAGGCTCGCCAGCGGAAAGGTGAACAGCAGCCCGCCCAGCGCCGGTCCGGTCATGTTGGCGAACTGGAAAATCGCCCCGCCCCACGTCACCGCGTTCACAAAATGCTGCTCGGGGACAAGATGCGGAATGAGCGCCGAGCTGGCCGGCCCGGAGAAGGCGCGCCCCGTGCCCACCAGGAACAGCACCGCGTAAATGGGAAATACGCGATGCACGCCGGCGCGCGCAAACTCAACCAGGGCCAGCGTGCAGAACACCTGCAACCCGTAGCACAGCAGTATCACGTGCCGCCGGTCGAAGCGGTCGGCTACGTGCCCCGCAGGCAGCAGGAACAGAAGCCCCGGCAGAAACAGCGCCAATCCTGTATAGCCCAGGTCCAGTGCGCGGTGGGTGATGGAGTAGACCTGCCACGCAACCGCAACCGCCTGCGCCTCAGCGCCCAGGATGACCGCGCTGCGCGCCAGTTGATATCGCCTGAAGTCGCGTGAGGCAAAAGCCTCCATGCCGCGCCGTGACGGCGTTGGGGAAGGGGAATCCATGTACTGCCTAGGTTATATCGCCTGACGGCCTCACTCGCAAAGGAGGAAAGCGGTGCCCGGAAAATCTCCCATCGCGGGCACAAGTTCAGGGCGCTCATGCGATGAAACGACCCGGACCACTCGCTTTCGCCGAAGGCTCGGACTCCCGGTGCAATCGACCTTTCGGGCGATACCGGGCCCTGTCTCACCTCGTATACTGACAGCCATGTTTGAGGCATTGCGTACGACCACTATCTGGGGGCTGATGGCGGCGGGAGTCCCTGCATTTCTCTCTGCGCAAGTCGCAGCTCCCGGTACTCCTCCCTCAGGGCAGCAAACCGAAAAACCTGCTGAAAGCGCCCAGCCCGCGGCCGCCGGCGGCCAGACAACCAACTCTCCCCATCCTTTGCAACTCGACGCGCAGCACCGGCCCATCACCGCGGGCGGCTTTGTAAAGACCGGGCCCATCGTCTTTCAGGACGACTCGGAGAAGGCTGGCCTGACCCGCTGGACCCACAAAATGGGCGGCCCGGCCAAGGAATATATCGTCGAGACCAAGGGCTCCGGCGTGGGCCTCATCGACTATGACAACGACGGCTGGCTCGACATCTACGTGGTCAACGGTTCCACCTTCAACGCCCTTGACGGCAAGGAAACGCCGCCGCATGCCGCGCTGTTCCACAACAACCACGACGGCACGTTTACCGATGTGGCCGCGAAAGCGGGCGTGACCAACGACCGCTGGGGCTTCGGCGTGGCCATCGGCGACTATGACAACGACGGCTGGCCGGACATCTACGTGTCAAACTGGGGAAAGAACCGCCTCTACCACAACAACCACGACGGCACGTTTACTGACGTGGCTGAAAAGGCCGGCGTTACGCTGGGCAACTGGTCCACCGGCGTGACCTGGGGCGACTACGACGGCGACGGCAAGCTGGACCTGTTCGTTGCCGGCTATCTGCACTACGACCGCAACAACCTGCCCAGAAGCGATGAAAACGGCGCCGTGAACGCATTCTGCACCTTCCGCGGCGAACCCGTGGCCTGCGGGCCGCGCGGTCTGCAGGGCGAGCCCGACCACCTGTTCCATAACAATGGCGACGGCACCTTTACCGACGTGAGCGAGAAGGCGGGCGTGGCCGACAAGGCGGGCTACTACGGGCTGGGCGCCGTGTTTGCCGATGTGAACAACGATGGCAAGCCGGACCTGCTGGTGGGCAACGACTCCACGCCCAACTATCTGTATCTGAACAAGGGCGACGGAACCTTTGACGATGTGAGCTACGCCTCCGGCTTTGCCGTCAACGAGGCAGGGCAGGAGACGGCCTCCATGGGCATTGCCGTGGGCGACTACGAGAACAACGGCATGGTGGATGTGTTTGACACGGCCTTCTCTGACAGCTACAAGCCGCTCTATCACAACGAGGGCGACGCCAACATGACGGACGTCAGCTATCACATGGGCCTGGGCGAGATTACGGTGCCTTTTCTCGGCTTCGGAGACGCCTTCATCGACTATGACAACGACGGATGGAAGGATCTGCTGATGGCCAACGGGCACGTCTATCCGGAAGCGGACAAATACAACTGGGGCACCAGTTGGAAGCAGCGGCCGCTGCTCTTCCGCAACATGGGCGGCAAAATGTTTGATCCGGTTCCGGCGGTTGAGGGCACGGGGCTGGGGTTGGTGATAGCCGGCCGCGGCATGGCCACGGGCGACCTGTTCAACAATGGCAAGCTCGACGCCGTAATCAACGTGATGGATGGCCATCCGGTGCTGCTCAAAGACGTGAGCAATGACACGAACCACTGGCTTGAGCTGAAGCTCGTTGGCGGCCCGAAAAGCCCCCGCGACGCCGTCGGCTCCACCGTGTATGTGACCGCCAACGCAATGAAGCAGCGCGAAGACGTGCTGAGCGGAGGCAGCTATCTCTCCAGCAACGATCCGCGGCCACACTTCGGCCTGGGGCAGGCAACCAAGGTGGATGACATTGAGGTGCACTGGCCCAGCGGCAAGGTGGAGCACTTCACCGTGCCCGGCATCGACCGGATTGTGACGCTTAAAGAAGGCGCCGGAAAGTAAAGCTCCATCAGCCGGCAAAACCCTGGATTCGCATGCGCTAGTTGAATGCCAAGCCCCATCTTTACCGCTCTGAAAACGGTTCGGATGGGGCATTCGTTTGTCCTGCAATGCGGCAAGTCGATTTGCCTTTCGGCACGGCGGGTGCTTCAATTGA
>JAGWRX010000185.1 GCA_028876395.1 Acidobacteriota bacterium
CCATGAACCGGAACACCCGCAGCCGCGGCAATCCACCCTCGCGATCGCTGGCGACGTAGAAGTCGCGAAACAGGTCGACGTCTTCCAACATGACGTCAGTGCGGTGGGGAATTCGCTCCGTCCAGTTCTCGCGCTGGGGGGCTTCGACGGGCGCGGTGACAAGCCGGAAGTTGCGGCCCTTGTCATTGGTGCGGATATACCAAAGCCCTTCGCGGTGATCCACCGAATACTCGTGCTCGTCCTCGCGCGGGACGATCACCTTGAACTCGCCTTCGGGCTCATCCGCCGCCAGGTACCACTCCTCGGTGGTGGTATGGCTGGATGATTCCATCAGGATGTACTTGCCGTCGCGGGTGCGTCCCGCGCCCAGGTTGAAGCGCTCGTCGTCGTCCTGGTAGACGAGCACGTCGGCGGCGTAGGGGGTGCCGCGCATGTGCCGCCAGAACTGGTATTGGCGCTTCTGCTCCTCGTCCTCGACGGTGTAGAACAGCGTCAGATTGTCCGCGGCCCATTCCACGGAGCCGACGCGATCCACTTCGCCGGGAAGGATTTCGCCCGTTTCCAGGTCCTTGATGTGCAGCGTGTACTGGCGGAAGCCCGTGGTGTCGGTGGTGTAGGCCAGCCAGCGGCCGTCGTCGGTGATGGACGTATCGCCAACGGCGAAAAACGAATGCCCCTCGGCCAGCTTGTTTCCGTCGAGGATGACCTGCTCCGGCGCGCTGCTGTCCGGCGCGGCGGCATCGCCCGACTTGCGGCAATGGATGGCGTATTGCAGGCCCTCCTCGGTGCGGGTGTAGTACCACCAGCTGCCGTCGCGGTAGGGAACCGTGACATCTGTCTGCTTGATGTGGCTGAGCATATCGCGGTAGAGGTCCTCGCGCAGGCCGGCCAGGGGGGCCATCACGGCCTCGGCGTAGGCGTTCTCGGCCTCAAGGTAGGCCGTCACGTCGGGATTTTCCTTGTCGCGAAGCCAGGCGTAGTCATCGGTGAGCACCACGCCATGGAGCGTGGTCTCGGTGTGCTGCTTGCGGGCAACGGGGGGCAGATTCCGGGTCATTTCCTTCCCAGTGTAGTGCTTTGAGCGCCCCGGCCGGGTCAATCGGGCGTGAGCGGCCCGCACCCGGGCGCTGGAACTCCGGGCGGCGCGTCCACGTACAATGAGTAGCGATGATCGCTTTTCGCCGCAGATTCTCGTTTGTTGTTCTGGTGCTGGCCGGGCTGTTTGGATACTCCGCGACGGTCGCACTGGCCGAGCGGGTGCAGGACCTGCCCAAACCCACCGACTACGTAAGCGACTTTGCCCATGTGCTGTCGCCGCAGACGGTGGCGGTGCTGGATAACATCTGCAGCCAGCTCGACCACACCCAGGCCAACGCGCAGATTGCCATCGTTACCGTGCATAACCTTGGCGGGGACGATGCCGCCAATTTTGCAGACGATCTTGAAACCAGGTGGAAGATGGGCCGCAAGGGCTCGGACCGCGGCGCCCTGGTGCTGCTGGCCGTGGACGACCACAAGTACCGGATCGAGGTCGGCTACGGCCTGGAAGGAATCCTTCCCGACGGCAAGGTGGGCGACATCGGCAGGGCGATGGTTCCTTACCTGCGTGCCCGGGATTATGACAGCGCCGTGACTCTGGCCGTGGGCCAGCTTGCGCACGTCATTGCCACCGACGCCAAAATCACGCTGAGCGACGAGCCGGCGCTGGCGCAGCAGCCTGTGGAACGCGGCCCGATGCCGGGCAAGTTAGTTCTGCTGATCGTGCTGTTGATTTTCTTTGGCGGCTTCATGCTGCTGCGCATCCTGCTCGGCCTGGGCCTGTTTTTGGGTGGCGGCGGGCCCTGGATTGGCGGAGGCCCGTTTTTCGGCGGAGGTGGCGGAGGCTTTGGCGGCGGTGACGGCGGTGGCGGCGGAGGCTTCGGCGGGTTTGGCGGCGGGGGCTTCGGCGGTGGCGGAGCCGGGGGCGACTGGTAGGCTTTGCGTGGCTTTTTCGAACGGGCTTCCCTGATTGGGAGCCGGAGGAGAAAGGTACCGTATGCGTCGAGGACTTTGGATTGCCCTTGGAATCGTAGGCGTGCTGGTCTTGGCCATTCTCATGGTCTTTGCCAGCTATGTGAGCGCAAGAAACCAGATGGTGGCCAATGATCAGGGTGTCAAGGCCGCGTGGTCTGAGGTGGATGTTCAACTGCAGCGTCGTGCCGATCTGATTCCCAACCTGGTGGAGACGGTCAAGGGATTCACGAAGGAAGAGAGCACCGTGTTTGGCGACATTGCCAATGCGCGCGCCGGCATGCTGAATGCCCAGGGCCCCCAGGCAAAGATCGAGGCCAACGGGCGGCTGGATTCAGCGCTGGGACGGCTGCTGCTGCTGACGGAGAACTATCCGCAGCTGCGATCGAGCGACCAGTTCATGCGCCTTCAGGACGAGCTGGCCGGTACGGAAAACCGCATCGGCGTGGCTCGCAAGCGCTACAACGATGCGCTGCAGAACTACAACACCTTCGTGCTCCAGTTTCCCAACAACATCTGGGCGGGCATTGCCGGTTACAAGGTGAACAACGCCTTCTTCACGGCCAGTCCCGCCGCGCAGACGGTGCCCAACGTGAAGTTCTAGCGAGCCGGGCGGCAGGCGCCAAAAAAGGCCATCCCATGCGCCGGGATGGCCTTTTTCTGCGTTGATTGAAGGAGGCAGCCCGTACGGAGGCTACTTGTAGGAAGCGATCGCGGTAGCTTCGTCGTCGTAAATGTCAAAGACGGTGTAGAGCTTGGTCAGCTGCAACACGTCCTTAACCTTCTTGGTAAGGTTCAACAGCTTCAGGGCGGCACCCTGATTCTTGGATGTGGTGAAGGCGCTGACCAGTTCGCCCAGACCCGAGCTGTCGATATAGCTCACGTCGCCCAGATTCAGCAGGATCATCTTCTGCCCTTTGCTGATCAGGTCGCGAATGGCCTCGCGCAACTGCACACTGCCCTCGCCCAGAGTAATCCGCCCGCTGAGATCGAGAACGGTGATGCCGTCTACTTCGCGGGAAGCAATAGTAAGAGCCACGGGAATTCCTCCTTTTGGTGTAGTACGTTTATAGCACTGTTGGCGGTGGTAGAGATGTGGAAGTCCTACCCGCAATCACTGCGGGTCGCAGATGATCCCCCGACCTCCGTCCCCCCGAACGGTTCCTGCTCCTGCACGCTAAGTCTTTCCTTCCGGTGGAGCCAGATGCTTCACCAGCGTCAGCTCGGTGCCGGGATGCAGTTGACGAAAGTGTACCTCATCCATGAAAGAGCGGATAAGAAAGATGCCCCGGCCGGTGCCCCGCATCAGGTTTTCGGGGGCGAGCGGGTCGGGGATCCTTTCCGGATCCAGCCCTTCTCCCTCATCGGCGATGGTGATGACCAGTGATTTTCCGGTGTTTTCAAAGCTGGCCTTGACCAGCTTTTTGGGGTCGTAGTCGTTTCCGTGCAGCACCGCGTTGACGGCGGCTTCGCGCACGGCCATGGTAAGCCGGAAGCGTTCGTCCTCATCGAGGCCGGCTTCGGCTGCGAGCTTGTCCGCGGTGGCTTCCACCTCGCCAACGCTCTCCATGGTCGAATTCAGTGAGAACTCCAGTCGCCCTGCTCCTGGTTTGCTCAAAAGGTTTTGCCTCCGCCTCTGCCGGAACAGCAACGTCGCACCGCACCGCCCGAGGTACCTTGCTGGCAAGTTTCATAGCTGCAGCGAAATGTGTCAAGCAGAACTGCGCCGTCCCCGCCTCGTACGCTATTCGGATACGAGTTATCCAGCCGGATGCGGGTAGAGGCGCAAACCGGCGCAGAGGGAATACACTCACCTCATGCAGCCTCGCACAACAGCCCGCGTGAGCCTGACCGCACTGCTCGGCACTCCGGTGACCGATGCGCAGGGGCACATGCGCGGCCGGCTCAAGGACATTGCCGTAGCCACGGGTCCCGACGCGGGCAAAGTTGCCGGACTGGTGCTGAAAACCCGCGCGGGGCTGTCGATTGTGCCATCGCATGAGGTCATGGAAACTCCCGCCGGAACGCTGGAGTTGCGGTCGGCGGGCGCCCTGGTTCCGCTCGAGGACCAGGGCAATTACCTCTATCTGCAGCAGGACCTGGTGGACCGGCAGATTATCGATGTCCATGGCCGCAAGGTGGTCCGCGTTAATGATGTGGACCTGGAATGGATGGGCCACGGAGCGGCGCACCTGCTGCGCGTGGCCGAGGTCGAAGTAGGGCTGCGCGGAGCCTTTCGCCGGGTATTCAAAGGATTGCTGCCCAGAGCTTCACTGGAGTTGCTCTCGCGCAAGTTCGGGGCGCGCGGCATCCCCTGGCAGTTTGTGAATGTGATTGAGGTGGACCCGGCGCGGCGGGTCAAGCTGCGCATCGAGCACGAGAGGCTGGCGGAGATGCACCCCTCCGACCTGGCCGAGATTCTGGAAGACCTGGCGCCCGCCGAGCGCGAGGCTGTCTTTACCTCGCTGGATGAAGAAGTGGCCGCCGAGGCTCTGGAGGAGGTCGAACCCAGGCTGCAGAAGGCCCTGCTGGAGAAGCTGGACGAGGAAAAGATCGCCGACATCGTCGAGGAAATGGACCCCGGGGCCGCTGCCGACTTGCTGGCCGAACTTCCCGAGGAGCAATCGGATGCCATTCTCGAGGAAATGGAGCCCGAGGAGCGGCAGGAGGTTGCCGAGCTGCTCGAATTCGACGAGAAATCGGCTGCCGGCTGCATGACAACCGATTTTGTCTATCTCGGCATGAATGCCACGGTTGCCAATGCCGTGCAGGCGCTGCGCAGCTTTGACGGCGACCCGGAGAGCGTGATGGAAATTTACCTGCTCGACGAAAAGCGGGTACTGCGGGGGGTTGTTCCGCTGGCCCGCCTGGTGATGGCGCAGCCGGAGACACGGCTTTCCGTGCTGGTCGAGCAGCGTTTCCTCTCCTGCCCGGCAGATCTGCACCAGAACGAACTGGCCGAGCTTTTTGACAAGTACAACCTGCACGCTCTGCCCGTGGTGGATGCTCATGGCCGCATGGCAGGGGTGGTCCAGGCCGACCACGTGATCAGCTTTCTGCGCGAAAAGCTGTAATAAGCACCGTCCAGCGGCTCCCAAAATGGGGCAATTCCGTGCCGGAGCCCATTTCTCGTTACCAATACTTAAATAAAAAGAGCAGCTTATATCTGAAATTGTGAAACAATTACAAGATGGTCCCGTTTCCAAAGATTATTCAGGGCGGCATGGGTGTGGGCGTCTCCAACTGGCGCCTGGCGCAGGCGGTCTCACGACTTGGCCAGCTCGGGGTGGTTTCCGGCACGGCACTCGATCAGCTGTTTGTGCGCCGGCTTGCCGACGGCGACCTGGGCGGGCACATGCGCAGGGGCCTCGATGCATTTCCGTTTCCCGAGATGGCCCGCCGCATCTGGCAGGAATATTTTGTGCCGGGCGGCAAAGGCAGCGAGACGCCTTATCCTGCGACGCCGATGCACCAGCGGGTGGAACCGCGCAAGGTGGTTGAGCTCTGCATCGTGAGCAATTTTGTCGAGGTGTTCCTGGCGCGGGAAGGCCACAGGAATCTGGTGGGCGTCAACTTCCTCGAAAAGGTGCAACTGCCTCATCTGGCGTCTATTTACGGGGCAATGCTGGCGGGCGTGGGCTATGTGCTCATGGGAGCCGGCATTCCGCTGCACATTCCCGGCGTGCTGGATATGTATGCCGCCGGAAGGCCAGCCGAGTACAAGCTGGCGGTGACGGGCGCAGCGCCGGACCAGGATACCTACATGCACTTTGACCCGGCTGACTACATCGAGGGACCGTTGCCGCTGCTTTCCCGGCCCAGATTTCTGGCCATCGTCTCCTCCAACACGCTGGCCACGACCATGCTGCGCCGGGCGAGTGGGCGTGTGGACGGACTGGTGATTGAAAGCCCGACGGCAGGGGGGCATAATGCCCCGCCGCGCGGCAAAATGCAGCTCAACGCCGACGGTGAACCGGTGTACGGCGAGCGGGACAAGGTGGACATTCGGGCGCTGCGGGAGCTGGGCGTGCCTTTCTGGCTGGCGGGCGGCTACGGCAATGCGGACAAGCTGCGCGAGGCGCTCGAACTGGGCGCGGCGGGTGTGCAGGTGGGCACGGCCTTCGCATTCAGCGAGGAGTCCGGCATGCGCCCCGACCTGAAGAAGAGGCTGCTGGCGCAGGCGCTGGAAGGCAAGGGCGATGTGTACACCGATCCGCTGGCCTCGCCGACCGGCTTCCCGTTTAAAGTCGCGCAGTTGGAGGGAACTTCGTCTGCGCTGAACATCTATCAGGAGCGGAAGCGCGTTTGCGATCTCGGCTACCTGCGGGACCCGTACGCACAGCCGGATGGCAAGATCGGTTACCGGTGTGCAGCCGAGCCGGTGGCCACCTACGTCGCCAAAGGCGGCAAAATCGAGGACACGGTGGGGCGCAAGTGCCTGTGCAACGCGCTGTTAGCCAATATCGGCCATGCGCAGACGCGCAAGGATGGCCAGGTGGAGCCGCCGCTGGTTACGGTGGGTGACGACCTGAACACGATTGCGCAGTTCCTCGCTCCTGGACGCGAAAGTTATAGCGCCGGGCAGGTTGTCGAATCGCTCCTGAGCAAGGTGACTGCGGAACCGGTCTTAACCGCCGAGCCAGTGCTGGCGGCAACAGCCTGATCCGGAGAACGCTTTCAGCCACATAATGGCCCAACGCCCGTGACGCCCGTCACGATCATTTCGTCTCGCAGGGCAGTCTAACCTTCCGAAGAAACGGGAACTGACCGGTCCTTTCGGTCTGCCCGGGGAGGGAACTGCCATGAAATGGAATCTCTCGGTACCTTTGGCGATGATGCTCGCGGTCACCCCGATCATGCTGCTTGCGCAGCAGGGTGGCGGTGGTGGCGGCGGAGGCGGCCAGCGGCAGCAGGGCCAGGGCCAGGCTGGCGCTGCCGGTCAAAGAACGGGCCGGGGCACGATGACCCAGACGCGCGATCAGGCGCGCCAGCAGCAACGTCAGCGGCTGCACACCCAGGCCACCACCCAGCAGCGCGACCAGTACCGCACCTGCGACCAGTCGATGCAGCAGGCGCGGACGCAGACCCGCGACCTGGCGCGCTCGGCCAGCGGCAAGACCTTCAACGCAGACGAGGCGCGCCGCCAGCATCAGCAGCTCCAGGAGCAGCTTCGCACCATGCAGCAGGATCGCGAGCGCCTGCACCAGGGCCTGAACCAGGAACAGCAGGCCGCCATTCAGGAGCGCAATCAGAAAATGCAGCAGATGCATGAGCGCATCCAGAACCGCCTGCAGGAAATGAATCAGGAATTGTCGAAGACCGAGCCCAACGGCAAGCGCGTATCCGAACAGGCACGCGCCACTGAACGCGATATGAACGCGTATCGGAACGAATACCGTAAGATGGGCGACGATCTGGGACTGAAGGACGAGTAACAGCCGCGCCGTGAACCCATGCTCAGGCGGGGGAGCCGGTTGACGTGGAGCAGCTACGGTTGCTCCACGCCAATTTGTTTCAGTTAGTCTTTGGCGAAGCTGTGTACGCGCGGTACGCGGTCAGCCGGTACAGGCAGGGCAGGGAAGGCTGCGTGAGGCTCGCTCTGGTACCAGTACGCCGTCGAGTAGAAATCGTCGGAGCGGTGGTTAGCGTGGCCGTGCTCCATGGTCACGCGAATCGACTTGTCAAAGGTGATGGGGCTCTCCGTGTGCCAGCGATACAGGCAATAGCGGCCGCCGATCCGCTCCGGATTCACAATGTGAGGCGCGCCATTGTGCGGGTAGGCAAAGGGCTGGCCGCCAAAGTCCCACGCCCCGTTGTAGTAGTCCTCGGTGCCGGTTCCGTTGATGGTCGGCATCATGTCGCCGTCAATGAAGATCATGTCGTCGCCCTCGCCGAACCAGCCGTCCTGGTTTTGAAGAACGGCATGCGTTACGCCCACAAAGTGTCCTCTGCCCTCGGCTTCAAGAAAGACGTAGTTGTCTTCGCCACTCAGATTTTTCTTGTCGTTGATTGCAGGGACGTACTCGTTGGTCCAGTTACTGGTCCAGCCTTTGCAGGGTGCGGCCTGGCGGTATTGCGCATGAAAGCGGCCCAGATTGCCCGGCAGGCCGGGGAGTGCGACGTAATCGACGGCGTAGTAGAGGCTGTCTGTGCGGACCGTGCCCTCATTGGTGAGCGTGACGCGCGCAGAGTTGGCAAACGGCATTTGAAAGTAGGCATTGAGCGCCTTGATTGGCGCTACGGCCAGCAGGGCCGACTGGTAGACGAAATACTCGCCCAGGCCAAGGCCGAAGAAGTCGCCGATGGGAACCTCGACCGAGGGTGCGGATTCGCCGTCCCACCAGGCGCGCAGCACGAGGTTCTTCAGGTGCATGGGGTCGGGCGAGTTGATGGTGAACCAGAGATGCGTCACCACGCCTGCGCCGGTGATGTCGAGCAGCGTTGCCGCCTTGCCCGGCTCCACGGGCACAGCATCGTTGTTGCCGCCCGTGCGGTCCCAGCTTGAGGAGCGGCGCGTTTTGTAATCGCGCAGGCGGGCCAGTGCGAACAGTTCCTCCGGCCCTGCGGGCTCCTGCGGGGCGGGCGGCCCGGCCGCGGCATGCGCAGCGCCGAGGCCCAGCAGGGTCGAAGCGGAAACCCCGGCGACGGAAGCCACGGCGCCCAGCACCCTGCGCCGCGAAGGGGATGTCTGATTAGAGCCAGTGGATTGCATGAGTAACTCCTTCAGGCAGGCAACGGTCAAAGCGTGTTGTAGTCGCGCGCGCCGGGGCCTGTCAAGTTTCGTACAGCGCCGCGCATCGAGGGTCATGACGGGCAAGTTTCACGCCTTGCGGCCTCTCCTGTTATGGTCAAAAAGAAAGTCTGTATGAATCCCCCATAGGAACCCTCGTGCATGTGGAAGCGTTGGCGAATCCGGATACTGCTGTTTATGGCCGTCCTCGGCCCCGGATTCATTACAGCCAATGTGGATAACGACTCCGGCGGCATCCTTACCTACTCCCAGGCAGGCGCGCAGTACGGTTACACGCTGCTGTGGATGATGATTCCCATCACCCTTGCGCTGATCGTGGTGCAGGAGATGTGCGCCCGCATGGGCGTGGTCACCGGCAAGGGGTTGAGCGACCTGATCCGCGAGGAGTTCGGGTTGCGGCTCACCTTCGTGTTGATGTTGATGCTGGTCGTGGTCAACTACACCAACGTGGTCACGGAGTTCATCGGCATCGCCGGCTCGCTGCGCCTGTTCCATCTCACCAAGTTCATCTCGGTACCGTTATGCGCCGCGCTTGTGTGGTTCATGGTGGTGCGCGGCAACTACAAGAGCACTGAGAAGATATTTCTTATCGCCTCGGTTGTCTATATCGCATACATCTTTGCCGGTGTGCTGTCGCAGCCCAGCTGGCACGATGCGCTGCTGGCCACTGTTCAGCTGCCGCAGAAGTCCGTCTGGCGCGACAAGGCGTATATGTACATGGCCATCGGCGTGGTCGGCACCACCATTGCCCCATGGATGCAGTTCTACCTGCAGTCGTCGATTGTCGAGAAGGGGATTCGGGTCAAGGATTACGGAGCCTCGCGACTGGATGTCATCGTCGGCAGTTTCTTTACCGATCTGGTGGCATGGTTCATCGTGGTGGCGTGCGCGGCCACGCTCTATGTGCATGGCATGGGATCGATTCAGGTGGCCTCGGACGCGGCTGAAGCCATGCGCCCGCTGGCCGGCGATTACGCCTTCCTGCTGTTCGCCTTCGGTCTCTTCAATGCGTCGTTATTCGCAGCGTCGATTCTGCCGCTCTCCACGGCGTACACCGTCTGCGAAGGATTGGGCGTTGAGTCGGGCGTGGACAAGAACTTCAAGGAAGCGCCGTTCTTCTACTGGCTCTACACGCTGCTGATTGTCGGCGTCGCTGTCACGGTCCTGGTGCTGCCCGACGCGCAACTGATCAACTTCGCCATCCTCTCGCAGGTGCTCAACGGGGTTCTGCTCCCCGTGGTCATCATTCTGATGCTGCTGCTCATCAATCGCCGCGACCTGATGGGCGAGCATAAGAACTCGCGCCTCTGGAACGTGATCGCGTGGGGAACCAGCATCATTGTGATCGGCATGACGCTGGTGATGCTGTGGGGAATGATGCCGTGGCATTGAGGACCGAAAGGCGCAAGACACGCTTCGCGGAATGCGCGGCCTAAAGCAATTTTCCGGCGGCAAGATCGCGAATCAGTCCACGGTCTGCGGCCAGAAAATCATAACTTGGCAGGTCCCGCAGCTTGACCCAGCGGTACTGATGGAAGATACGGTTCTGCAATTCGCCGGTGAACTCGGGCACAGCAAAAAACTGAAGATCCACCGCGCCGCCGTGGCGGTAGTTATGACGGATGCGGATAACGCGTGGACCGATAACGGCGTGAATGCCCAGTTCCTCATCCAACTCCCGGGCCAGGGCCTGCTCGGGGGTCTCGCCGGGCTCAATCTTGCCGCCGGGGAACTCCCACTGCAGCGCCATCGGCTGGTCAGGCCGGCGCTGGCAGATCAGTATCTCGCCGCCGCGGACGATCAGCGCAGCCGCCACAAAGCGCAGTGCGGGGCCGCCAGGTCGAGGATTGGACAT
Source organism: Acidobacteriota bacterium (assembly GCA_028876395.1). Lineage (GTDB taxonomy): Bacteria > Acidobacteriota > Terriglobia > Terriglobales > Acidobacteriaceae > Telmatobacter. The sequence goes on from JAGWRX010000185.1 coordinate 10,617, forward strand.
GGATTGGCTTTCTTCCACATCTCCAGTGTAATCGCCCTGAAAGGGGTGCAAATCGAACCGCCTCCTGCCTGCTTTGGTGCGGTGAAAAACCGGCCACTGCGTTTTCTCAACCGCACCTCGGCAATGCGGACCTATTCGCCGCCCACTGCGGCCTCGGTGTCCTCGGCTGCGGCCGGGCGGAAGTATCCCCATCCATTCTTTGCCGCCGCTTCAAGCAGGGCAGGGGACGGGTTGACCGGAAATGCGTTTGCGGCAATCTTCAACATGGCGAGGTCGTGGATGGAGTTGCCGAAGACCGCATCGGGGCGGGTGAGCCCAACGCGGGCCAGGGCGGCAGCTTTGCCCTCTCCGGTTGGCACATCGACAAGTTCGCTGGTGATGATGCCGTCCGCGACTGCCACTTCGGCGGCCAGGATATGCTCTTCCGGGATGCCGAAGTCGCGCACGCCCTCAGCGACGACCCACTTGTTGGTTGAGCTTACTGCCCAGAGTTCTACGCCTGTCTTGCGCAACTCAGCCACCAGCCGTGCCATCTCGGCGAACGCGCGGCCGCGCACGAACCCGTCCACATATTTCGCGGCAGCGGCCCGCAGCTCCTGCTCGCGGAGTCCAGCGTAGATCTGCACCATCTCGCCGCAAATCCGGGCTTCATTGATGCTCCCGGCCAGATACGCCCGGTAGCTTGTATCGATCCAGTCGCTCGCTGACCGCGATACCAGACCCTGCTCCAGCGACCAGACCATGAAGCCGTAGCCTGAGTCGCCGCCCCACAGCGTTCCATCGCAGTCGAAAACAGCAACCCTTGGTTTACTACTGAGGACCAGCCGCTCAAATTCCTGCGCGGTCCACTTGTGAATGTCAATCTGCGTAGACGTCAAACGCTCCTCGATTCTGCCCGATACATCCTTCCAACTCTATTCTCTTCCAAAGGGGTCATGTTTTGCACGTCAACGCATCATGAAGAATCCTGTTTCATACTCAGGGACCATTGCGGGCGGCGGACGGAAGAGCGCCTTCCGGCGGGCTTGCCCGGTTTGCATCAGGGCGTACTGCCCTGCTATACGTGCAGAAGGATGACTCAAGATTCAATGGGAGATAATCTGATGCGACGTGGATGCAGTGCGCGAATGATTCCGTTTGCGGCGCTTGCTTTATTCATGGTTCTTTTTGCCGCTCCGCAATGCCGTGCGCAGTTCTCCAGCGGCGAGGCATCATCGGCCAGCGCGCTTTCCATTTCTCAGGCCCAGCTCATTCAGCCTGAAGCGTTGAACCGTCTTCTGCAGGCTGCCGAAGCAGGCAGGCCCCTGGTGCTTCAAGTAGGTTCGCATGTCATGTTTGCCGAGGCGCATATTCCGGGCTCCATTTATGCAGGGCCCGGCTCCCAGTCCGACGGCCTGCAGTTGCTCGCAAGCAAGGTGGCCTCGACACCCAAGAATAAATTTATTGTGATTTATTGCGGCTGCTGTCCGTGGAGTCACTGCCCCAACATCGGTCCCGCTTTCAAGCGGCTGCATGATCTTGGCTTCACCAACGTGAAGGCGCTCTACATCGCCAACAACTTCGGCGCCGACTGGGTGTCGAAAGGCTACCGCGTTGACCACGGCCAGTAGACCAAACCGCATCGCGCAATCTGCGATGCATCGCAGACTGCGCACGGGGCTGCTTGCGGCGTGGGTGCTGGCGGCAGGCGCTTTGTACGCGGCGCCGGCGCAGGATGCGCTTCTTCACAAACAAGCCCCCGCATTTGACCGCAAAGATTTGAACGGCAAACGGGTTGACCTTAATGCCTATCGTGGCAAGGTCGTGCTGCTCAACTTCTGGGCCACGTGGTGCGGGCCGTGCCAAGTGGAGCTGCCTCGCTTTTCCGCATGGCAAAAGCAGTACGGCCCAGCCGGCCTGCAGGTGATTGCCGCATCGATGGACGATGAATCCACCGGCGTCCGCCCCGTGGTCCGCAAGCTCAAGCTCGATTTTCCCGTTGTCATGGGCGATGAAAAACTGGGAACCCTGTACGGCGGTGTTCTCGGACTTCCTGTTACGTTTCTCATTGGCCGCGACGGCAAGGTGGATGCGCGGATCGACGGCGGCGCCGATCTCCATGCGATGGAAAGCAGGATCAAGCAACTGCTCGCGCAACACTGATGGGCATACCATTTCGTGGGATTCCGATTTCCACGTGCGAGAATAAATATCAATCAGACGAAGAACTGCATTTCATGCATTGACTTCGTCGCAAAGCACCACAGGAATCATGTTCAACCGGCCAATTTTCCCCGGCTCTCACACCTTTATCCTGCTGAAGCGTCAAACTCTTGATCTGGCTACCCAGTTGCCGGAACGGGAACCAGATACTCGCTCCATCCTTCCTCAGGTCGTCACTGGCCGCTGTTGTAAGGCGGATTCGATCTTCTCTGGAGTTTACATACCGAAGGTGCTACGTGAATCGAAAGCTTGCGTATCTTTTTGTGTCTGCAATTTTTCTTTTAGCTCTGGCGGATCAGGTGTCCCTGGCCCAGGCGCGCATTGATCCCACTCTTCCTGAGGCGCCCTTGCCCCACAGGCGCGTCCTGTTGCTGTTTCCCGGCTATGAAACCGTGCAGGATCCCAACATCCCGGTCGCTCCGTTGAAGACAAAGCAGAAATTCGAAATGGCGTATCGCAAGACTGTGGATCCATCCTTCCTGATCGAAGGGATGATGTTCGCGGGGTTCGATCAAGTTGCAAACTATGGCCCCGAGTATGGATCGGGCGCCGGGCCATTTGCGCAGCGATTCGGCTACAACGAAGCGAATCTTGCCTCGACGTTTTTGCTGACGGACGGCGTGTTGCCCACGATATTCCATCAGGACCCGCGCTTCTTTCGCAAAGGGCACGGCTCAGTTGGTTCCAGAGTATGGTGGGCCCTACGCAGCGAGGCAGTCGGATACAGCAATACCGGCACGGAAATGCCGAACTACTCCAACATGCTCGGCTTCGGTATGTCGACCGCTCTCAGCAACGCCTACTCGCCTGACAGCAGCATCACCTTTCCGAAAACGATGGAGCGCTACGGCGTCAAGGTGGGTGTGAGTTTCGCGCTCAACATCATGCGTGAGTTTGGTGGCGTGAGCCTGCCGGAAAAACATCAATAACCACGCAGAAGAGGATTCGCAGTCCGGGCAGTGAAGGTCGGGACGTGCTGGTTGCCGTAACAACGCTCCCGTTCCGCAATGCGTGTCCTGTTCGCCGCTCAATTTTCCCTTATGCGGAAAAGGCTGAAAGTTGCCCGGCTCAGCCTTCCGTTTCCACCGCCGATTTAGCTTCCCTGTGGGCCTACGTCGTTGATAACTAATAAGCTTATGATTCTAAAGGTATTGTATTGACCATGTTGATTCCTTGATGAATGAGGTTCGACAACGTCCCCGCCGCCCTTAAGCGCCAGCGCCGCGCACTGATAATCGGGAGTGTGGAAGCCCGAGGTAATCTGCCGCTTCTGAAGGACTACCAGGCCTATCTGCGCGTGGAGAAGGGGCTGCGCCCGTTGACCTGCGAGGCCTATGACAGCGATCTGAAGATTTTTGCCGAGTTCCTCGATACGCGCCACGGAACGCTGCTGACGGCTTCGCAGCAGGACATTGCGGCTTTCCTTGAGCACCTGCGCACTCACAGCATCGATTCCCGCTCGTCGGCGCGCAAGCTGAGTTGTCTGCGCGGCTTTTACAAGTGGCTGCTGCTGGACCGCCGCATTCATCATGATCCCACCGTGAATATTGAATCGCCGAAGGCATGGAAGGTGCTCCCCAAGTCGCTGGCCGAGCCCGAGGTGGGCGAGATGCTGGAGCGTGCTGCGATGACAGCGTCGCACCCCAAGGCCCAGGCCACCGAGCTGCGCGATTGCGCGATTCTGGAGCTGCTTTATGCGGGCGGTCTGCGCGTGTCCGAGGTGGCCACGCTCACCACTGGAGACCTGGCCCTCGATGCGGGACGCGTGCAGGTCAGGGGCAAAGGCGACAAGGAGCGCATTGTGCCGTTGGGGCGAAGCGCCGTTGAGGCCATTGAAAGGTATCTGCGCGAGGGGCGTCCGCATCTGGCGCGCATCAGCTCAAGCCGCCGGCCTGAGGCGAACCGGCCTGCAGCGGCGCGCCAGAGCGAGCCAAAGCAGGACGCCGTGCGGCTGTTTCTTTCTCTGCGCGGAATGCCGCTGACGCGCCAGTGGATATGGCATCTGGTGAAGATGGCCAACAGCTCCGCCAGCCCGCACCGCCTGCGGCACAGCTGCGCGACGCACATGGTGGAGCACGGCGCCGATCTGCGCAGCGTTCAGCTTCTGCTGGGGCACGCAGACATCTCAACCACGCAGGTTTATACGCATCTGGCGCTGGGCCGGCTCAAGGCGGTCCATCGCATGCATCATCCGCGCGCGGCGTTGAGGCCCGTGGCGGCTGAGGCAGCACCGGAGCAGGCAGACGACACCGCAATGGATGCGGAGCGGGAAACGCACAAGGAGACGGCATGAGCGCGACAACGGAGGCCGCGCCCACCACGGTGCTGAATGCGCTGGTGACCGGGTATCTGCGCATGCTGGCCAACGAGCGTGGAGCTTCGGCGCACACGCTGCGCGCGTATGAGCGCGAGCTGCGCGGCTTTGCCGCCTTCATCGCCGCGCAGTACGGCGGCGGGCAAACCGTCGATCGCATTGAGCACACGCACATTCGCGCCTACCTTGGCACGCTTTACGAGCGCGGGCTCTCGAAGGCTTCGGCGGCACGGGCACTGGCGGCGATTCGCAGCTGGTTCAAGTGGCTGGCGCGCGCGGGGCATGTGGAGCAGAATGTGGCCTCGCTGGTGTCCACGCCGCGGCTGCCCAAACACCTGCCGCGCGTGCCCTCCATCGAGCAGATGAACCGCGTGGTGGATACCGTGAGCAAAGATGCGGCAAGCTGGCCCGCGCGCGATAAAGCAATCGTGGAGCTGCTGTATGGCTGCGGCATCCGCAACGCGGAGCTGACGGGCCTGAACCTCGACGACATTCACTGGGCCAACGAAGCAATCCTGGTGCGCGGCAAAGGGCAGAAGCAGCGCTACGTGCCGCTGGGCGATGCGGCCGCATTGGCCCTGCGCGCCTATCTGGCGGAGCGCGCCGCTCGGCTGGACGCAAACAGAACGGCAAAGGGCCCGGCGACTCCGGCGTTGTTCGTCAATCTGCAGTTGCGGGGCCTGGATAAAGCCGGCGGCCAGGCGCGACTGACCACGCGCAGCGTGGGCCGCATCGTCAAGCGCATCGCCATCGTGCGCGGTCTTTCGGCCGATGTGCATCCGCACACCCTGCGCCATGCCTTTGGCACGCACCTGCTGGAAGAGGGCGCTGACCTGCGCGCCATTCAGGAATTGCTGGGCCACGAGCGGCTCTCGACCACGCAGCGTTATACGCAGCTCACCACCGCGCAATTGACACAGGTCTATGACCGCACGCACCCGCGCGCACGATAAACCCGCGGCTGCGCTGGGCGGAATTAGAAGCTGGTCTTGCGCTCAGGGAACCACGTGAGCCGGATGTCGGTCGTGGTTACCGTGTGCTGGCCGGGCAGATAGATGGGCGCCTTCCAGTGCTCGAGCGCAAAGCTTCCGTTGATCTCAAAGTCGCGCCCGATGCGCTTCACCGCCTGGAAGTTGATGTCGTTCAAGGTCGTGCCGCCGGGGATGAAGTCTTTCGCAGCTTTCTGGTTGCGCAGCCCAACCTGCATCCATTCATTGCCGCTGAGGTGATAGGTAATCCAGCCCTGGCCGCCCTTGTCCTCGCGCCCGATCCAGTCGCCGAAGAGCATTCCCTTGTTCGTGTAGCCCTGCTTCTGAATCGTCTCCCAGTACATGAAGCGGCCGCCGTTGCTGTTGGTGATGGGAGGATCGGTGGAGACGGCTTCGACGCGTACATCGAGCTTGGGAACGCCGGGAACATGCGAAAGATAGAGGCCCGGCCGGATGGCGGCGCGGCGCGGCGCATCGATGGGCGAGACGTCATCATGCACCTCTGAATCGCTGTAGAGGGTGAGCCAGTTGCGGACGAAGGGTAGCCGGTATGAGAAGTCGAATGCGCCGAAGCGCGCACCGGGGTCCTTGCGGCTGTTCTTGACCGCGCCGCTTGGCGCCGAGAAGCTGAAAAAGCTTCTCAGGAACGATTCGAGCGTGATGGGAACGTGGCCCTTGCCGCCCCAAATGACGGTGCGCTCAAAGCCGAACTCCAGATTCTCCGTCGGGCGAAAGCTGATCTTTTCCAGGTGCATCCATGGCGCATTCGGTGCGACGTGGCCCTTGAGTGAGCCGACGATGAAGTCGTAGCGGAAGGGGCCGGTAATCCAGGAGAGCACCGGAACGTGCAGCGGCTCGATGCGGTCAATGCGGAACGTGTAGATGTTCTCCGCGTTGTTGGAGTATGCCATGCCGCCGCCAAGAGCAGGCCCAAGCCACTCGTCCTGTTTGCCAAAGGCTATCTCGTGGTTGAGCACGTGCGCGGAGACGTAGGCTTCCACCACGCGCCCATCGGTGACGGAAGAGAGGGGGCCCAGCGGGATGGTTGCCTGGTTGTAGGGCAGGCCGGTGGTGGGGTTGATGTAAGGAACCTGGTCGATGGCTGAGAGTTGCTGGGCCAGCGCGGACGTGTAGCCGGTCGCCGAGGGCGAGCCCTGGAACTCGCCGCGCGCATAGAGCACAAAGCGCCCCGCTCCAATGTAGCCGCTCGCGCCCGTGTAGTTGTTGAAGCCGTTGGCGTAGGGGCGGCCATAGTCGTTGATGATGGTCTGGCCCAGGTGAAAGCTGTCGCCCAGGGGCGTGCCCGAAATGCCACGGGCGATGGTGTAGACCGACTCGACACGCGCATGGCCCTGGAGCGTTCCGCAGGGACCTTCCAGATCCTGATTCAGCTCACGGTTCAGCGCCTCGTAGATTCCCTGCGCTTCATCGGTGGCCGCGCCGGGGTCGGCATCGTCAATGCGGGCGCCCGCCTGCTCAAGCATGTGGCTCACGCTGGCGCGCGTCCAGGGGCGCATCCCCAGGAAGACATCGTCAACAAAGCCCAGCGAGTAAAGCCGCAGCACGGCGGGATACACCCAGCTATCCACCGGGATGAAGGGCGAATCCATCACAGAAGGTTCGCAGACAGGCGTGGGACGGCTTGCATCCTTCCGTGTCTGCGCAGCAGCCGCCATCGGGCTTGCGGTCATCAGGAGAAGTCCTGCCAGCAGAGTCGCGCATTGGATGACAGGGGGAATGGTCACACATCGACTCCCTTCATACCCTCACTCTACCATTCAATTTTTCCAGCAAGACAACTCAAGGCGTCGCCATTCGGTGAGACGGCGAGCGATTGCGACAAGCAGTTCAGTCAGTCTGACTCTTGCTTATCCCGGCTGCCGCTTCCAGCTCCCGGCGAAAGGTCGCGGCGATTTTGCGCTTGAGCGCCGGGTTGAACAAACCCTTGCGAAGGAGGTAGGTCTCCATTCTGCGGATGGGGTCCAGAACCTCCGGCGGCTTCGGCGCTGCCTTGCGCGTTTCTTTTTGATTCTTGCACACGTAAGCCCGGCACTCAATCAGCGTGGGGCCGCGCCCCAGGCGAGCGCGCCCGATGGACTCGCAGGCAACACGATAAACGGCCACGGCGTCATTGCCGTCCACGGTAAGCGCCGGGATTCGGCGCGCCTGCGCATGGGCCGCAAGTTCGTCGAACACGGCCTGCGCCGCGAACTCTTCCGCCGCAGAGCGCACATACCGATGGCAGACAAACAGAACAGGCAGCTGGTGGATCCCGGCGAACGCAAGGGCTTCGCGCCAAGCATCCATCGGGGCCGCGTCTTCCCCGCAAAGAGCCACGGTGATCCTTCCCTCCGATTTCAGCATCCATGCACTGGCCACGCCGCAGGCAACGTTGAGCTGCGCGGCTGCCGACGGGGCCGGCGGAATCACGTGCCCATGTGCGTCATTGTTGCGCTCCATCCAGAAGCGCGCGGGTCCGCCGCCGTTCTCTGTGGCGGCGAGACAGCGAAAGACGTCCTTGAGCGGCATACCCCTGATGAAGCCAGCCGCGAAGTCGCCGCGTGAAAGGCTGAGAGCGTCTCCAGGCAAAAGGTCAACCAGCACACCCGCCAGAGCGGCCTCGCGGCCGGCGGAGTAGAGGTCTCCGCCTTGCTTGCCCAGTTGCAATGCGTCGGCGTGCTGCGCAATCATGCGGCACTTCACCATGGCCGTGTAAATCTCGATCAGCTTGTCGCTGGAGATCAGAGAGAAGCCGTTTCCGTCAGGCGGTGCTTTCGCGGCGGCGGTTTTTTCCTTCGCTGTTTTCCTGGCCGTCATCGTCGCTTGGACCTCACCTGTTGATGCGATTGTAGATGGACGCAGAGGCTGGTTGCCGCCTTTGCGGGTGCAGCTCTGCCGGCCGTTAGCTCGTCATTGCAGTACGTTGTTCTCAGACCGGCGCCGGCTTCCTGCCTATGTCGAGTAGTCCGCATTGATGCGGATGTAGTCGTGGGTCAGGTCAGTTGTCCAGAAGACGCAGGAACCTACGCCCTGGTTGAGCTGGATGGTAATGGCAAACTCCGGCTGCTGCAGATAGGCGTGGGCGGCGGCTTCGTCTAGCTCCACGGCGCGGCCGCCATCGCGGCAGATGCGCTGCTCGCCGAACCATATATCGATGCGCTCCGGGTCGATGGCCGCGCCGGAGTAGCCGATGGCCGCGGCGAGGCGGCCCCAGTTGGGGTCGCAGCCTGCCCATGCCGTCTTCACCAGAGGAGAGTGGGCAATGGCCTTGGCGACGCGCAGCGCGTCTGCGTCCGATGCCGCGCCCGCAATGCGCAACTCGACCACGTGCGTGATGCCTTCGCCGTCGGCTACAATCTGCCGGGCTAGCGACGTGCATACCTGCGTCAGGGCAACGGCGAACTCCGCATTGTGCCCGCTGATATGCGCTCCGCTTGCGCCCGAAGCCATCAGCAGAACGGTGTCGTTGGTCGAGGTGTCGCCGTCCACTGAGATGCGGTTGAAGCTGACCTCGATGGCCGAGCGCAGATAGTGGTCCAGCGCCTTTGGCTCAATCGCCGCATCGGTCAGGATGTACACCAGCATGGTGGCATGGGGAATGAGCTGCGGGTGAATCATTCCCGCGCCCTTGCCGACGGCTGCGATGCGGACTTCCTTGCCGTCGATCTCCAGGCGCGCAAAGGCTGTTTTCTCCACCGTGTCGGTGGTCATGATCGCCTGCGCAACCTGCTGGAAGTGGTCGGACTCGGAGCCAATCGAAGCGGCGAGGTCAGGCAGTACCGCGATGAGTTTCTCCGCGGGGAGCGGCACGCCGATGATGCCTGTGGATGAGGGGAAGACCTCTTCCGGCTTGCAGCCGAAGACCTCAGCGGCGGCGGTGCAGGTGGCGCGCGCTGCATCCAGCCCGGCCTTGCCGGCGGCGCAGTTGGCGTTGCCCGCGTTGATGGCAGCCACACGCATGCTGCCGCCGGTGGCGCGCAGGTGTTCCTTGTCCACCTGCAAGGGAGCGGCGGTGACGCGGTTGGCGGTAAAGACTGCGGCGGCGCTGGCCGGCGCATCGGCCACAATCAGGGCAAAGTCCGTGCGGCCGCTCTGCTTGAGCCCCGCTTTCGCCGCGCCGAAACGGAAGCCTTTGGGGATGAGGAATTGGGAAATGTCGCTCATGGATTACTCATTTAATCTAGCAGGTGAGGGACGAATGACGGACAGCGCGGAATCTGCCGGCCAAAGCGAATTTCTCGAACTCAGCAATGTGAACGTGGCGCGCGGCGAGCGCGTGGTGCTGCACGACGTGAACCTGACCATCCGCGCCGGGGAGCACGTGGCGATTCTTGGCCCCAACGGCTGCGGCAAGTCCACGCTGATTCTGACCATGACCTGCCAGATCTACCCGATCGTGCAGCCGGGCATGCGGGTGCGCATCTTCGGGCGGGAACGGTGGGACCTGACGCAATTGCGCAAGCACTTTGGCGTGGTGAGCGCGGGGCTGCTGGGCACGGACCTGCCCGGAGAGCGCACCGCCGTCACCACCGGACTTGATGCGGTGATTGCGGGATTTTTTTCGGCGTCCACGCTGTGGCCCAATCTGCACGTCACGCCGGAGATGCGCGAGAGGGCCCTGGAGGCGCTGGCGCGGATTGAGGCGACTCATCTGGCGGAACAGCTTATGGGGGAGATGTCGGCAGGCGAGAAGCGGCGCATTATGATTGCGCGGGCGCTGGTGCACCGGCCGAGGCAGCTGCTGCTGGATGAGCCCTCCAACGCGCTGGACCTGGCGGCACAGAGGGACCTGCGCGAGACGCTGCGGCGGCTGGCCGCCGAGGGCACGGGCCTTGTGCTGGTGACACATCACCTGGGCGATATTTTGCCGGAGATCGAGCGCGTGATTCTGATGCGTGGCGGGCGGATTGTGGGCGACGGGCCGCGCGAGGAGTTGCTCACCGCGCCCAGGCTCAGCGAGCTGTTCAACACGCCTGTCCGCATCGGGCGGGACGAGGAATGGCTGCATAGCTGGTAGAGGCCAAACGAGACGGACGCGTGATACCATTCCGGCATCCGGCTTCCGGTCCCCCGGCGCCGGCCCCGTCCATTCCCGGAGGTGCTTATGAGTCCCTACACTCGCCGTGAATTTCTGAAGACTTCGCTTGCCGCGGGCACTTTGGCCGGCGTTGGCGCGCTGCCGCTGCATGCGGCCCAGAACGCGGCCACCGAGGTCGTCACGCTGGGCAAGTCGGGAGTCCGCGTCACGCGGCTTGCCTTTGGCACGGGGAGCAACAACGGCTACGTGCAGGCGGCGCTGGGGCAGCAGGGCTTCAACCGGCTGGTGCGCTATGCCTATGACCGCGGCATTCGCTTCTTTGAGACGGCCGAGGCTTACGTGACGCCTGCGATGCTGGGTGAAGCACTCAAGGGCCTTCCGCGCGACAGCTACCAGCTGATGAGCAAGGTGACGACCGATCCGGGGGTCGATCCGCAGAAGCGGTTCGACGAGATGCGGCGTACGTCGCAGACGGACTACTTCGACATCATGCTGTTGCACTGGCAGCACACCGCGGACTGGGTTGCAGAGACTTCGCGCTGGCAGGACGGCGTCCTCGAAGCGCAGTCGAAAGGATCCATCCGCTCCCGCGGCGCATCGGTCCACGGCCTGCCCGCCCTGCGGCAGATGCCCGGGAACAAATGGCTTGAAGTGGCCATGATTCGCATGAACCACAACGGCACCCGCATGGACGGCCCCACCTCCGCGGACAGCAACAATCCCGGCAGCGTGCCCGAGGTTGTGGAGCACGTGAAGCAGGTGAAGCAGCAGGGCATGGGCGTCATCAGCATGAAGCTGGTGGGCAACGGCAACTTCACGCAGCACAGTGACCGGCAGAAGGCCATGCGGTTTGCCTTCAAGGATGCGGGCGTGGATTGCGTGACGGTGGGCTTCAAGAGCACGCAGGAGATCGACGAAGCCATCGATAACTTGAACCTGGCGATGGCGTAACTCCACCTCGCCGCTTGTGCCCAGGTCTCACGTTCGAGACCTGGGACAGCATGATACGCAGCATTGCTTTTCCCGCGCCGTTCTGTGCCGAGATTGATATATACTCCCGCCTGTCCGAACGGGAGGTCAGCTTATGTCACCCAAACCACTGCCTGACGTGGTTCTACGAGCCGCTACGCCTCAGGACAGTTCCGTCTGCGGTCAGATTTGTTTTGATGCTTTCTCCAGCATCAACAGCACCCACGGTTTCCCCTGCGATTTCCCTTCGCCGGAAGCAGCTATGGGACTGCTATCCATGCTGTTTTCCAGTCCCGGTTTCTACTCCGTAGTTGCGGAAAGCGGAGGCCGCATCGTCGGCAGTAACTGCCTCGATGAGCGGTCTGTGGTCAAGGGGATTGGTCCCATCACTATCGCGACTGACGCGCAGAATTGTGGTCTCGGGCGCAGGCTCATGGAGGCCGTGATGGACCGCGCCCGTGACGGCGGTGCCGCCGGTGTACGGCTCGTGCAAACAGCGTTTCACAATCGCTCGCTCTCCCTCTACGCGAGTCTCGGCTTTGTCGTCCGCGAGCCCCTTGCCTGCATGCAGGGCCGCACCACGCAGCCTGGCATGCCCGGCTGTGAAGCGCGGCCCGCTCAGCCCGGCGACATCGACGCCTGCAATGCGCTCTCCCACCGCGTGCATGGATTTGTCCGCGGCGCAGAACTTGCGCAGGCCATCCAGAACGGCACAGCCAGGGTCGTTGAGCGCGCTGGACGCATCACAGGCTACGCGACCGATCTTGCATTCTTTGGCCACGCCACCGCAGAGACAAATACCGATCTCCAGTCCCTCATTGCTTCGGTCGAGTCTTTCGGCGGACCGGGAATTCTTGTCCCGTCGCGCAACGCCAGTCTCTTTTCCTGGTGCCTGGCCAACGGCTTGCGGGTTGTCCAGCCCATGACCTTGATGACGGTGGGCCTTTACAACGAGCCTGCTGGCGCGTGGTTTCCTTCCGTGCTTTATTGAACCGAGCCTGGCCGATCCTTGACGCCCCGTGCCGCCCGGTTTACCGTAGCGGTACACGGGAAAGGAGGTTGATCCAGCCTATGAAATTTGATTTACCAAGTTGTACGCAACGTGAGGTGACTGAGGCCTAGGGCATCGCGCCCAAGACCCCAGCTTTGCCCCGGCGGAGCAGAATCTACCGGCCGGGTCACTGGCTCTCGCGGCAGCGCGATGGCCTTAGTCCAATCCCAACAGATCACCGGCAGCGGTCTGCGAACCTCAGGGTTCTCAGGCCGCTGTTGTTTTTGCGGCCAAAGATGGGTAATTAACCAGATTCCCGGACCCTTGCGCCGCCGATTCCGGGCTTTATCGAGCCGGAACGTTGTGATTCTCTTACATCATTAATTTTTTCCGCAACTATTTTTGGCTCCGGGGGTCTGAGCGCTCAAAGCATCTCCGTGGGCCCCATAAAGTTTCAAGGTTCAATCAGGAGGATTCGGAATGGAAAAGAAAATATTCAGGTCGTCTCTGACCTTTGCGGCAGTTCTTGCTCTCGGCACATTCGCATTCGCACAACATGGCCGCCCGTCTGGCGCCGGGGGCGGCATGGGTGCTGGCATGGGCGCCGGTAATGGCGCCGGCATGGGCGGCAGCAGCATGGGCCGTCCGACAGACGCGGGCCCCGGCATGGGCCGCATGGGTGGCGGCTCGGGGATGTCCAACATGGGCTCCCAGTCGCCCAGTTCGGTTCTCAGCAACTCCCACGTGAACACCGCGCTGACCAATGCGCTTGGCAAGAGCGGCATTTCGGTCCCCGGTGGAAATCTGCAGAGCGCATGTGGGGGCTTCAAGAACCTTGGCGAGTGCGTTGCAGCCATGCACGTCGCGAAGAATCTGAATCTCAATTTCAGCGACATGCAGAACCTGATGACCGGCTCCAATGGTGAAAGCCTTGGAAAGGCCATTCAGGGTCTTGGCGGACCCAACGTGAAATACAAGAGCGAAGCCAAGAAGGCCAACAAGCAGGCACAGCAGGATCTGAACGCGGCTGCATCGGCCTACGTCCCTTCCGCTTCGTAGCATTGCTGAATTGATGTTTGCCATCTGGCCCTCTGTGCGCGGCTCGCACAGGGGGCCTTGGCGTTTGGTTTGAGCTGTGCGTCCGGGAAGGGTTGAGTGTGCTCATTTGCGCACTCCCTTTGTGCCGGTTGTGCGGCCAGACCATTGCCGGCTGCGGTAAACTGACAGCAAATGCGGGTTTTCGGCATCGATTGCGGGACTGAAGTGACGGGTTTCGGCGTGGTGGAGACCTGCGACGCCGGGCGGCAGCCGAGACTGATTTGCCAGGCGCTGGGAGCCATCCATCTGCCCAAGGCGAAGCCTCTGCCCGAGCGGCTCGCGCAGGTCTATCGCGAATTGACAATCCAGCTGGAACTTTGGCAGCCGGAAGTGGTTGCGATCGAGGAAGTCTTTTATTCCGTGAACGCCAAGTCGGCGCTGAAGCTGGGCCAGGTGCGCGGAGTGGCCCTGCTGGCGGCGGCGACTCTTGGGGTGCCGGTGGCGGAGTATGCGCCGCTGCGGATCAAGTCCAGCGTGGTGGGCTACGGGCTGGCGAAAAAGGAGCAGGTGCAGTTCATGGTGGCGCGCCTGCTGGAGCTGGCCGAGGTACCGGAGCCGCCCGACGCCGCGGACGCCCTGGCCGCAGCCATCTGCCACATTCATACCGCGCAGACCATGGCGCAGCAAGGAGCGCAGCAGGGGGCGGTGCGGTGAAAACGCTCCTGCTGGCGTTGTTTGCGGCTCTGTTCGTCCTGCCCGCCCACGGTGAGGCAGACCCGGTGCTTCGCGTTGACTACTCCAATCCCGGCCTCACTCCTTCGCAGTGGACGCTGACCCTTCACCCGGATGGCAGCGGGCACTTCCATGCCGACCGCGGCAACGCCCCCGCAGAGAAGCCCCTGGCCATGGAGCCGGCCACGGTCGACCGGGACGTTCATCTGAATGAACAGTTTGCTCGCCATCTCTTTGATACGGTTCGCCGTCAGCATTTTTGGGACGGGAAGTGCGAAAGCCACTTAAAGGTGGCCTTTCAGGGATGGAAGAAGATCTCGTACAACGGGCCGGACGGCCAGGGAAGCTGCGAGTTCAACTACTCCAAAAACAGGGAGATACAGCAGCTCGGAGAGACCTTCGTTGCGGTCGCCTCCACGATTCTTGAGGGAGCGCGGCTGGAACTGCTCTTGCAGCACGACCCCCTCGGCCTGGACAAGGAAATGGAATTTCTCGTTGAGTCCGCGGGCGATGGGCGATTGCAGCAGATTTGTGCCATCCGGGGCATTCTGGAGCGGCTTGAGGCGGACCCGGGGGTCCTGGATCGGGTAAGAAAGCGTGCCCGAAAGCTGCTGGCGCAGGCTGAGAAGTAATTGTCCGCCCTGGACGGATTTTTTCCCGCGACTTTCAGGTGCGGCGTAGTGTCTTTACTAACGGCATCCTCTGTGAGCGATTCGTTCCACGAGGTAATGCGGTGAAAGGGCAGGGGCTCCATGAAAAGCGCATGTAAGATTCGATTCAGTCTGGGTTCTCACGGGTTGGGGCTGGGCATGATTGCGGCTGGAGCGCTTGCGCTGACTCCGCTGGTTCTGGCCCAGGATGCGGGGCCGGCTGCGCTGGCGGCGCGGCTAAGCGACGTACAGGGGCAGGTGCAACTCGCCCAGGGCAACCAGATACTCGCTTCCCAGGCCCCGTTGAACGCGCCTCTGTTCGAGGGTACGCAGATTTCGACCTCCGACGACGGGCGGGCGGAAATTCAGTTTGAGGACGGCAGCGTGGCACGCGTTCCGCCCAACAGCTCGTTGCTGCTGAGCGTTCTGCGCCGCCAGGGCAACTCCACGGACACCGAGGTCGTGTTGCAGGGCGGCCTCGGATATTTTGAGATGCAGGGCAATACGGATGCTGCGCGCATGCGGGTACGCTTTGGCAACAGCGTCATTATGTCCAGTGGATTCACAGTAGTGCGCGTTGATGTCGACAACCCTCCCGGCGACGTTGCCGTGTTCTCAGGGAACGCCCACGTTGACGACGGAAATGGCCAGGCCGTGGATATGCACGGCGGCGAGAGCCTCAGCATGAACAGTGCGTATCCCGGCAACTGGGCACTGACAGAAACGATCGAGCCGGACTCGTGGGATGCATGGAATTCAGACCGCGACCAGGCGCTGACCGCGCAGGAAGCGGACCGGACGACGGCCACAAACAGCCAGCCGGACAACAGCAATCCTGCCTGGGGCGATCTGGATTCGAACGGCAACTGGTACGACGTGCCAGGCCAGGGATATGTCTGGTCGCCCTATGAAGCGCAAAACGTTGGCTGGGATCCCTATGCCTACGGCAGCTGGATGTGGACGCCGGGCTTCGGCTATGGATGGGTTTCTGCGGAGCCGTGGGGCTTTATGCCGTATCAGATGGGGATGTGGAACTACTATGGTGGCTTCGGCTGGGGATGGATGCCGGGAGGCCCGTCGTGCTGGGGCAATGGGGGTTGGGTGGCCAACGTCGGCAGCGCGCCGCTGCGCTATCAGCCACCGATGCGTCCGCGGGGAGGTCCGGTTGGGCCGGGGAACCGAGGTCCGCTTCTGGCCGGTGTGGCCGGAGGCCGATATGAGCCGCATCCTGTGGTTGCAGTCAACCGCTTGCGCGACAGCCTGCGCGGAACACCGGCACGGCCCAGAAACACGCCTGTGACGATTGCGGGAAGCACGGTGCAGCCGCTCCGTCCGCTCGCGCCAAGGGCGGTTTATGACCATACCTATTCGTCGGGCTTCAGGCAGCAGCAGGGCAACAACCCGGGAATGCGGGGCGCCCCGAAGTATGGCTACGCAGTCAGCCCTGCCATGGGCTACGGCAACCGTCCCGGCGTTTGGAATACGCAGAGACCTTCCGTCGGGTCGGCGCGTCAACCGGTATACAACGGGAACTATGGCGCCCGTCCTTCCGCGCCGTTTGGCGGCTCGGTCTCTCGTCCTTCCGCTCCCAGCCATGGGTCGTTTGGCGGAGGAGCCCCGGCTGGCCATGTTTCCGGCGGATCGTTTGGCGGCGGAGGCTTTCACGGTGGCGGCGGTGGCGGCGGCGGAGCATCCCACGGCGGTGGTGGCGGCGCGCACCGCTAAAGCAAGGAGTTTGTAACGGGAGTGGCCGCTTCGCCAGCCGAAGAGGCCTCTTTCTTTTTGATGCTGCGCCACAGCGCAGCGAGCGCCTCCACGGGCAGCGCCTCCGCGCGGGTCATCGGATCAATCCCGGCATCTGCAAAAGCTGCGACGACGGCAGCGGGCTTCATGCCGGCGGCGCGAAGGTTATTGGCCAGGGTCTTGCGCTTTTGCGCAAAGACCGTCCGGAGAAAAGCAGGAAAGCTGGTCTCGTCGACTCCGAGTTCGGCAAAGCGTGGCGCGAACCGCCAGCGGAAAACAGTGGAATGCACCTCGGGCGGCGGCGAAAACGCGCTGGGCGGCAGCGTGAAGAGCTTCTCGACCTGCCCGTACATCTGCACGGTGACGGACAGCAGGCCGTAGTCGCGCGAGCCGGGCGCTGCGGTCACGCGGTCGGCTACCTCCCGCTGCACCATCAGCACGGCGCGGTCCAGCGCGGCGTGGCTGGCGGCTAGCTTGAGCAGAATGGGCGAGGTGATGTAGTAGGGCAGGTTGCCGGCGACCTGCAACCGCTCTCCGGCCGTCGCTGAGGCGGCAGCAAAGTCAAAGTCGAGCACATCCTGCACGACAACCGTTACCCGCTCGGGGGGAAACTCGGCGCGCAATCGGGCGGCCAGTTCCGGGTCCACCTCAATGGCCAGCACATGACCGTCGCGGCTTGCGAGCGCGCGCGTGATGGCGCCCTTTCCGGGACCGATCTCGACCACGGTGAGGCCTGAGCAATCTCCCAGCGCCGCGGTGATGCGCTGAATGGCTGCTTCGTCGTCAAGAAAATTCTGGCCGAGCTTGGATTTGGCGGGCATGGACTCTTTTGATGGTAGCCCAACCGCGGCAGAGCATCGCAGGCAGGCTGCTGTCCGCGCTAACCCTCGTTCTTGAGCACTGCGAGATGGAACATCGTTCGCAGCGTGAAGCCGAGTCTCTCATACACGCGAATGGCTGCGCCGTTCTCCGGTAGCACATGCAGGAATGGCGCCTCGCCGCTCCGCCGGATATCCGCGAGGACCCGCGACATGAGCACGCGGGCATAACCGCGGCCGCGCGCATCGGGATGGGTGCAGACGGCGCTCACCTCGACAAACCCGGGCAGATGCAGCCGCTGCCCGGTCATGGCCAGCAGTCGACCGGAGTCGAAGATGCCCCAAAATGCGCCAAGCTCGATGGTGCGCTGGCGAAATGGCCCCGGCTCGGTGAGTTCCGTCAACTCCAGCATGGCGGGAATATCGGCTGCCGTCAGGCAGCGCAGTTCGAAGCCGGTCGGGTCAGGGACATGCAGGACGCACTCCGGGTGAAGGCAGATCATCTGGCTCAGTTGGCCGCCGCGAACCAGTGTCCAGCCCGGCGGCGGCAAGGGCGGCTCCGCCAGGAACAGCACCAGAACACCGCCCGGGCCTGCCAGCACGCGCAGTGCCTCGTAGCTTGCGGCGGACTGGTCCGCCATGGCGCTCAACGGCCCGATTTCGGCAGGATAGCGCTTCGCCAGGGTGCCTCCCAGCGCGAGCATGCTGTGCTCGGTCGTCAGCGCGGCCCAGATGGGATTGTCGAGTGGATGGGGAGTTGGCATCAGTTCTAAGACTTAAAGAGTACTGCATCGGTTGGGGTCAGGGTTCATCGGCGAAACGGGAATTTGTCATACCATGAGTCAATGTTTGCATAATGTTTTCGAAATAGTTGATAAAATTTCTAAATTATTAATAATGATACCAATCTTATGCTACGATGTGATCCATGGAATTCGGATTGTTGCAATGACAGGAGGGTTCGAGAATGACATCGCATTCCGTTTTGGTTGACGTTTCGTGCGCAGTAGAGGTTTTCCTGGCAACCGCTCTATTGCATGAAGAAAAGCCCGAGAGAGACGATTTCACGATTCAGGAAATAACTACCCGGGCGGCGAAGGAAAATATCGTCGGTGAGCTGCGCCCCGGGGTTAACGTGCACGCTTCCCAGCATTGCGTGGCCAATAAGGCGCCGAATCCTGCGAAACACAGGATGTTGTATGCCACAGGGAAGCACACGCGACGGCTCTTGCTGCCCGGTGATGATGTGCATCCCGGACGGACGGGTAAGATATTTCCAGACCCGGATGAAGTTCCCGATAAATATTTGGCCGTGTTGGAATGGGCCAGGGAGAGATACGAGTCAGCCCGCGCGGCGGGGCGTGCATCGCGCGAGAGGGGCTCTGCCTCAAGAAGATTAGCTCCCACTCAGCCTCGGTTGGAGGGTCATCCAAGACATCTCCAGGTTCTACTCGATTTGCGCTTGGTGGGTGCTCACCTGGCCAAAGACGAGGATCCCGATGAGTATGTCAGGCGCTTGCGGGAGGGCTGGGAGTGAGCCGGATATTTCTTGATACAAACATTTTTGTCTATCTGTTTGCAGACGAAGGACCCCGGGGTAAGCGTGCCGCCGACATATTCAACGAAATCTCGCTGAGGGGTGATGAGGTGCTGACCTCTGCGCTGACCCTCGGAGAGTTGTTGGTGAAACCCCTCGAAGCCAACGATCTTGCTCTCGCGGACAGGTATCGCAAAGCATTTCGCAGCCCGGCTGTCAGGGTGATTTCGTTTGATGAAGCAGCAGGCGTGAGATACGCTCGCATTCGCCAGGACCGTAGCATCAAGGCCCCGGACGCGATTCAATTGGCCACAGCCGCTGTTGCGGGCTGCGACCTTTTCATCACCAATGACGAACGATTGGCACGTACAAGGGTGCAGGGAATTCACTTTATAGCTTCGATGGAGAGGGCGCCAATCTGAAGAATGACTGCAGCAGGAACGAAGACGAGAAGATATCTCTCGGTTCGAACACCCATTTCTATCGCATGTGGCTTTCATCCACGGGCACCGACGGCCCGTATCGTTGCCGGACAAACCACAGCACCGGCAGGCCCAGCAGGATAAGCGCAGTGCCGAGCAGGGAGCCCTTCAGGTTGCCGGCATAGCTGTACACGAGCACGGCTGCAGCGCAGACGACGAAGAGCGCGGGCAGCACGGGGTAGCCCCA
Organism: Acidobacteriota bacterium; assembly: GCA_028876395.1. Lineage (GTDB taxonomy): Bacteria > Acidobacteriota > Terriglobia > Terriglobales > Acidobacteriaceae > Telmatobacter. The sequence continues at coordinate 30,307 of JAGWRX010000185.1, forward strand.
TACGCGATAAGGGCGCGCCAGGCCGGGATGCGTGCGGCGATAGACGAAGACCGTGGTGGTCGTGAGCATGTAGAAGAGCCACTCGGCAAAGACCGCCAGCTCAAAGTGCTGCTGGAACTGGCTGAGGAAAAGCAGCAACACGGTGGAAAGCAATCCCTGCACGACCAGCGATGTGGACGGGGACTGGAAGCGCGGGTGAATATGCGCGAACTGGCGGAAGAAGAGCCGGTCGCGCGCCGCGGCAAAGGGGATGCGCGCGCCGGACATCACCGTTCCGTTGAGCGTGACGAAGATCGAGAGGGCCATGGCCGCGGCCACAAAGCCTGCTCCGCCGGGGCCTGCGACCACGGTGAGGGCGGTCACGGCGGGCCGTTCGCTGGCGGCAATCTGCGCGGCGGGCAGGATGTATTGAATGGCGGCGTTGGTGGCCATGAACAGCGCGCCCACAATGAACAGGCCGCCTATGAGCGCGATGGGCAGGCTGCGCTCGGGACGGCGCACCTCGCCGGCCACCATGGTCAGGTCGTTCCAGCCGTCGTAGGCCCACAGCGTGGCGATCAGTGCCAGCATGAATCCGCCAAAGCCGCCCACGGCGTGCGGCAGGCGCGTGCCAAAGTTGGCCCACGAGCCCGTGGCCGAGGCGAAGCAGAGGCCCGCGACGATCAGAATCAGAACGGCCTTGAGGATGGTGAAGACAAGTTGAAAATCGGCGGCCTTTTTGATGCCCATATAGTTCAACCCGGTGATGAGCCACGTGACCGCGATCGCGAAGATCTGCGACCAGAGCAGTGGCCCGCCCAGCGCGTGAGCTCCCAGCCATCCGAAAGCAGGGAAGAACTCCAGCGTGCGCGCCAGGCCGATGGTGACGGCGGCGATGGAGGCGGGCTTGGCGACGGCGAACCACGTCCACATGTAGAGGAAGGCGGGCGTGTCGCCATAGGCGCCGCGCAGATAGACGTACTCGCCGCCGGCATAGGGCAGCATGGCACCCAACTCGGCGTATGTCATGGCGCCAAAGAGCGAGAGCAGGCCGCCGACGATCCAGGCGAGATAGACCAGGGTAGAGGAGCCTGTGTCCTGCATCATCTCGCGCGGGACGAGGAAGATGCCGCTGCCGATGATGGTGCCGACCACGATGGCGGTGGCCTGGCTTGCGCCGAGGACACGAGGCAGGTCAGCAGGGGCTTGTTGTCTTTGCGCGTCAGGTGGCTGGCTCATGCGGTGATGTGAGGGTAGCACGCGGGGGAGGCGAGGATCTTTGAACAGATTCGGCGGTTGAATTGGAAGTTTCTGCAAACGTATACAATAATCACGATTTCGATTTTCGAGTCGTGCTGCGTTGCGGCCTGCACTGTTCCAGGCAGCGCGAATGACTTTGGATGGGCAAAGGAGCCACATGGATCGCCGTGATTTTTTGAAAGCCACTGGAACACTTGTTGCAGGCGCAACGGTCGCCACGGGTGTGCCAGCGTCAAGCTATGCTGCCGAAACGTCCATCGCCGCGGGACGCCTGGTGTTGCCGATCAACCGCAATTGGCGTTATAGCCCCAAAGCCACGCCGGAAGCGCGCGCCCGGGAGTTCAACGACGCGAACTTTGTGCGGGTTACGGTGCCGCACACAAATATTCGCCTGCCCTGGCACAGCTTCGACGAGAAGTCCTACGAGTTTACTTCCATCTATCGCCGTCGCATCCGCGTGCCGGCGGCGGCGCGTGGCCAGCGGATCTTTGTTGATTTCGAAGGCGTGATGACCGCCTCCACTGTCTGGCTCAACGGCACGCGCCTCGGCGAATACAAGGGCGGCTATACGCCGTTCTCGTTTGAGTTGACGCGCCATATCGACTTCGACCGCGACAATGTTCTTGCCGTGGAAGTGGACTCCAGCGAGCGGCCTGACATTCCGCCCTTCGGCTATGAGATCGATTACCTGACCTTCGGCGGAATCTATCGCGAAGTGGCACTTCGCGTTGTTCCCCCCACGTTCATTGAGAACATTTTTGCGCAGCCCAAAGACGTGCTCTCCGGCAAGCCGAGTCTGGATGTGCAGTGCTTCATTCAACATGCCGAGGCGTCCTCCGATCCCCACGCAGCGGACGGCGCGCTGACCCTGGAAGCCGCCCTCTACGATGGCGAGCGCCTGCTGGGCAAGACCACACAGGCCGTATCACAGGCCGGTTCCGGGGTTGCAAGCCAGATCCTGCACCTGGAAAATCTCGGGGCCATTCAACTTTGGGATCTGCGCTCACCCAAGCTTTACCGCGTGGAAGTGCGCCTGCTGCGCGGTACGCATGTTCTCGACGGCGACTCACGCCGGATTGGCTTTCGCGAAGCGCGGTTTACGCCGCAGGGATTCTCGCTCAATGGAAAGGTCATCAAACTCCGCGGCCTCGACCGCCATCAGACATTTCCCTGGGTGGGTCAGGCAATGCCGGGCCGGGTGCAGCGGCGCGATGCGCTGATTCTGCGCAAGAATCTGAAATGCAACATCGTTCGCACGTCGCATTATCCGCAGTCGCGCCACTTTCTCGACGCCTGCGACGAGATCGGCCTGCTGGTGCTGGAAGAGATTCCGGGCTGGCAGCATATCGGCGACCTCGCCTGGCAGGACATCGCCGTGGACAATGTGAGCCGCATGATTCGCCGCGACTGGAACCACCCGTCGATCATTCTGTGGGGTGTGCGCATCAACGAGTCGCGCGACAACCACGACTTCTACACGCGCACCAACGCCATGGCCCACAAGCTCGACCCCACGCGCCAGACCGGCGGCATTCGTAATTTCAAGGAGTCAGAGCTGCTGGAAGACGTCTTCACCATCAACGACTTCGGCTTCCCGCTCCGGGAGCCGAATCATCCTCTCTATCTGAATACCGAGTTCGTGGGCCACACCTATCCGACAAAGACCATCGACAATGTCGAGCGGCTGCGCGAACACACGGTGCGCCACGCGCGCGTTCACAACCAACTGGCTTCCAATCCGCAGTACGCGGGCGGCATCGGCTGGTGCGCATTCGATTACAACACGCATGCCAACTTCGGCTCGGGCGATCGCATCTGCTATCACGGCGTCACGGACATCTTCCGCGAGCCCAAGCCGGCGGCCGGTTTCTACCGCTCGCAGTGCGACCCGGACGAAGAGATTGTCCTTGAGCCCGCCTTCCACTGGGCGCGCGGCGATGAGAGCATCGGTTTTACGACGGCGCTGGTTTCGTCCAATTGCGATCACCTGAAGTTATACGTGAATGGCGAACTGGTGACTGAGGCGGATCCGGATCGCGCACAGTTTGCGCATCTGAAATATGCGCCCTTTAGCGCCGACCTGAGCGATGTGCGCGCGGGCTGGGGCGACCTGCGCATCGACGGATACATCCAGGGCAAGCAGGTCATCTCGCGCAGCTTCTCGGGCAAAGGCGTCGATCAGAAATTTACGCTGCTGCCCGATGACGCGACGCTCACAGCCGATGGGGCGGACACGACGCGCGTGGTTCTCCGCGTGACGGATGAGTTTGACGCCATTCGTCCGTTTGCCAACGACGCGATTCGCTTTGAACTGACAGGGCCGGCCGAACTGATCGGCGACAATCCGTTTGCGCTGGTTGGAGGGACCGGCGCTGTGTGGATTCGCGCGACCGAACAAGCGGGCAAGGTGCGGCTCACCGCGCACCATCCGATTCTTGGCGCACGGCATGTGGAGTTCGAGATGACTGCGGCGCCGCTTGAAGAGGCGTGACAGAGAAGATCGTTGACCGGCTTGCGGCCAGAAAGCGCTGCAAGTCGGCGGGAGCTTGTTGCGCTGGCGCGGCGGGAGGCTGGCTCATGCGGTGATGTGAGTGTCGCGCCAGCGGGCGAGGAATCTGGCCTAGATGCTATTTGACTTGCCGGGTTAACCGGTGGTTTTCCACGTTTTCGCCAAAAGAGGGCGTGTGGATGGGAAATGTGGCTTAATTGAAGAAATCAAGTCTGGTGGGCTCGATTTTCATTCCGCCAAGACCACATTTCACGATTTTTCCTTCAATCCATCCATGCGTAAGTCTCCGCTTATCCTGGGTGTTGGACAGGGACAAAGGTTCAACTGCCGTCTTCAACCGGGGGTAATCGGCGATGTCAACTGTCACATTAATCTTTGCACCCCATGTCTCATCCCCATAGGCGAGGGTGACTGCGCAACGCTTCTCATCCAGAGCGAACAAGCTGAAGAAAATTACTGGCCAGCTAACAATGAGCCCGACATAGTTAGCGCCAATTTGATCCCGCTGATACGGTGGAGCATTATCAACTTTCACAGCGATCTCATTGCCGGAAGGTAAACTCGCAGTTCTCCCTACCGCCGACGCAAAGCTGGCTTGGCGAAGGCCCAAAGTGTCTAGGTGGGGCGTATCGGTCGTTGGCGACGAAACTAAATGCTTAAACTTCTTTAGAACCAATTTGCGAAACAACACGGCCACAGCTAGAACCGCCGGTACTCCGACGCCCGAGAAAAGCCACTCTTTGTTTCTTATCAGCCACTCGAACATGGATAATCCTCGTTGGCACTCATCCGCGCAAGCCGGCTATGCGCTGCATGTTTCACGGGCAGATGCTCGGGGCTCCTACACGATCGGTCAATTGTAGTTTATTTTCTATACGCTCGCCCCTTCCTTATTCCGAAATGGAAGCCGAATAGCGCTGCCCTAGCTGTGACAGCTTAGCGGATCTGTTGTCTGAAAATGCTGATTACTTTGAGGGCTTGGGCTAGCTTGCCGATTGTGTTTCGTGGAAATGCCGCCAGATGGTTTCGGCGGTTTTGCGGGGGACTACGGCGGCGAGGGACTCGGCGGTGGCTTGCTGGACGTCGCGGAGGCTGCCGAAGTGGGTGAGGAGGCGCTGGCGGGTTTGCGGGCCGACGCCGGGGATGTTGAGGAGTTCTGAGTCGCGGTCGCGCATGGCGCGGCGTTGGCGGTGGTAGCCGACTGCGAAGCGGTGGCTCTCGTCGCGGATGAGCTGGACGAGATGCAGCACGGGCGAGCGGCGGTCGAGCACGACGGGCTCATCTTCATTGCCGTAGAGGTAGATGACTTCCTCTTTTTTGGCGATGGAGGCGAGGGGCTGCGAGGTGAAGCCGAGGGACTCGAGCGCGTCGGCGGCGGCGTGGAGCTGGCCGAGGCCTCCGTCGATGAGGACGAGCGAAGGCATGGTGGTTGGTTCTTTGCTTTTGGCGGGTTGAGGTTCGCGATCTCCCACCCTTGCGCCGGAAGGAAGGCGCAAGGATGGGGCACCCAGCGTATCCGGTTGATCGAGATTCTTCTGCGGCGTTTGTTGATCGCGGATGCGTTTGTAGCGGCGGTGGACGACTTCACGCATGGAGGCAAAGTCGTCCACGCCCTGCACGGTCATCACCTTGAATTTGCGATAGGCGGATTTGTTCATCTTGCCGTCTTCCCACACCACAAGCGAGGCCACCGTCTCCGCGCCCTGAATGTGGGAGATGTCGAAGCACTCGATGCGGCGGGGCAGCTCGGGGAGCATGAGGGCGTCGGCCAGGGCCTCCTGAATGGCATTGCGCGAGGGCTCCAGCACACGGAAGCGCTGGGTGTGCGACTGCCGTGCGTTCTGGCTGGCGAGGTCGACGAGGGAGCGTTTTTCGCCGCGTTGCGGCACGGCGAGTTCGATGCGGTGACCGGTGCGGGCAGTAAGGAGGTTGGCTAGCGCTTCGCGGTCATCAAAGTCCGCGGGCACAAGAATCGACCGCGGAACATAGTGCTGGTCGATGTAAAGCTGCTTCAGCAGGGCAGAGAAGAACGGCCCTGCCTGGAACGATTCTCCATCCGGCACTGTGCGCTCTTCCGCCGCCTCGCCGTTTGCTTCCAGCAACTCCGGCAGGTCGTCCCAGAAGAATTCGCGGCGGTCGACGATTTTGCCGGCGCGCATGTGGAAGAGGTTGACAGCCAACGCGCCATCTTCGAAGTGATAGCCGAAGACATCGGCGTCGTCGCTTTGCTCGGCGGTGGCGATGCGCTGTTTTTCCTGAAGTTGGTGGACTGTGGAGAGCTGGTCGCGCAGCCGTGCGGCCGCTTCGAATTTCTCAGCTTCGGCGGCGGCCATCATGCGCGCGGTCAGCGTGCGTTCCAGTTCCGCGTGGCGACCCTCAAGAAAAAGCTGCGCATCGCGGACGGCGTCCTTGTAAGCCTCTGGCGTGGTGAGGTCCTCGACGCAGGGGCCGAGGCAGCGATGGATGTAGTACTGCAGGCATGCGCGCGGATGGTAGCGCGAGAGGTCCACCTTGCAGCTTGGCAGCAGAAAGCTGCGGTGGATCAGCTCGACAACGCGGTAGGCGAGATTGCCTGGGAAGTAAGGGCCGTAATAGGCTGCGTCGTCCTTGCGCAGGCGGCGGGTGACGAAGACTTTGGGATAGCGGTCCGCGAGGGTGAGCTTGACGTAGGGGTAGGTCTTGTCGTCGCGGAGGAGGATGTTGAAGCGTGGCTTGCGCTGCTTGATCAGGTTGTTTTCGAGCGCCAGCGCCTCATGCTCGTTGGCCACCAGGATGTAATCGAGGTCGATGGCCTCGCGCATCAGCGAGCCGGTTTTGGCGTTGGCCTGCGACGCCTCCAGCAGGTACGAGCGGACCCGCGAGCGAAGGTTTTTGGCCTTGCCCACATAGATGACCTCGCCCTCTGCGTTCTTGTAGAGGTACACGCCGGGCTGCGTGGGGAGAGTGCGGATTTTTTCGAACAGGTCCATAAGCCTTGCGCCCTTCTTAGGATAGCGGGTGCGGGAAGCAGGCGGACCCGGCGGGCGGAAAGCACGGCAATCCTTACCGAAACAGGTAAAAATTACATGAGCCTGTTGTCGGCGCTTGCGAGCTTGAATTCAATAACCCATTTGTTTTACATATGTTTACGATGCGATCTGACTTTGGCTTTAGGAATGCAACTGACAAGGCGAAGGGAAAATGAATAGCTGCTCGCTTCCTGGGTGTTGGGCCAGCGACGGGTGGCGGAGGAAATGGGGGAAATGACGATGAATCGATTTGGAATGTTGTTGCTGGCGGCTGTGACCGCCGCTGGGGTCTCCGGTTGCGCGACCAAGAACTACGTGAAGAGCCAGACGGCGCCCTTGATTGAGCACACTGGTCAGCTGGAAGACAAGACGGCGGCCAACGGGCGGGCGATCCGCGACACCGATGACCGGGCGCAGGCGGGCATCAAGCAGGCTCAGGGCGCGGCAGACTCTGCCACGCAGAATGCCCAGAACGCTGCCAAGTCAGCCGGCGATGCGGAAACCGCGGCCAATGACGCCGTGCATCGCGCCTCGTCGCTGGACAGCGTCGTGAAGGGGCTGGACAACTACAAGCAGATGGCCGACGTCACGGTGACCTTCGGCTTTGACAAGGCCGTGCTGACCCAGGACGACAAGGAACAGCTGGACAGCTTTGCCGCGCAGCTTGGTTCGGCAAAGAGCTACATTCTCGAAGTGACGGGCGGGACAGATTCGACGGGACCTGCGCAGTATAACTACGACCTGAGCCAGCGCCGCGCGGATGCGGTGGTGCAGTATCTGGCGTCGAAGTACAACATCCCCGCCCACCGCTTCTACCTCATCGGCATTGGCGAGGACAAGGAAGTGGCACCGAACGACACGCCGGAGGGCCGCAAGAAGAACCGCCGCGTGGAAGTGCAGCTGCTGACCAACATGAGCGACGCAGCCCCCGCCGGAGCGCAGGGAAGCGGCAGGTAAGCAATCGCTCCACACAGCGAGGCAAAACAAAGCAGGCCATCCGGCGGCAACACGGATGGCCTCTTTTTCTGTCTGCGATGAGTCTGCCTCAGCTCTTCGCCGCCTCAAGCTGCTTCACGTGCTCGGCGCGCACCTCGGTCGCGGTGAACAGGCGCAGAAAGGGCGCTCCTGCCGCTGCCGCTTCGACCGCGGGGCGGCCGTTGGCTTCTTCGCGCTCCACAATGCAGACCACGGCGGCGACAATCATGCCGGCCTCGCGCGCGGCCTCAATGGCGTTGATGGTAGAGGCGCCGGTGGTGCAGACGTCGTCCACGATGACGACCCGCGCGCCCTCGCGGCAGAAGCCTTCGATGCGCCGGCCCGTGCCGTGCGCCTTCTCCGCCTTGCGGACCAGAAAGCCGTGCAGCAGCGGAGCGGAGGGGTTGGAGAGCGCGCGCCAGGCGCTGGCCGTGGCCACGTTGGATACGATCGGGTCGGCGCCCATCGTGAGTCCGCCAACGGCCTCGGCGGCGATGTTGTTCGCTTCAAGCAGCTCCAGAATAGCGTGCCCGGTCAGGCGGCCGCCCTCGGCGTGCAGCGTCGTCGTGCGGCAGTCGATGTAGTAGTCGCTGGTGCCGCCGGACGACAGTTTGAACTGGCCGAGGCGGAAGCTGGTGCGGGCAAGAAGGGCGAGCAGCTGTTGTGCGTGGGTTGGCGTGGGCATCAATTGAGATTGTAATGGGCGGGGGTCACATGCGCTCAAGATGCCTGAAGCCGCTGGTGCCGAAGAACATGAGCGAGAAAAGCAGGAAGTTGTAGCTGGCGTGGACCAGCACACTGGCCGCGAGCGAGCGCGTGCCCAGCCGCACCCAGCACAAAACCAGGCTCACGCAGACCAGCAGCAGAAAGGGGCCTACCGAGTATGCCGTCTGGTCGGCGTGGATGAAAGCAAAGAGAGTGCTGGTGATGAGGGAGGCAACACTCATTGCGGGCAACGACCATTGCGGATGGCCATTCTCATCCAACGGGTGGGGCGGCTGGTTGTGGGCCTTCTCAGCCATCCAGTCAAATGCCGTGCACAAGGCCGGAAGCAGAAACCCGCGGAACCCCATCTCCTCAAAGAACGGCGCCAGAGTGACGCCGAAGGCAAAGAGCATCCACGCCGCGCCGGGCATGCGAAAGATGCGGTCGATGGGCGCGTCAGCGGGGCCGGGGATCAGGACGCTGTTGAGCATGGCCAGAATGAAGCAAACCACGGCGGCGCCGAAGAGCCGCCCGCGCAATCGCAGGGCGGTGGTTCCGCGCCAGTGCAGGCCTGCAAACAGCCCCTTGTGCCAGAACATTGGAAAAATCAGCAGGCAGCCGGCAAAGGTCAGAATGTAGAAGATGCTTTCGCTGCCCAGGGTGTAGTGGATCTCGGTCGTGGCCTGCGCGATGGTTGAGACGTCGAAAAGATGGAAGTGCAGGGCGATGCGCGCCACGATGGCGGCGCCAAAGAGACCGATGATCGCAATCAGGCTGAGAATGCCGAGATGACCGAAGTGCGGAATGCGCTCCTCGTGCCAGGGCTCGGGCTGAACGTACTGCAGGAATAGCGGCGGGTGCGCGCCGGTTTGCAGGCCGGGGTCCGGCTGGGGATCGGCGGATTCAGTCGCGCCCTGCCCCGGCGGCGGCAGTTCGCGTGCTGCGCTCTCCGCGGGGGTTGCGTGCTCTTCCGGCTCCAGAGGAGATCGCTCCGGCATGTCGTTCATTGGATCGCGGGCTTCTTTCTGCGCGGGGCGGTCATTTTTGCCGTGGACTTTTTCGCTGCGGTCCGCTTGCTGCCGGTGCGCGCAGGGGCTGCACTCTTTTGGGGCGCGTATGCGTCCGGAATGTCGTTCGCTGCCTCCTGATCGGAATCGTCGTCGAGGTCCACTGGAGCCAGGCGGCCATTGCTCGATGCATAATAGCGGGCCAGGAACTGCCCGGTATAGGAGCCCGGCGTGGCGGCAATCCTGGCAGGGCGGCCCGCGCCCACCAGGCGGCCGCCGTCCTCGCCGCCCTCCGGGCCCAGGTCCAGAATCCAGTCAGCATTGCGGATTACGTCAAGATTGTGTTCGATGATGATGACCGAGTTGCCCAGATCGGTGAGCCGGTGCAGCACTTCGAGCAGTTTGCGCACGTCGTCGAAGTGCAGGCCCGTGGTGGGCTCGTCCAGCAGGTAGAGGGTGCGGCCGGTCTGGCGCTTGCTCAGCTCGCGGGCCAGCTTCATGCGCTGCGCTTCGCCGCCGGAGAGCGTCGTCGCGCTCTGGCCCAAATGCACATAGCCCAGGCCCACGTCGACGAGGGTTTGGAGCTTCTGCTTAAGCTGCGGCACGTTGGCCAGCACCGTGAGAGCGTCTTCGATGGTCAGGTCGAGAATGTCCGCGATGGAGTGGCCGTGAAACTGAACGGCCAGTGTCTCCTGGTTGTAGCGCCGCCCGTTGCATACCTCGCACTGCACATAGACATCGGGCATGAAGTTCATCTCGATGCGCCGCTGGCCGTCGCCCTGGCAGGCCTCGCAGCGCCCGCCCGACACGTTGAAGCTGAAGCGCCCCGGCTTGTAGCCGCGCTCGCGCGACTCCGGCAGCATGGCGAAAAGGTCGCGGATGGGCGAGAAGACCTGCGTATACGTGGCGGGGTTCGAACGCGGCGTGCGCCCAATGGGCGACTGGTCAATGCGGATGACCTTGTCAATCTGTTCGGCGCCGCTCAGCGCTTCGTGCGCGCCCGGCTCCTCGCGCGAGCCGTAGATGCTCTTGGCCAGCGAACGGTAGAGGATATCGTTGATCAGGGTGCTCTTGCCGCTGCCGCTTACGCCTGTGACTACCGTCATCACGCCCAGCGGAATGCGGATGGTGATGTCCTGCAGGTTGTGCTCGCGCGCGCCGGTCAGGGTGATCCACTTGCCGGTGAGCTGCCGCGGCTTGTCGCGGTGCAGAATGCTGGCTGCGCCGGAAAGGTAGCGCCCCGTCAGCGACTCGGGGCAGGCCATAATCTGCTGCGGCGTGCCCTCGGCGACGACGCGACCGCCCAGCCGTCCCGCTCCGGGGCCCAAGTCGAGCACATAGTCGGCGTGGCGGATGGTGTCTTCATCGTGCTCCACCACGAGCACGGTATTACCCAGGTCGCGCAACTGCTTCAGCGCTTCAATCAGCCGGGTATTGTCCCGCTGGTGCAGGCCGATGGAGGGCTCGTCGAGCACGTAGAGTACCCCGCGCAGGCGCGATCCGATCTGTGTCGCCAGCCGGATGCGCTGGCCCTCGCCGCCGGAAAGCGTTGCCGCGTTGCGGTCCAGTGAAAGATAGCTGAGGCCCACGGCGCAGAGGAACTCCAGCCGCTCCACAATCTCCCGCCGGATGCGCTCGGCGATCAGCGCCTCGCGCGCCGTAAAGCTCAGGCCGTAGGCGGCAGAGAGCGCGCGGTTCAGCGGCAGCGACGTAAAGTCCGCAATGGAAAGCCCGCCAATTTTCACCGCCAGCGACTCAGGCCGCAACCGCTTGCCGCGGCACACAGGGCAGGGAGTTGCCGACATGAAGTTCATCATGTATTCGCGGTATCCCTCGCTCCGGGCCTCTTCAATCGTGTCGCGCAGATAGGCCAGAATGCCGTGAAAGCCCGTGCGCGGCGCCTCGCCCTTTGGCGGACCGTAGACAAGAATGTGCTGTTGTTTTGGTGGCAGCTCTTCGAACGGCGTCTTCAGGTCGATCTTGTAGCGATCCGCGGCAAGATTGATGAGCCGGAGCAGATACTGCGAGGCAGAGCCGGGGCCGAGGCCGCCATCAAGCAGGGGCTTGGACCAGTCGGTGATGACCTTGGCGGGATCGAGATCGTAAAGCGAGCCCAGCCCATGGCACTCCGGGCACGCGCCGAAGGTCGAGTTGAACGAGAAGCTGCGCGGCTCCAGTTTGGGCACGTCCAGGCCGCAGTCGGGGCAGGCCATCGAAGACGAAAACAACTGCTCTTCGCCCCCCGCAAGTCCGATCAGCACCAGTCCGTGCGCCAGTTGCAGGGCCTTGGTCACGGCCGCGTTCAGGCGCTTTTCCGCCGAGGGCTTGCCCGGCACCTGCGGTGCGGCTGACTTCTGGGTGGCTTCCTCAGGTGCCTGCTTCAGCAGGATGCGGTCCACGATGGCTTCGATGGTGTGATTTTTGCGCCGGTCAAGCGTGGGCGGCTCTGACAGGTCCTGCACTTCGCCGTCCACCCGGGCGCGGAAGCCCTGCTGGTCAAGCTGGTCCAGAAGATCCTTGAATTCGCCTTTGCGGCCGCGCACGATGGGAGCCATCACCGTCACCCGCTCGCCCGTGCCCAGCTGCAGAATGCGCTGCACAATCTGGTCCGCCGTCTGGCGGGCGATGGGGTGGCCGCAGTTGGGGCAGTGCGGCGTTCCGACGGAGGCGTAGAGCAGGCGCAGGTAATCGTAAATCTCTGTAATGGTGCCCACGGTCGAGCGCGGGCTGCGGCTGGTGGTCTTCTGCTCGATGGAAATGGCCGGGCTGAGCCCCTCGATCGAATCCACGTCAGGCCGCTCAATCTGGTCGAGGAACTGGCGCGCGTAGGCTGACAGCGTCTCAACGTAGCGGCGCTGGCCCTCGGCGTAGATCGTGTCAAACGCGAGCGAACTCTTGCCCGAGCCGGAAAGCCCGGTGACCACCGTCAGCGTGTTGCGGGGAATGCGCACACTGATGTCGCGTAGATTGTGCTGGCGCGCCCCGCGCACCGAGATGTGAGTGATGGTCATGATGGGTCTATGAGGGAGCGGTGGGCCGTTTCCGGGCTGCGCAAAGAGCCGGTTTCCCGATCGCAGCCCTTATGGGGTATTCTATTTGCCAATAGAAACAAGGGTCAACGCGGCGTTTTTTCCCGCCACAACTGCACGAATGATTCTACTCTTGCCTGAGAGTTCTCCAGCCTGCAGAGACCTGCGGCGCGGCAACGTGCGCATGCGGAGAAATTAGCTGAGGCAGAAACGATGGCGGATTTGCTGAACTTGACGATGTTAATTTGTGCGGCTCTGGGCTCCATGGCTTTTGGCGTGCTCGCCGCTTACGGTATTTTCCGCATCGGTTTTGCGTTGATGCGCCCGCAGAAGAGCCCTGTTGCAGTAAAGGCCGGCGCAAAGACGGCGAGCGTCGTTTAACCTTCCCGTTGCAGGCCGTCCCCCACGCCTGCGGGTGTGCTCTTATGCAGCTCGGTTCGCTCCGGCTGAAATCCTGTGCTGGCCGGGCATCTCAAAGCCCTGCAAAATCTCCACAATCTTCCCCCGCAAATCCCGCTATCGATTCGGCGGAGTCATGCCTGGCGGAACCTGCTGCGGCATCGGCTGCGGAGGGCGCATAGGGGTGCCGGGACCAAAGCCAGGCCGAAGTATCGGGGGCGTCACGGGCGGCTGCGGAGGTTCTTCGGGCTCACTGTCGGCTGCGTCTTCGTCGGGGATATTCTGTGCGGCGCGATTGGCTGACGTCTGCTGGCCCCCGGCGCTGCGCGCTGTCAGCACGATGCGGCTGGGCGCGCCGCGGTCCTGGTCGCCAATCATCAGCACGTTGTAGCCGGACCCCTGCAGCAGCTGGATCAGCACGTCCCGCGCCTGTCCCGGCCCGTAGACGCCAAACACCCGCTGGTCCGCCACTGTCCCCTCCAGCTTTGCGCCCGTGGCGGTCGCCACGTCCTCAAGAATCTGCTGCAGGCTGGAGTTTTTGGCCTGGATGCTCAGCCCCCGGCTGTCCCACGTGACGGCTGCCGGAGCTGCCTTGTCATTCACGGGCCAATTCGGCTTCGGTGGCTCGGGTGGAGTGGCCAGCGCCGGCGGCTGGGCGGCCTTGGCGCTTTTACGGGTCTTCGCAGAGCGGGCATGGCGATGCGTTGTCTTGTGCGTTGTGCCGGATACAGCGGGTGCGGCGGGCGTCTGGGCTTGCAGCAGGGCGCCGCCGAGTAAACCGGCCAGCAGAAGGGAGCTCAAACGCAGCGCACGCCTCGGCACAACAACCCGCAATGCCGATGAACGAGAACGGATCGTTATGCGCATGGAAATCTGCTCCCCGGACCGATGCAAACCCGGCTGCGGCGGTGTATGACCGCTCTACTGTACTAGACTAACAGTGGCCCACGGGCGCTCATCAAAGTTTGCCGGGGCAGAGGGGAATCGCAACGGATGCGTCTCTGCTGTAAGGGTTGGATTATGACGCTGTTGCTGGCCGCGCCGCTCGCGGGCCAGGCCTCGACCTGCACCACGCAGGCAGAGCTTGCACCACAAGACCGCAGTGCCTTGGCGGCCGCCGGTCAGGGGATTGCCCTGGCCGTTCTCCAACAGGATTATGAGACGCTTCATTCCGCGCTGCTGCCAGCCATAGCGCAAGAGTGGGACGGAATTCACGCCGCCGTCGAGAATGGAGCGCCCCTGGTCAAAGGCGGCCAGGTCCACCTGCGCTCGATTTACCTGCTGGACGCCTCCTCCGCCACCGCAACCGCCGACACCCAGTTCTTCTGTTCAAACGCCAGCGGGTCCCTCACCGTGACCATCACGATGCGAGCTTTGCCGCCGGGACGGTATGCCGTGGTGCTGGCCGATGCCGCGGGTGCGCAGTTGGGCGGGCAGATGAGCTTCGTCCTGGTCTGGGATCAGACGGGGCTGGTTCCCCGCTGGAAGCTCGGTGGTCTCTCGCTGCGCCAGGGCATCATCGACGGGCATGACGGCGTCTGGTTTTGGACACATGCGCGCGCGCTGGCCGCCTCCAACGCTCCGTGGAGCGCCTGGTACACCTATGAATTGGCGCGTTATCTCCTGCTGCCGGTGGACTTCATCTCTTCGCCCAACCTGGAAAAGCTGATCCAGGAGCAGGCGCAGATCAAGGGCTCGCCAGCGGGCGCGTTCCCTTACCCCCTTCCGGACGGCGACCGCACCTGGAGGATTGATGCGATGCGCGTCGATACCAGGCTGCATGAGGCTGACCTCGGCGTCACCTATGAGTCCATTGGCGTCACGGACCCCGCAGCCATGCGCACCGAAGCCGTGGCCGTGCTGAGCGCGCTGCTCAAGGCGCATCCGGAACTGCGGCAGGACTTTCACGGGCTGTGGGCCTATGCCTCGCGCGATGGCAAGGTGAACACGATTATCGAATTGCCGATGGCCCAGATTCCCTAGGCCCAAATACCTTGGACAAGGAAGGTTCACCGCTTTGGCTGTCCTCATCGACCTGCGCTCCGACACCGTGACGCGACCCACTCCTGCGATGCGCGCCGCCATGGCGGCTGCCGAGGTGGGCGACGATGTATACGGCGAAGACCCCACCGTCAACCTGCTCGAACGGCGGGCCGCGGAAATCTTCGGCCGCGAGGCTGCCCTCTTTGTGCCCACCGGCACCATGGGCAACCAGATTGCCATTCGCCTGCACACCCAGCCCGGCCAGGAAGTCATCTGCGAGGCGCGCTCGCACATCCTGGATTGGGAAATGGCCACGGCGGCGGTCTTCTCCGGCTGCCTCATTCGTACCGTGTCCACGGCGAGCGGGACGCTGACATGGAAGGACATCGAGCCGGCGATTCACGAGCACAGCACGTTTCGCGCCGCCACCGGCCTCATCGAAATTGAGAACACGGCCAACATGGCCGGAGGTCGCTGCACTTCGCTCGCCGCAATGGAAGAAATCTGGGATCAAGCCCGCAAGCGCGGCCTCCCGGTTCATCTCGACGGCGCCCGCATCTTCAACGCCGCAACAGCGCTGGGCGTGGATGTGAAGACGCTGACGCGCGGGTTTGATACGGTGATGTTCTGCCTTTCAAAGGCGCTGTGCGCGCCGGTGGGGTCGATGCTGGTGGGCTCGGCGGAGCTGATGGGGAGGGCGCGTATCTATCGCAAGGCGCTGGGCGGCGGCATGAGGCAGGCGGGCGTGCTGGCGGCTGCAGGGCTGATTGCGCTGGAGCAGATGCCGGCACGCCTGCACGAGGACCATGCCAACGCGCGGCTGCTGGCTGAAGCGCTGGCGCACATGGACGGCGTGGACCTTGATCTCGACACGGTCGAGACCAACATTGTGATCTTCAAGCTGACGGGTGACATGGCTGCCGCGGAGCTGGTTGCGCGCCTGAAGGCGCGCGGTGTTCTGGCCAGCGCGGTCGGGCCCCAGGCCATTCGCCTGGTGACGCATCACGACGTGGACCGTGCCGCCTGTATCCAGGCCGCCGACGCGCTTGCGGAAGAAATCAAGGCATAGACCGCTGGCACAATGAGGCGAGCCGCCGCATCAAGGCCGTTGTTCATTGCAAAAGCGGCTCTGGTCACGCGGAGCTTGCCGCCCCGGCATCCACGGAATACACTCATCCGCAACCTGCTATGTTGTAGGATTCCTGAGGGCGGGCCAGCGTCTTTGCGGGCCTTATGCAGCAGGCTTTGCGTTAGCATCCGATTGAGCCGGAGGAAGCGAATTGCGAGTAGGTTTGTTCACGCGCGAATATCCCCCGCAGGTCTATGGGGGCGCTGGAGTCCATGTCGATTACCTGAGCCGCGAGCTGGCCAAAGAGATTGAGGTTGAAGTGCACTGCTGGGGTCCGCAGCAGGCCGACCACAGCAATCTGCACGTGCGCGGCGCGGAGCCCTGGCCGGAAATCACCAACGGCACGGAAGGCAAATTCAAGGGCGCGCTCGAAGCCTTCAGCCTGAATCTCACGCAGGTCAAGGCACTCACCGGCGTGGACGTGGTGCACACGCACACGTGGTACGTGTCCATGGCCGGCTTCCTCGCAAAAAAGCTCTACGGCGTGCCCTTTGTGCTGACCACGCACTCGCTGGAGCCGTTGCGCGCATGGAAGTCGGAGCAGCTCGGCAGCGGCTACGCCATGAGCTCCTGGATGGAGCGCACTGCCATTCTCGATGCCGACGCGATCATCGCCGTCTCGCAGGGCACGAAGGCGGATATTCAACTCGCTTACCCGGATGTGGACCCCGATCGCATCCACGTGATTTACAACGGTATCGACCTTGCCGAATACCAGAAGACCGCGGAAACAAAGGCGCTCACCGACTACGGCGTCGACCCGGCTGTGCCCTATGTTCTGTTTGTCGGCCGCATCACGCGTCAGAAAGGCGTGACGCACCTGGTGGATGCCATCCGCTATCTGCCGCCGGAAACGCAGGTCGTGCTCTGCGCGGGCGCGCCGGACACGCCGGAAATTGCCGCCGAGCTGCGCAGCAAAGTCGAAGAGGCGCGCAAGGCGCATCCGCGCATTGTGTGGATTGAAAAGATGGTCACCAAACAGGAGGCCATTCAGCTTTACAGCAATGCGCGCGTCTTCTGTTGCCCCTCGGTCTACGAGCCCTTCGGCATCATCAATCTTGAGGCCATGGCTTGCCGTGCGCCCGTTGTCGCCAGCGCCACGGGAGGCATCAAGGAGGTTGTGGTCGATGGCGAAACCGGCCACCTTGTGCCGTTCGATCAGGACCCCGTGACGAGCTTTCCGCGTGATCCCGAAAAGTTTGCGCGCGATCTGGCGCAGCGCCTGGACCAGATGCTTGAAGACCCTGAAAAGTGCAGGCGCTTCGGAGACGCGGGACGGCGGCGCGTGGAAGAAATCTTCAGTTGGACAGCCATCGCCCACCAGACCGTTCGCCTGTATGAGCGATTGATCGAGCAACGAAAGCTGGGAGCGCAGCCCTGACATCGGCAACCACAAGGAAAGCGAAGTCAACATGGCAAAAATTCAAGTGGATGGACGCAAGCGCGTAATTATTGAAGCAGTTTCTCCGGCGGTGGATGGCGGCCGGTTTCCCGCAAAGCGCACGGTCGGGGATCAGGTCCAGGTGGAAGCCGATATCTTCACCGACGGCCACGACTCCATCTCCGCCTCGTTGCTGGCGCATCGCGAGGGTTCCAGCGAGTGGATTGAAATTCCCATGCATCCGCTGGTGAACGATCGCTGGACCGCTGCGTTTCGCGTGAGTGAACTGGGCCTCTACGGATTCAAGGTGCAGGGCTGGGTTGACCACTTTGAAACATGGCGTCTTGCACTGCTCAAACGCATCAAGGCTGACAGCGATGCGGCAGTTGATTATCTGATCGGCGCGGATCTTATGAGTGAGGCCGCCGCCCGCGCCACGGGCGCCGATGCCGTCTGGCTGCGCGAGCGGGCGTCCGTGCTGCGCTCGGGAAAAGCACCCAAAGAGCTGCGTATCCACGCTACCGACCCCGCGCTCCATGAGCTTGTGCAGCGCTATCCTGACAAGCAGCATGCCACCGAGTCCGACCGTGAATTCAAAGTCGCCGTCGAGCCCGTGCGTGCGCGCTTCAGTTCCTGGTACGAGTTCTTTCCGCGCTCCACCGCGCAGGAGCCCGGCCGGCACGGCACCTTTGCCGACTGCGAGAAGCGCCTGCCCTACATCGCGGAGATGGGCTTCAACGTCGTTTACATGCCGCCGATTCATCCCATCGGGCGCACCTTTCGCAAGGGCCGCAACAACAATCCCGAGTGCCAGCCTGGAGAGCACGGCAGTCCCTGGGCCATCGGCGCAGCCGAAGGCGGCCACACATCCATCCTGCCCGAACTGGGCACCATTCAGGACTTCCGCAGCTTCGTCGCCAGGGCGAATGAACTCGGCCTGTCCGTCGCCATGGACATCGCCTTCCAGGCCGCGCCCGATCACCCCTATGTGCGTGAACATGAAAACTGGTTCCGCAAGCGCCCCGACGGCACCATCCAATACGCAGAAAATCCGCCCAAGAAATATCAGGACATCTATCCCTTCGACTTCGAGAGCGAAGACTGGCCGGGGATGTGGCAGGAGCTGAAGAGTATCTTCCTCTATTGGATCGAGCAGGGCGTCACCATCTTCCGCGTTGACAATCCGCACACCAAGGCCTTCCCCTTCTGGGAGTGGTGCATCGCTGAAATCAAGCGCGATCATCCCCAGGCGCTCTTCCTCTCCGAGGCCTTTACGCGACCCAAGGTGATGTACCGACTTGCCAAGATTGGCTTCAGCCAGTCCTACACTTACTTCCCGTGGCGCAACGCCAAGGCGGAACTCACCGCCTATCTCACGGAACTGTCGCAGACGCCCGTGCGCGAATTCTTCCGCCCCAACCAGTGGCCCAACACGCCGGACATCCTCACCGAGTTTCTTCAGATCGGCGGCCGCGCGGCCTTTTCCATCCGCCTGCTGCTCGCTGCCACGCTCGGCGCGAACTACGGCATCTACGGCCCCGCCTTCGAACTGATGGAGCACCGTCCCATCCGCCACGGCAGCGAAGAGTATCTCGACTCGGAAAAATACGAAATCCGCCACTGGGATCTCG
The DNA here is from genome assembly GCA_028876395.1 of Acidobacteriota bacterium. GTDB lineage: Bacteria > Acidobacteriota > Terriglobia > Terriglobales > Acidobacteriaceae > Telmatobacter. Next base: position 49,302 of record JAGWRX010000185.1, read on the forward strand.
ACCAGCCCGAAAGCCTGCGGCCGCTGATCGCACGTGTCAATGCGATTCGCAATAGCAACCCCGCGCTGCAGAGCGACTGGTCACTCAAATTTCATTACACCGAGAATGACCAGCTCATCTGCTACACCAAGGAGTCAGAGGATCGCTCCAACCTGATTCTCACCGTGGTCAATCTCGACCCGCACCACACGCAGTCAGGCTTCATCACGCTGCCTCTCGATGAGCTGACGATCCCGCACGACCGCGGCTTTGAAGCCGAAGATCTGCTCACCGGCGAACGCTACCTGTGGCATGGACCGCGCAACTACGTCGAGTTGGACCCCGCTCTGAAGTGCGGCCACATCTTCAAGCTCCACCGCCACATCAAGGTCGAGACGGATTTTGAGTATTTTCTTTAAACGATGCCGCAGCGGCAATGGACAGGGAGAGTGAGAGGCCGTTGACGTGCCGAACTCGCGTATTGGCGACAGGCCTCCGGCGTGCTGTTCGCGTCAAATGACCCTGGTTTCGGCTTGCATGGAGTGCTAGTCTTCCATCCATGCGCTTGCGTTCCGGTTTATTTGTCTTGCTTCTGCTTCTGTCCCTGGCCGTTCTGCCGCTCCACGCGCGCGTCCTGCGCGTCGAGATTGCTACACGCACCGATGTGCTGAATGGCAGGGCATTCGGCGCGGCGGGAGCCTATGAACGCATTACCGGGCGCGTTTACTTCTCGCTTGCGGTGGACAACCCGCACAACAAGCGCATTGTCGATATCCGCAATGCGGTGAACCTGCGCGAGGGCGAGGTCGAATTCTCCTCCGACTTTGTCGCGGTGCGCCCGAAGGACGCGATCAAAGGCAACGGCTCGATGATTCTGGAGGTTCCCAACCGGGGCCGCGGAAACATCATTGCACTGGTGGACGGCGGCGATGAGAATCTTGCAAACGACGCGGGAGACGGGTGGTTGCTGCGCAATGGTTTCACGATCGTGAGCCTGGGGTGGCAGTGGGATGCGGAGGGTGCTGGCGCGTTGCGGTTCTTTGCGCCGGTGGCGAAGGAGCACGGAAAGACCATCACCGGTCTGCTGCGCGGAGATCTGATGCTCTCGCGACCGATGCCGGAGATTCCGCTTGGGCACCTGATCCTCGGCCATATCGGAGGAAGCGAATACCCTGTCGCCGCGCCCGACGATCCGCGCAATGTGCTTACGGTCCGGGACTCGCGCGATGGGAAGCGCAGGATGATTCCACGCGCAGAGTGGCAGTTCGCGCACGTTGTTGACGGCAAGCTTGCGCCCAGCGATCGCTTCATCCACCTCAACGGTGGCTTTCAGCCGGGAAAAATCTACGAATACGTTTATGTTGTTGCCGACCCGGTCGTCGCCGGAGGGGGGTTCGCCGCCATTCGCGATTTTGCCTCATATGCCAAGCACGCGGCTGATTCCATCACTCCGGTCAAGCGCGTGTATGGGGAAGGCATCTCGCAGGACGGACGTTTTCTGCGCGACCTGCTCTATCAGGGGTTCAATGCTGACGAAGAAGGCAGAATCGCGCTCGATGGGGTTCTGGCCCACGTAGCAGGTGCGGGCCGGGGAAGTTTCAATTACCGCTTCGCGCAGCCTTCGCGTGACGGACAGCCCACTTCATCAGTGTTGTTTGCGGTCGATATCTTTCCCTTTAACGATCTGCCGGAGCGGGACCCCGTTACGGGAGAGACGGGCGGGTTGCTTGACCGGGCCACGGCGGAGAAGGTTGTGCCCAGAATCTTCCTTTCCCTCACGTCCTATGAATACTGGGGCCGTGCGGCGGCGTTGATCCACACAAGCGCAGATGGAAAGCGCGATGCGCCCATCTCGGACCGTGTTCGCATCTATCACTTCACCGGCCTGCAGCATTTCTCCGGACCGTTTCCGCCGCAAAGCGGAAGCGGGGATCTGCTTGGCCAGCAGCCGGAGTCCCCGCTGCCCGTCAAATACTTTTGGCGCGCCATGATTGCGAACATGGATGCGTGGGTGCTCAACAACACCGAGCCGCCCCCGAGCAGCTATCCCAGGATCGCAGACGGAACGCTTGTGCCGTTGAGCGCATATGCGTTTCCATCGATTCCGGGCGTGAACCAGCCGCACGAGGCTGACGAAGGGTATCGTCTTGATTTCGGCCCGCACTGGAGGGAGGGAATCCTCAGTATCGAGCCGCCGAAGGTTGGTCCACCGTTTCCAGTGCTAGTGCCCCAGGCGGATGCTGACGGCAACGACCGCGACGGCGTGCGCCTGCCCGAGATCGCTGTTCCGCTGGCCACGTACACCGGTTGGAATCTTCGCTCTCCTGCGATTGGCGCGCCCGATCAGCGCGTATCTTTCGAAGGCTCGTACCTTCCGTTACCCAAGACGGCGGCGGAGCGCCAAAAGACCGGCGACCCGCGCAAGTCGATTGCGGAGCGCTATCGGGATCGCGAGGACTATCTCACCCGGTACGGACATGCAATCGATGAGCTGGTGAAGGAGCGCTGGATTCTGCCGGAAGATCGCGAGACTCTGCGGCAACGCGGCGAAGAGGAATGGTCGGTGGCTACTGAGTAAAATCGATGTCTTTGCGTTCGACCCAGCGGTGCCGAGGAGTGTACCCGCATTGGCTTGCGCCACTGAACCGGATTCTGAACGCCCCGGGTCTCATGGTTGAGCCCCGGGGTTCATGTCTGCGAGGGCCGGTCAGCTAATCTCAAGCACGTCAGAAGCAGCAGCGGCCGCAGCCTCCGCGCGTTCCATCAGCTTCTGCGCCACGGCATAGAACTCCGCCGCCTGCGGGCTCTTCGGTCCGGCCAGCGTCACCGGCAGTCCGCGGTCGCCGCCCTCGCGAATCGCGGGGATCAGCTCAATCGAGCCGAGGAAGGGAATGTTGAACTGCTTCGCCGTGCGCTCCGCGCCGCCCTTGGAGAAGATGTCAATTTCGTGATGGCAATGCGGGCAGGTGAAGTGGCTCATGTTTTCCACGATGCCGAGCACTTCCACGTTGACCTGCGCGAACATTTCGAGCGCCTTGCGCGCATCCTGCAGGCTCACGTCGCTCGGCGTTGACACCACGACCGCTCCGGTGAGCGGCACCGTCTGCACCAGCGAGATGACCACGTCGCCGGTGCCCGGCGGCAGATCGACGATCAGGTAATCGAGTTCGCCCCAGTCTACCTGCTGCAGAAACTGGCGGATGATCTGGTGGAGCATCGGTCCGCGCATCACCAGCGGCTTGTCGCCCGGGGAGATATAGCCAACGGAGATGGTTTTGATGCCGTGAGTCAGGTTGGGCAGAATCACGTTGCCCGGCCCCACTTTCGGCTGCTCGCTCGAGCCCATCATCAGCGGGACATTGGGGCCATAGATGTCGGCGTCGATGAGGCCCACGCGCTGACCCATCTTCGAGAGCGCAACGGCCAGGTTGACGGCAACGGTGGTCTTGCCCACGCCGCCCTTGCCGGAACCGATTGCGACGATTTTCGAGACGCCGGGCAAAGCCACCGGCGAAGGCATGGCGGGTGAATGTGCCATCGTGTTTGGATACTCCTTCTTGAAATTCCTGTCTTGAGCGGGTCCTGTTCTCCGATTGCTTAGGGATTGCCAGCCGCCGCTTCTTCCTGTGCGTTGGTGGCCAGCCTCTCTTCTTTACGGCGAGCGCTCTCGGCTTCGCGGTGCTTGCGGCGGCGCAACGCATCCGCATAGCGCCTGATTTCGTCGGGCGTCTCGGGCAGCAACTGCGGAACCTTTTGCAGGCGGCCCTGGTCGTCAACGGCTACAAAGACCAGGTAGGCGCTGGCCACATGAACAACCGAGCCAGTCCGCGTGTTCTCCGCCCACACTTTCACGCCCACTTCCATGGAGTGGGCGAACGCCCGGTTCACGCTCGACTTGAGCGTAACCAACTCGCCCAGACGCACCGGCCGGATAAAGTCGATATGGTCCATGGATGCGGTAACGACGTGGGTGCGCGAATGACGATAAGCGGCCATGGCGCCTGTCAGGTCGATGAAGTGCATCAGCCGCCCGCCCAGCAGGTTGCCCAAAATATTGGTGTCGTTGGGCAGGATAATCTCTGTCATCTCCGACTGCGTGCCGGCAACGGTGCGCACCATCGGGTTACTCTCGCTCGAGCTCATCGTGCAATTGCTCCATTTCCTCTTCGCTTGACCAGCCGGCGAAGTTGCGCCGCCACCCGGCTACAATGGAACCGGCGGCAATTCGTCCGGGGCGGGGAACCGGGCCAAGCGTACAACTCCAGTTTCGGCAATCCCCGCCAATTTCGCAAATCCCCCACCGCCGCGCATACCACAATAGGAACGGATACGAGCAGGATGGACAAGATCGCAGGATTGAAGGCGATTCTGGAAATGGACCCGAAAAACAGCTTCGCCCGCTACGGCATCGCCGTGGAACTGGCCGGCCGTGGCGAGACGGCCGCGGCGCTGGCCGAGTTCGACACGCTTTTGGCCAGCGACCCGGATTACACGGCCGGCTACTTCATGTCCGCGCAGACGTTATCCTCGGCGGGGCGGACGGCAGAGGCGGTCGAGAGGCTGAAGGCCGGGATCGCCTGCGCGGCGCGCACCGGCAACCAGCACGCTCTCTGTGAGATGCAGGGGATGCTCGACGAGCTGGAGCGGTAACGGGCGCCGGCCGGACCCGGTTCCGAGCGGTCCGCGCCAACGCGGGAAAACCCCGGTTTTTCAGCGATAAAGCGCATCTTCTCGGGCGAATTTGCGTCTACACTATCAACATGGTCAAATATTCGATCGTTGTCCCTTTCCACAATGAAGAAGAAAATGTTACCGCTCTCTATGCGCGGCTAAAGCATGTGATGGAGCAGGTGGGTGACAGCTTTGAGCTGGTGCTGGTGGACGATGGCTC
>JAGWRX010000186.1 GCA_028876395.1 Acidobacteriota bacterium
GGCGCGGACGACTACGCACAATCCACTGAAATCTCCGACGAGGACATCCCCTTCTAGCCGCACCCCTCTTCGCGCGCAGCGCAAAAGAGCCCTCCAACCGGAGGGCTCTTTCACGCTTCTCTACATTTACTTCTCTCTCTATCTCATCGGACCGCATCCCTCATTCCTGCGGATAGAAGCCCGACCCGACAATGTAGGTATCCGCCCCCGACTGCACCTTCCGCACATAGGTCAATTTGCGCGTGGTCGTATTCTGTCCCGGCTTGTACCACTCGTACTCCACCCACGCGCTCCCGTTCTGCATCGCCGCGCTGATGTAGTCCTTCACGAAGGCCCTCCCGTTTACATCGCGCAGAACGCTCAGGTCCCTGCCTTCAAGGCTCGGCTGCGCCGCATTCACCAGCTCAACTCCATCCGGCTTCTGCACAAACACATAGGTATCCATGAAGACCAGCGGCCCCGTCTTGTCGCGCAGCTTCGCAAAGCCCGGCTCACCTTCATTCGACACAACGAGTGAGGCGCGATTGACAACATCCTCGATGAAGGCCTTGTCCATCTGCATGTTGTAAATGCCGGAACCCACCAGATACTGCTTGCCGTCCGGATACGTTACGCGCTTCACAAACGCCGACTTCCACGTTGGGAAGATGTCTCCAGGCTCCGGATACATGTAGTGGATCCAACCCTCGCCCGTAGGACTGTTGGCCGCTTCAAGAAACATCCTGCCGTACGGCCGGCCATGAACGTCCACGATTCCGCCGTCATTCTGTCCTTCCTTGCCTGGGTCCGCCGCATGAAACACCCTCGTTCCGTCCATGCTCCACACAAAGAAATACGTGCTGTCGCTGAACCACTTCGATCCCTTCGTGCGCAACTCCGGATACGCAGCCTCTCCCTTCTGCTGCAGCAGCGCGCTGCCATCCCTCACCAGCGTCATCAGCTCCGGCGCCGTCAACTTCGTCCCCGTGGTTGCCGCTTTCGGCGCATCCGCAAGATACACGCCGCATCCCACCAGCACCCACTGGTCCCCCATCTTCGCCTTGCTCACATAGGCTGACTTCTGTGTGGACACGCTCTCTCCCGGCTTGGGCCACATATAGTCCACCCACCCTGATCCGCTCGTCTGCACCACGCTGAACATTTCCCGAATCAGTTGCTTCCCTTGCGTGTCCTTCAGATCCATTAGGTTGCGCCCCTCGAGGTTGGGAAACGCCGGATTGACCAGATCAACACCACTCGGATCGAAAACAAAAATATAGGCATCTTTGGCGATAAATGCGCCGGTCGGGTCGTGGAACTGCTTGAAGGCCGCCTTGCCATTGGCTTCAATCTGCCCAACCGCGCCCTTCACCGCATCCACCACAAACGCCCTCTCCATGCGGTCGTTGTACATCCCGGCGCCGACAATGTAGTTCTTGCCCGACGGAGCAGACACCAGCCGCACATACGTACTCTTCCAGCGCGGCAGCAGCCCATTCGGCACAGGCCACTCGTAGTGGTACCAGCCTTCCTGCTTGTCAGGCAGCGCCGTTGCCGCCGCAATCAGCCCGCGGATGATCGGCTTGCCGTTGATGTCCTCCAGATCCAGCACGTTCTTCCCCTCCAGCGCCGGATCGGGATGGAGCAGCATATTGCCCTGCGGATCCAGAACAAAGATGTAGGTCTCGCCCTGGCGCCAGCGACTGCCGGCAGCGCGCAAGTCGGTGAACGCCGCCTCGCCCCTGGTGTGGACCAATTCTGCCGCATCGTTGACCAGCACGACGAGATCGCGCGTTTCCCGATGCTCGTAGGCCTGATCCAGACTCGCGGGAGTCGTAGCGGCATGGCTGGCAACGCCGAAAAAAACCAGCGTCGCAACAAATGAAACCGGCAGCAGGAAGGAAAACATCCATCGAACGCGCATACATACCCCCTTGCCATTCGGTGCTGGCAAACAGCCATCTATTTTCTCAAGCCATGCTCAAGCAACGCCGTGACTGCGGTCACCGCCCCCGGTGATGCATGCAAGTGCCGGGCTTTAAATCATTACAAAAAAGTCATAAAAGTTATCGATGGAAAAGCCGGATAAGTTATACGTTAACCCCACCAGTTACTTGAGCTTTACTCTGACTCTTGTTATGTGGAATGACAGGCGCGCGTCAGTCCCCCCAAAAATCCGCGGCACGCATTTCCACACGCTTGTGCATTGTTCGTGATGCGATCCGGGGCCTGTTCAAGTCATCTGAGCGCGCAGGCACATGCTTCGTTCACCGGCACGATGACAAGATCTTTATCTTTGCCGAGGCCATCACGCTTGATTGCGATGCCCGTCACACCAATGCACGCGGACGTGTGTCATGCTGTCGCAGCAAACCGGGCCCCGCATATGCCGCAAGGAGGTAGAACATGTTTGCACGAATCGTTACCTTTCCGCTGAAACCCGAAAGCACTGCAAAGTTAACCGATACAGTCGAAAAGAGCGTCGTTCCGCTGCTTCGCGCTCACAAGGGTTTCCTCGATCAATTCATGTTGGTCACGTCCGACGGGAAGACCGGCTACGGAATCAGCTTCTGGGATAACAAGGAAAATGCCGACGCATATAACCGTTCCGGTTATCGCGATGTGTTGAAGGTGCTGGATCCGGTGATCGCCGGGCCCACTCAGTTGCAGCTTTGCAAGGTGACAAACTCCACCGCGCATAAGATTGCACCCGCCAAGGTTGCCTGAGCAACTCCAGGCAGCAGCGCCGCACGAAGGAGTTGAAGGAAGCACCGGAAGAACCCGCGGGCCTGTTCACACTGCCGTGGTCGTGAGAACAGGCCCTGGTCTTTACTCCGCCTTCGCCAGCGTCGTCATCAGCAGATCCCTGCGCCCGTTGCCCACGCCGTCGGAGTTGTGCAGCACGCGCAGCCACGCAAACACCGCCGCGCCGGCCAGCACCAGAAACACCGGCACGGCCATCCATAAGCGCCCAAAATACAAACACAGCGCAAACACCGCCGCCGCCACACCCAGCAGCGTCGTCTGAATGAACATGGTCAGCAGCGCGCTGGCCGCCGACCCGCGCTGTCGCGTGAGCCGTCCCAGGTTCAGCCGATGCGGCATCGCCAATGAAAATGCGTTGCCTACCGCCAGGTTGGCGGGCAGCGCAAACAAGAGCCACGCGACCGTCGCAGCCAGCACCACCCCGTTGGGGCGGCCCAGGATCAGCGTGGCCAGGATGCCCGCCGCCAGCGCGGTCACACCATAAACCAGCGCGTGAAAAAGATTCTTCGCCAGCAGTACCGTCTCGATCGGCGTGGGAGAAAGAAACAGCATCTGGATGCCCGTGCCCTCGGCGCCGAGATTGTTGTAGATCATCTGCGCAGGCCCCAGCAGCGCATAGGCTACGCACAGCGGCAGCGACAGAAGGTATGGATGTCCGGGCAGAGACGCGCTGCTGCGAAACAGGCTCCCCAATACAATCACCATGAACACCGGCGCGCCAATCATATAAAGCAGCGGCATGGAGCGCATCAGCGTGTGCAGCTCTTTTTCCATCACCGCGGCCACCGGGCCGGCGCCGTTCAGCAGCCACCCTCCGCTTTCTTTCTCCGCCTCTTTCTGCGACGGAACTTCGCCCAGGCTCTCGCCGCGATACTCTGCCCGGAGCCGCACCGCCAGCAGGGCTCCGGTGGCCAGCACGTAGAGCCCGAGCGCGCCCAGAGCCGCCAGCGCGCGCGCGGGCCTGTGTTCTGCTGCGGCTTCCATCTCCACCACCGCCAGCCCCGGCGGCAACCATTGCTGCACAGCGCTCACGCCGTTCAGCAGCGGCTTCATCTCTTCCGCCATCGTGCGCCGCGCTGCCGCCCTCGCTTCGGAATTCCGCTCGCCGTTCGCCCTGCTCTCATGCAACGCGGGATTCAGCAGTTGCAGGCTCAGCAGAAACATCACGAACAGCGCGCTCAATATCTCCCGCGTTCGCCTGCGCGCGAGCCAGCGATCCATCCAGACAAGAATCACGCGCACCAGCAGGATGTTCACCGCCGCCAGGCCCGCCAGCCCCGCGACCACCCAGGCAGACAGATCGGGCCGCGCCACTGAAACTCCCGTCAGGATGCCCAGGCTGCAGAGCACCCCGATTAAGGTGGAGATATCCCCCAGCCCAAAAACCACATACAGCAGGCAGAACGCGCTGAAGCTCACCGGAAAGCGCAACAGGCCGCTCATGTCGAACTGCTGTTGAAACGAGGCCAGCGCCACCGGCACCAGTTGCCACAGAAAGCACACCAGCCAGAACAGAACCGGCAGCAGTTGCCAGTTGCGCTCCAGCACCAGCGAGTGCGCGATCACGCCCAGCCCCGCGCCCAGTCCCACGCCTAGCAGCGCGTACAGCAGACATGAAATGCCGCGCGCCCCCAGCTCAAACATGCCCTCGGCGGAGCGCAATCCGTGCGTCAGCAGTTGCCAACGCATCGCCGCCAGCGCCGCATACTGCGCCCGCGCCAGACGGCTCAGCGGTCCAGCCCCGGGACGCGCCAGCGCCGCAACTTCCGCTGCGCCTACGCCAGCCATGACAGCTCCTGCGCCGGCTCCTGGCCGCCTGCTCCCACAATCGACAGGAAAATCTCTTCCAGCGTAAGCCGCTGGCTGCTCTCCGCGCCCGGCAGGCTGCTCGCCACACCCGCGCGCAGCTCTTCCAGAGAGCCATTCGCCACCAGCCGCCCCTGATGAATGATCGCGACATGGCTGCACAGCCTCTCCACAATCTCCAGCACGTGCGTGGTCAGAAAAATCGTCGCGCCGCGTTGAATCATCCCTTGCAGCATGGTCTTCAGCATGCCCGCGGCAATGGCGTCCACGCCCTCAAACGGCTCGTCCAGAAAAAGCACGCGCGGCCCATGAATCACCGCCGCCGCCAGCGCCAGCTTCTTCTGCATCCCATGGGAGAAGTCCGTCACCAGCTTGCGCGTTTCGCCTGCCAGCTGCATGAACTCCAGCAGTTCATCGGTGCGCCGGTTCGTCGTCTCGCGGTCCAGTCCGTACATGCGGCCCACAAAGCGCAGATACTCGCGCGCCGTCAGCCGTCCCGCCAGTGCCATGCCCTCCGGCACCACGCCAATCTGCCGCTTCAGCTCCAGCGCTCCGGCCCAGAAAGGCTGGCCCAGAATCTCCACTGTGCCAGCGCTCGGCTCCAGCAGCCCGGTCAGCATTTTGATGGTGGTGGACTTGCCCGCGCCGTTCGGCCCCAGAAAGCCGAAGAACTGCCCTCGGGCAACTCTCAGCGTCACGTCCTCCACGGCCGTCAGCGCGCCAAAGCGCCGGGTCAGGCCGTGGGTTTCAATCGCCGCAGTTTCCATCTGCGGCCAGCATAGCAAGCTTGCCCTTCTCCAACAAAAATCGCGAGGCGGTATCAGTTCCCTGCCGCCATGGATTCTTCCGCCCCGCCCAGCGGATCGTTGTCCCGGTCCGTCACATCCACCAGCGCCGCAAGCCGCGCCCGCAGTTCCGCTGTCAGGCATCCCTCCGGCGCGCGCCAGCTCCAGTTGCCCGTGGCCACTGCCGGCGTATTCATGCGCGCTTCCGAGCCCAGCTCCAGCAAATCCTGCAAGGGAAACACAGCCATCCGCGCCACGCTTGCCGCCGTCGCCCGAATCAGCGCCCAAACAGGCCCCGCAACGCCATCCATAACGGGAGCCGGTCCTACATACGCCTCCACCGCCGCGCGTTCCTGCTCGCCCGCCGCCTTCCACCAGCCCTGCGTCGTGTCGTTGTCGTGGGTGCCCGTGTAGGCCACAGTCGCGGGCGTGTACGCGTGCGGCAGATGAATGTGCGCGGACTTGTCGCTGAAGCCGAACTGGATCACCTTCATGCCGGGCATGCCCAGTTCCAGCCGCAGCGCGTCCACCTCCGGTGTAATCACGCCCAGGTCTTCGGCCACCAGCGGCAGAGGCCCCAGTGCCGCC
>JAGWRX010000187.1 GCA_028876395.1 Acidobacteriota bacterium
GAAGCACTCGGTGTCGAAGCTGATCGGTTCGCCTCCGGGATACGTTGGCTACGAGGAAGGCGGCCAGTTGACCGAACGCGTCAAGCGCTCGCCTTACTCTGTCGTGCTGCTGGATGAAATCGAGAAGGCGCACCCGGATGTGTTCAATCTGCTGTTGCAGGTGTTTGAGGATGGTCAGTTGACCGACGGGCTGGGCAATACCGTCGACTTCAAGAACACCATCATCATCATGACCTCCAACATCGGCGCGCGGCACCTGCAGAAGAAGCAAGGGCTCGGCTTCCAGAGCGAACGCGAAGACCTGGTTTCAGAAAAAGTCGAGGAGTTGGTGAAGCAGGAGGTGAAGAAGACCTTCAATCCCGAGTTCCTCAACCGCCTCGATGAGGTGATTCTGTTCCAGTCGCTGTCGGATGGCGACCTGCTGCAGATTGTCGAACTGCTGGTGCAGCAGTTGAACGCCAACCTGGCGCAGAAGGCGATCACTATCTCCGTTACCGAGGAGGCCAAGAAGTGGATCCTCGAAAAGACGCTCGTCGATCGCAGCTACGGTGCGCGCCCCTTGCGCCGCGCCCTGCAGCGCTACGTGGAAGACCCCTTGTCGGAGGCGCTCATCGCCGGACAAATCACTGCACGTCCAGCCTTCCTCGAGGTCTATCTCGACCAGAACCAGCTCTTCTATCGCCCAGTCAGCGCAGACGAAAGCGCCAGCGAAGAGAAGGCAGCGGGGATTCTGCTCTACAGCAACTGAACATTCACAAACCCATGAACGATGCCCCCGGCCAACCCGCCGGGGGCTTTTCTTTGCGCGGAATTCGATGCAGCGTCCGCGATGATACGATGACTTCATCGACGTACCAAAGAGCGGAATCATGAGCGAAGTTTCCCGGTCCACCCCTCTCACTTCAGAAGAAATCACCGGCATCACGCGGCAGACCAATTACGGCACCTGGCGTGCGCAGAAGACTTGGAAGCCGCTGCATATTGCCGACGCCGAGGGCTGCTGGTTCACGGACGGCGCGGGCAAGCGTTACCTCGACTTCAGTTCACAGTTGATGTGCGTGAACCTCGGACACAAGAATCCGCGCGTGATTGAGTCGATTGGCGAACAGGCGCGCGAACTGGCCTTCGTGGGCCCGGCGTACGCCACCGAAGCCCGCGCAAAGTTGAGCGCCAAGCTGCTGGAGGTGCTGCCTGCGGGACTGAATAAATTCTTCTTCGGCACCAGCGGAACCGATGCGAACGAAGCGGCCTTCAAGATTGCGCGCATGGTGACCGGCAAGAGCAAGATCATCTCGCGCTATCGCTCGTATCATGGTTCGACGATGGGCTCGATTGCGGCCACCGGCGACCCGCGCCGCTGGGCAATGGAGCCGGCAGGCAAGGGGCACGGCTTCATTTTTGCGCCGGAGACCAACTGCTACAACTGCCCCATCCGGCACACCTATCCCGGCTGCAACGTGGCCTGCGCCGACTACATCGAACACATGATCCGCAATGAGAGCGACGTGGCGGCCATCCTTCTGGAGCCGGTCGTCGGCACCAATGGCGTGCTCATTCCGCCTCCGGAGTACTTCCCGCGCCTCCGCGAAATCTGCGACCGCCACGGCGTGCTGCTGATTGCCGATGAAGTGATGACTGGCTGGGGCCGCACGGGCAAGTGGTTTGCCGTGGATCACTGGGGCGTCAAGCCCGACATCCTGGTCACGGCCAAGGGCATCACCTCGGCCTATGTGCCGCTGGGACTGTGCGCCACCACAACGAAGATTGCCGACTACTTTGATGACCGTTACTTCTCGCACGGCCACACCTACGAGGCACATCCCATCACGCTTGGGCCAGCTGTCGCCACCATCGAGGAGATGCAGCGGCTCAAACTGGTGGAGCGCGCGGCGGAACTGGAGCCCTATGTGCGCGAAAAGCTTGAAGCCCTCAAGGCGAAGCACCCGTCCATAGGCGACGTGCGCGGCATCGGACTGTTTTTTGCGATCGAGCTGGTGAAGAATCGGAAGACCAAGGAACCCTTCAACACCATGCGCGACAAGGTGGAAGGCAAGGCGATGGTGGTGGATCAGATTGCCGCGAAGATGATGGCCGACGGTGTGGCCCAGCAGTCGTGGGTCAGCCACTTCGTGATTGCGCCGCCGCTCATCGTGACGAAGGAAGAACTGGACTTTGGCTTCGATGCGTTCGACCGGCACCTGGACATTGCCGACACGCTGGTGGAAGCGTAGCCTCAGCGGTAAGGTCCCGCTTCGAACTCGTGCAGCAAAAAGGCCATCCCCGCCGTACGGCAGGGATGGCCCTTGCACTCTCCGTGCTTTGAAATTGCGTTACCGGCTCCGCGTTAAAGGCGCTCCCGCAACTTTGAGGTGCACGCGATAGATGCTGCTGCTGGCGGTGATGTAGAGCGTCTTGTGATCCGCTCCGCCCCAGGCTACGTTGGCCGTTCGTTCCGGCATGACGATCGTGCCCAGATGCTTGCCTTCGGGTGAGAGTATCCACACGCCGCCGGGGCCTGCGCTGTATATATTTCCCAGCGTGTCCACCTTCATGCCATCCGGGCCACCGGGGCGCGCATCCGATGTGGCGTCGCAGATGACCTTGCCCTCGGTCAATGTTCCGTCTGGCATCACGCGGTAGCGCATCCAGATCTTTTTGGGCTCGGAGTTGTTCACGTAGAGATACTTCTCGTCGGGAGAGAAGGCGATACCGTTGGGACGGGGAAGATCGCTCGACAGCAATTGCAAATCAGCGCGGGCGGGCGTGGCGCCGGGCTTCTGCGCCAGTGCGTTTGGGATGCGATAGACGCCGTTGACCTTGAGCTGCTTTTCCGGATCGTTGTCCTGCTGCGTGCGCAAGCCGTAGGGCGGATCAGTGAAGTAGAGCGAGCCGTCAGAGCGGTAGACCAGATCGTTGGGACTGTTGAGGCGCATGCCCTGATAGGTGTCCGCGAGGATGGTAATCGGCGAGCCAGGTTGGAGCGACTCCAGCCGGTAGACGTCGCGCTGCGCATGGCCCGCGACCGTCAGGCGGCCATGCGGGTCGAGCGTCATTCCGTTCGAGCCGGATTCGGGGCCGCCGTAGGGAGTGGAACCCTTGTACCCGCTCGGCGTCAGGAGGGTGGTCACGCCCTTGCCCGGTGTCCATTTGCGGATGCTGTTGCCGGGTATGTCGGCGAAGTAGAGGCTGTCGTCAGCCCACACCGGCCCTTCAAGCCACTTGAATCCGGTGGCGACGCGCTCAAGAACGGCGCTGGCAGGGATGAGTTGTTCGATGGACGGATCCAGACGGTCGACCTTGAGGGGCATCGAGTTCGCGGCAACGGCAGCAGTGCCGGGTCCACCCGCGGCATGCAGCACGCTCTGGACGGGCGCGCACGCCACGGCAATCGCAATCACGACAAGCGGTCGAAAGAGTCTTGCACATTTCATCTGATTTTCCTGCACGGCCGGCAACCGGGCCGGCGAGATGTCTCCAGCCGCCGGTGCTGTGAGCGTCGGCTGGGCCTGAACGGCACAACGCCTTCCATCAATATTCACTCAGCTGCCTGCTGTCAAGGCAGCCATCGGGCTTAGTCGAATACGACCGTCTTGTTTCCGTAGCAGAGAATGCGGCGGTCCAGGTGCCAGCGGACGGCGCGGGAGAGAACCAGGCGCTCGAGATCCCGGCCGCGGGCCACGAGGTCCTCGACCTGGTCGCGGTGGGAGATGCGGGCCACATCCTGCTCGATAATCGGTCCGTCGTCCAGCACTTCGGTCACATAGTGGCTGGTGGCGCCGATGAGCTTGACGCCGCGCGCGTGGGCAGCGTGGTACGGCCGGGCCCCGGTGAAGGCAGGCAGGAAAGAGTGGTGCACATTGATGATGGCCGCCGGATAGTGGGCCACGAAGCCGGGTGAAAGAATCTGCATGTAGCGGGCCAGCACCACCAGCTCGACTCCGTGCCGCTCAAGCAGCGCGAGCTGCTGTGTCTCTGCCTCGGCGCGCGTTGTTGCCGTCACGGGAATGTGCTCAAAGGGAATGCCGTAGAACGCGGCCAGGTTCTCGACGTCGCGATGGTTCGAGACGATAACGGGAATTTCGCAGTCCAGTTCGCCGGAGCGCCAGCGGTGCAGCAGGTCAGCCATGCAGTGCAGATATTGCGAGCAGAACAGCGCCACCCTGGGCCTTTGAGCGCTGGCGCTCAGCTTCCAGTGCATGTCGAGTTCGGCGGCCAGTGGAGCGAAGGCCTTCTCAAATCCAGACAGGTCAAAGCGCGGGGAGCCTGCCGCGCCAGTCTTTTCCCCGTTCAGGGCCCACTCCACGCGCATGAAAAACAGTCCCAGGTCGTGGTCCTGGTGCTGGTCGGCGTGCAGAATGTTGGCGCCCCATTCGTAGAGCAGCCCGGCGACGCGGGCTACCAATCCCTTGCGGTCCGGGCAATCCATCAGCAGAACGGCGGTATCTTGCATGCTTCTTTCAGATTAAGGCATGGGGCGGCGGGTGTTCATGCCGGGCAAAAATACGCCGGGGCGCGTGAGGCCCCGGCGGTGCTCATCCAAAGCATGCTGCCTGCGTGCTGTTGGAGCTTTTCAGGCGGTGGTTCCGCCTGGTGCCTGCTGGGGCGCGCTCAGCCGCTGCCGGAGGCTGCCGGCGAGGTCAGCCACCACGCGCAGCCTTTCGGCCAGCGGGGCAGGCACTTCGCCGCCTGTGAGCGCCAACTGCGCATGCAGCAGCAGGCCGGCGACCGTGGTCTTCAGCTCGGTTTCAATGGCCGCCGCCGCTGCCCGATGGGCCAGCGTCTGCTCCCGGGTGCGGCGGTGCAGCGCGGCGCGAATCTCGCGCACGAGCCTGGCCGTGCCGGAGAGCGCGAAGTTGATCTGCAGGGGAATGGCGAGCGCGGCGCGTTCCCAGATGGCCTCGGCCGCGGCGGGATCGCACTCCGCCAGCGTTTCATCCACAATCACGGCGGCAAACTCCCGCTTGCGCAGCGCGGCCAGCGCGGCCCTGCGCCCTTCCGCCACTTCCACTTCCATGCCCAGTTGCGCGCCCACCACGGCGGCGCAATTGCGGGCGCCTTCGATTCCGGTCACCATCAGAATGCTCATTTCCAGCTCCTTGTGCTTTGCCCGGGCGTGTCAGCGCCGGACCTTGCCTGAAAATCTGTTGAGAGTGCGAGTCGGCACGCAGTGCGGCCGGCCTGCTGCAATGGGTCTGCCGCGGCGATGCCGCGCGGCAGCTGCCGGGAATTCCTAGTCTTCGGGGAGCGAGTCGGCGATGCCGTACTCTTTCAGCTTGCGGTACAGGGTGGTTTTGCCGATGCCGAGCAGCCGGGCGGCCTGCAGCTTGTCGCCGTTCAGCGTGCGGATGGCGCTCAGGATGGCTTCGCGCTCCAGCTCTGCGAGCGGCTTGACTTGCGCCTGGCCCGCGTTGTCCGCCTCACCGGGGGCAGCCGCGCGATGCGCCGCCAGCCCATGCTGCTGCAGCTGCGTGGGCAGGTCGCCCAGATGCAGCACCGGCCCGGATGACAGGGCGCAGGCGCGCTCCACGGCGTTTTCCAGCTCGCGCACATTGCCTGGCCAGTCATACGCCATCATGGTGCGCAGGGCTTCGTTGCTCAGCGTGAACTTGGCGCCGCGATCACGGCTGATGCGGTCCAGAAAGTGTGCCGCCAGCGGCGGGATGTCGTCGCGGCGGTCGCGCAGGGAGGGCAGCCGCAGGTTCACCACGTTGAGCCGGTAAAACAGATCCTTGCGGAAGGTGCCCTTTTCGACCATCGCCGCCAGATCGCGGTTGGTGGCCGCTACGATGCGCGCCTTGATGGGCACGCGATGGGTGGCGCCAACGGGCCGCACTTCCCGCTCCTGCAGCGCGCGCAGCAGCTTGGTCTGCAAATCCAGCGAAAGCTCGCCCACTTCATCCAGAAAGACCGTTCCGCCCTCGGCCGACACCAGGAGTCCATCCTTGGATCGGTTTGCGCCCGTGAAGGCTCCCTTGACGTAGCCGAACAGCTCGCTCTCAATCAGCGTGGGCACCAGCGAGCCGCAATCCACGGGCAGAAAGGGCTTCTGCGCGCTGGGGCCGTAGGCGTGAATGGTCCGCGCCACCAGTTCCTTGCCTGTGCCGCTCTCGCCCAGAATCAGCACCGGATGCGAGCTTTGCGCCACCTTGGAAAGAATGCGGTAGAGCTTTTCCATTTCGGACGAACGCCCGATCATTGCGCCCAGACCCTGTGAGAGCCGCAGCCGCTCACGAAGCTGGCGGCTCGCGGTATCGGTCACGTGGCCGGCGGCCGCGCGGTCCAGGACGGTCGAGAGCTCGTCGATGGCGAAGGGCTTGGAGAGATAGTCGGATGCTCCGCAGCGCATCGCCTCCACGGCTGCATTCACGGTGCCGGAGGCCGTCATGACGATCACGGACATCCCGGGATAGAGCAGCTTGACTTCGGAGACCAGTTCAAGGCCCTGGTTGCTGCCGTAAGGCATGTTTACCAGCAGGATGTCGGCGGCGTGGCCGCGCAGCAGGCTGCGCGCCTGGCCCATGTCGCCCGTGCTGTCCACGGCATAGCCCAGGCTGGCGGCGATCTCCGAGCAGGCCGAGCGTACCGCCGGGTCTGCGTCCACGACCAGAAGGTAAAGCTTTGCCGGCGGCTCTGCTACTTGGGGGATGAATTCCATGGCCCTTGATGAAACAACAGTTTCGAGCATTGTATTCGCCTCGCGTGGAATTAGGTAATGTGGGCTTGCAGCCGTTTATCGTTCCCGCCTCAGCGGCTTCTGACCGGCAGATCAATCTGGAAGCAGGCGCCCGATGGGTCGCGGTTGGCGGCATGGATGCGTCCGCCGGCGGCTTTCACGATGGAGCGGGTGATGGAGAGGCCCAGGCCGCGCTGTGCGCCCGGTTCTTCTCGATGGCCGCGCGCGCTGGAGGCCTTTGACCGGGTCGTAAAGCCCGGAAGGAAGACCTTCTCAATTGCAGTCTGAGGGAGACCGGGGCCGTTGTCTTCGATGGTCAGCGTCAGCCATCGGGTGGTCCCGGGTTTGGTCGGGCTCTCGCGAAGGCTCAAGCGAATGCATCCGCCTCCAGTCATGGCCTCTGCGGAGTTCTTGACCATATTGACCAGAATCCGGGTCAGGTCCTCGCCGGTCATCCGCACAGGCAGTGTGCCACCTGAGGTTTCAACGCTGAGTTTGATCGCTGCCCCAGCCAGCGCGGCCAGCAGATTCTCGCTGGCAAGCAGGTCCGCGGCCAGGTTGTCGATCGGTGCGGCGTGCATCCGTTCCCATCGCCTGGCAGGCGGCTGACGCCTGGGAGCCGAATCGACCCTCGGCCGGTCATCCACATCGCCTGCGGCGTCCGGCAGAGCAGCCTGTTGAGCCGGTCCGCGAGTGTCCATTGCCACCAGCTTCTGCACAAGCTTTCGGCTGGCAGAGGCCACCAGTCTCAGCTCGATTCCATAGTGGCGATACGGGGCTGCCAGCACGCCCGGCTCTTCCAGCAGGTCACAATAAAGGCCCAGCGCCGCCACCATATTCCGGGCATCATGCACCACCTCTGCACGACTCTCACCGCCTTCGCTCAGGTTGGCGAGCGTCTCCGCTGCCGTCTCCAGGCGCATCCGGTTCGTCACTTTCCGCTCCACAGTTTGTTCAATCTGCTGCATTCCAGTCCCTTTCCTTGCTGTTCTGCTGAGGCCCGGACGCTTCCCATTTCTGTTTTGGCGCCTGGGATTTGTCCTCTTCTAATACACGCGGCGTGCCAAACTCGGACAGTCTTCCCAAGCGATTGAAATACAAAGGCTTAGCGCGTATTTCGTGGGGACGATCATGGGGACGGTGGATACATGCTATGTCTCAAAATGGGAATGGAGGGATGGCGCTATGGCGGCAGCGTCATGATTTTGAAAGGGTTAGTGCGGGATTCCTCTTCCGGGTCTCGGAAGCAGCGGATTCCCGTTCTGAAACTGTCCCGTTTCCGTATCGGGAGGCAAGCCGGCTCGCGCTTCCCGTACAATCCCCCTATGAACGCCCAGGGCTCCACGTCTTTCTTTCGTCCAGGCGGGCGGACGCCAGCTGAGTTACGCCCTCTTTCTTTCACGCCCGGCTTTGTGCAGACGGCCGAAGGCTCTGTTCTGGTCTCGCTCGGCAATACGCGCGTGCTGGCCAATGCCACAGTTGAGCAGGGAGTGCCGGGCTGGCTGCGCCATTCCGGGCGCGGCTGGGTCACGGCGGAGTACGCCATGCTGCCGCGCTCCACTGTCACCCGAACCCCGCGCGAGAGCGAACGGGGCAAGATTGGCGGACGCACCCATGAGATTCAGCGCCTTATCGGGCGGAGCCTGCGCTCGGTGGTGGACATGCAGGCGCTGGGCGAGCGGACAGTGATTCTGGACTGCGACGTGATCCAGGCCGATGGCGGCACGCGTACGGCGGCGATTACCGGCGCGGCGGTCGCGCTTTCCCTGGCGATGAACGCACTGGTGGCGGCGGGAACGCTGAAGGAGTCGCCGATGAAGCAACTGGTTGCCGCGACGTCGGTGGGAATTCTGGACGGCACGCCGCTGCTTGACCTCTGCTATGAGGAGGACTCGCAGGCGCAGGTGGACATGAACGTCGTGATGACCGCCGACGGCGGACTGGTGGAGACACAGGCCACGGCGGAAAAGGGAAGCTTTTCCCGCGCGCAGCTCAATGGGCTTATCGACCTGGCCGAGACGGGACTGAGCGAAATCTTCGCCGCGCAGCGGGCGGTACTGGGGCTTTAGGGAATCGCCGGCCATAGGAACGGGATTGCGCGGAGAGCCAGCGATTCGAGGTCAACGTGCGCATACTTGTGAACGAGTTCTGCGGTCATCCTTTCGGCATGGACCTGAGCCGGGAACTGGCGCGGCGCGGGCACACGGTTCTGCATACGTATTTTGCCGACAACACGAGCACGCCGAAGGGATCGGATTCGGCAGCGGAGAATGTGCCCGATCTGACGATCAAGGGGCTTCATATTCAGCGCGCATTTGTGAAGCATGGGCTCCTGAGCCGGCGGGCAGCCGATGTCGAGTATGGGCGGGCGGTGGCGTCAGAGGTGAGGCGCTTCAGGCCGGATGTTGTGCTGTCGGGAGACATGCCGCTGGATGGGCAGCGCATTTTGCGGGACGCCGCGCGCGGGGCCAATGCCCGATTTGTGTTCTGGCTGCAGGATGTGTACAGCACGGCAGTGCGGTATGTTCTGCGCAGGAAGGCTCCGCTGCTTGCGGGACTTGCGGGCTGGTATTACGAGAGAGTCGAGAAGGATCTGCTGAGGAAGTCCGATGCCGTCGTGTGCATTGCGCCGGCGTTTGCCGAGCAACTGGCGCGGTGGAAGATCAGCGGTCCGCATGTGTCGGTGATTCCCAACTGGGCGCCGGTGCATGCGATTGTGCCGACACCGAAGGACAACGCCTGGGCGCGGGAGATGGGAGTTGCGGACAGGTTCTGCTTTCTGTATTCGGGCACGCTGGGCATGAAGCACCGCCCGGAACTGCTGCTGGCGCTGGCGAAGAAGCTGGAGGCGCGGGGCGATGCGCGGCTGGTTGTGGTTGCCGGAGGCGCGGGCGCGGACTGGCTGGCGGAAAGGGCGCATGCGGTGAGCCGCGATGCGTTGACGCTGCTTCCGTTTCAGCCCTACGAGCGGGTTCCCGAAGTGCTGGGCGCCGCGGATGTGCTGATCGCGCTGCTGGACGCGGAGGCGGGAAGTTTTGCAGTGCCGTCGAAGACGCTTGCTTATCTGTGCGCCGGACGGCCGGTGATGATTGCGGCTCAGCAGGACAACGAGGCTGCGCGGTTGGTGGCGCGAGCGAAGGCCGGCATCGTCGTTCCGCCGGATGGCGAGGAGCACACCATTGAGGCCGCGATGAGGCTCATGGACGATCCTGCTCTCCGAGCTGAATTCGGAAAGAACGCGCGCGGGTATGCGGAAGAGAGCTTTGCGATTGACGCGATTGCGAACCGATTTCTGAGCGTTTTCGGGGACGGCGCGGAGTCAGACGCCGGGGCGAAGAATCCGGCCCGCGCGGATTCGCCTGCCGCCGCACGGACTACTCTGGATGCGTGAAGTGCTGAAGGACTTGCCCTGGAAGCTATGAAGACAGCAGAGACGGTCGTTCTTTTTGGTGGAACAGGTTTTATCGGAACGCATCTGGCGCAGTATCTGCTGGAGCAGCGCGCGGCGCGCAGGATTGTTCTGGCGGATCTTGCTCCGCCGCGGATTGAAGCCTGGACGGCGCTGCTGCAGGAAGGCCTGCGGGCGGGCCTGGTGGAGTTCATTGCGTCGGATGTGCGCCAGCCGATTCGCGACGCGCGGTTTTCCGCGAGCGCGGACCTGATTGTGAATCTGGCGGCCATTCACCGGGAACCAGGACACGAGGCCGCGGAGTATTTTGAGACCAATCTGCGCGGCGCGGAGAACGTGTGCGCATATGCGTCGGCAGTGCGATGCCAGCGGATGGTGTTTGTCAGCAGCATTGCGCCGTATGGCCCGTCGGAAGAACGAAAGGACGAGCGCTCGACGCCTGCTCCCGAGACGCCTTATGGCATTTCAAAGCTCTCGGCGGAAGAGATTCACAGGGAGTGGCAGGCGGCAGAGCCGGAACGCAGGCTTCTGATTTTCCGGCCGGGCGTAGTGTTTGGCGCGGGCGAGGGCGGCAACGTGACGCGGCTGGCGCGCAGCCTGGTCAAGGGCTACTTCGCGTATATGGGGAACCGGCAGACGCGCAAGGCGGGCGGCTATGTGAAGGAGTTGTGCCGCGTGATCGACTTTGCGCTGGAGCACCAGGAGCGCGCGGGCGAGGCGGTGACGCTGCTGAATGTGGGGATGAATCCGCCGCCGACGGTGGAGGAGTATGTGGATTCGATCCGGCGCGTTGCGGGCATCAAGCGCACGCCGGTGTCGGTTCCGCGCCGGCTGCTGCTGGGGGTTTCGTATCCGATTGATGCCGTCGCGCGCGCGCTCGGCATCAGGCAGCCGGTGAGCCCGGTGCGGGTGCGGAAGCTGTTCCGGTCAACGGACATTGACCCGCGCGGGCTGCGCGAGCTGGGCTACACGTGGCAGTACAGCCTCGACGAGGCATTCGCGGACTGGAAGCGGGACAAGCCGGAGGATTTTGCTCGATAGGGCGCGACCGGTTTAGTGCAGGACGGCAGAGAGCAGCAGCGTGGCGCAGAGGCCGGTGACGGAGAGCACGGTCTCGAGCACGGTCCAGGTGGCGAAGGTTTCCTTCATCTCCATGTTGAAGAAGGACTGGATCATCCAGAAGCCGGGGTCGTTGACCTGCGAGAAGATGAGCGAGCCGGTGCCTGTGGCCAGCACGAGCAGCTCGGGTGGCACGCCGACGTGGCCGGCCATGGGCGCGAGTACTCCGGAAGCCACGGCCATGGCGACTGTGGCCGAGCCCATGGAGATGCGCACGACGGCGGCCAGGAGCCAGGCGAGGACGAGGGGCGGCATGTGCGCTCCGAGCGCCAGCGCGATGGTGGCTTCGGCGGCTCCGGAATCGCGCAGGATGCCGCTGAGCCCGCCGGCCGCGGCAAGAATGATGAGGACGTTTGCGATGGGCTCAAAGGACTGCGCGGTGAGGCGGCGGAGCAGTTCGCGGCCGTGGTGACGGCCGGTCTGGATGCGTCCGCCGAGCGTGACGAGAGCTGCGAGGACGGCGAGGAGCAAGGCGACATCGGGGCTGCCGATGAAGTGCAGAAGGCGGTTGGCAGCGCTGCGGGGAGCGGAGAGCGCGTCGGCCCAGCTGCCCAGGAAAATGAGCGCCACCGGAAGCAGAATGGCCGCCGCCGCGCGCAGCGGTCCAGCAGGCGCGGGGACCGGCTCGACCTGTTCCGGTGCGGAGGCAACGGCGCTGGACTCCGCCTGTGCTTCAGCGTCTTCGAAGAGCGAGGGGCCTTCCTCGAAGGCTTCGGCGCGGGCGGCTTTTCTGTTCCACAGCCGCGTGAGAAGCCAGCCGAGGACGGGCCCGGCCAGTACCCCGGCGGGCAGGGCGACCATGAGTCCCCAGAGTATGGTGCGGCCCAGGTCGGCGTGATACTGCGTGGCCGCCAGCATAGCTGCCGGATGCGGCGGTAGCGTGCCATGCACGATGGAGAGCCCGGCGAGCAGCGGAATGCCGACAAGGATGGGCGGACGGCCGCTGCGACGGGCCGCCGCGGCGACGATGGGCATGAGCAGGACGAGGCCGACTTCAAAAAAGACCGGCAGGCCGACGAGAATGCCAAGGCCAAGCAAGGCCCAGGGCAGACCGCGCGGGCCGCAGCCCTCGACCAGCGCGCGGCCCAATGCGGCGGCTCCGCCGGAGCTGGCGAGCAGGCGGCCGAGAATCGCGCCGAGGCCGAGCACGATGGCGATGTGTCCCATGAGGTTGCCGACGCCTGTGGAAAACGAGAGCGGTACCTGATGGAGCGGCATGCCCGAGGCGACCCCAAGCGCCATGGCAGAGACGGCCAGCGCCAGTGCCGGATGCAGGCGCAGCCGGGCGATGAGGACGAGAAGCAGCAGCACGGTTCCAGCAGCGCAGGCGAGCAGAAACAGGCTGGAATGAGCAGTTAAGGCGGCGACGGGCACGCAGGGATTATTCCACATGGACGTTGGTTTTGGTCCGCGCAAAAGCGAGGTTTGTGGCGGGCAGCACATTTTCGTCTTGCGCGCGTCTGCTACCATAAGGACGATTGCAGTTCCTGCCGCCCGACAGGCTGATTTCCCACCCTCCCAGGGTCGAAGCGAACCGGCGGCCGGAGCCAACCTGAGAAGGAGAATTCCTATGCCTCTAGTCTCCATGCGGCAGCTTCTCGACGAGGCCGCCAAGGGCGGATACGGCGTCGGCGCATTCAACGTCAACGATATGGAACAGATTCAGGCCATCATGATGGCGGCCAAAGAAACCAAGTCGCCCGTCATCGTCCAGGCCAGCCGCGGCGCACGCCAGTTTGCGGAAGACCTCTACCTCTTCCGCCTCATTGAGGCAGCCGCCGAGCTCAACCCCGACATTCCCATCGCCATGCACCAGGATCACGGCAACAGCTTTGAGACCTGCAAGAGCGCAATCGCCCTCGGCTACACCTCGGTCATGATGGATGGCTCGCTCAAGGAAGATGGCAAGACTCCCACCACGTTTGAAGAGAATGTTGAAGTCACCAAGCGCGTGGTTGATTATGCCCACGAGCGCGGCGTAACGGTCGAAGGCGAAATCGGCGTCCTGGGCGGCGTTGAAGACGGCCACGGCGCAGGCGGCACCGGTCTCGAGCACATTACCGACCCCGACCAGGCCGTTGAATTTGCCGAGCGCACCGGCGTCGACGCCCTCGCCATCGCGATTGGCACCAGCCACGGCGCCTACAAGTTCAACAAGAAGCCAGACGGCTCCGTCCTCAAGATGGACGTCCTCATCAAGATTCACCAGATGCTGCCCAAGACCCACCTTGTCATGCACGGCAGCTCGTCGGTACCCAAGGACCTGCAGGACATCGTCAACCAGTACGGTGGCAAGCTCAAAGAGACCTGGGGCGTTCCGGTCGAGGAGATCCAACTCGGCATCCGCAACGGCGTCCGCAAAATCAACGTGGATACCGACAACCGCCTCGCCATCACTGGTGCCATCCGCAAGGTCCTCTGGGAGAGCCCTGAGAAGTTCGACCCCCGCGACTACATGAAGCCTGCCCGTGAAGCCATGCAGAAGGTTGTTGCCCTGCGCATGACCCAGTTCGGCCAGGCCGGCCACGCTCGTGATTACAGCCCGGTCTCAATTGCAGATATCGCCAAGGGCTACAAGGATGGCTCGCTCAGCACC
>JAGWRX010000188.1 GCA_028876395.1 Acidobacteriota bacterium
AGATGTCCCCCTCGGCGCGCGGCTGAAGTAGGCCGGAGATTCCTGGTTGAAGCCCTTGTAGAGTCGGTCCTACGCAGACCCGCAATGCTCTCATCGGAGGTCTGAATTTTGCTGATTGATTCCCACGCCCACCTTGACAGTGAGCGCTACGCCGACGACCGCGAAGCCATGCTGCGCCGCGCATGCGATGCGGGCGTCGGCGCCGTGCTCTCCATCGGCATCGGCGAGGGGCCTACGCAGATGCATCAGGCGCTCGACATCTGTCGCCAGTTCAACGGGCAGCCGGGGATGCCGCGGCTCTACGCCAGCGCCGGAGTCTATCCGCACAACACACCCGAGATCGACGATTCCATAATCTCAAAACTCGACAGCCTGCTCGCCGAGCCTGAGGTGATTGCCTGCGGCGAGATCGGGCTGGACTACTACCATGACGGCGCTCCGCATGACGTGCAGCGCGCGGGACTCATCCGCCAGCTTGAAGTTGCCGCTGCGCGCAAGCGGCCGATACTGATCCACTGCAGGCCGAAGGATGGCGCGACGGATGCCTGGGACCATCTGTTCCTGACCCTCGATACCTACTGGCGGCACACCGGTCTTGGCGGCGTGATGCACTGCTTTGGCGGCGGATGGGAGCAGGCGCGGCGCTCGCTGGACCTGGGCTTTCTGGTCTCGTTCGCGGGCAACATCACCTATCCCAGGGCGCAGGCGCTGCGCGACGTTGCCGCCCACATGCCTCTGGACGGGATTCTGGTGGAGACGGACGCCCCCTGGCTGGCTCCGGCGCCCGACCGCGGCAAGCGCAATGAGCCGGCTTGGGTGACGCGGACGGCGGAGACGCTGGCCGGCCTGCTGGGCGTGGATGCCGGGAAAATCGCCGAGGCCACCACGAAAAACTTTTCGCGGCTATTTCACGTGCGGCCCGGCATGGGAAACTGATAATGTGGAGCCCGGCCGCCGAGGCCGGCGAATTGGGGAAGGTATGGCTCAGGAAAATTCATTCGACATTGTAAGCAAGGTGGACATCCAGGAGGTCCGCAACGCCATTGACCAGGCGCTGAAGGAGATCCGGCAGCGGTTTGACCTGAAGGATTCCCACTCCGAAATTGCGCTGGAAGGCAATGACACCATTCAACTTGCCTCGGCCGGCGAGTACAAGCTGGAAGCGGTGAAGGAGATTCTGGGGCAGAAGCTGGTGAAACGCGGCGTTTCATTGAAGAACCTGACCTATAGCAAGCTGGAGCCGGCCGCCGGGCAGAGCGTTCGCCAGAAGATCAGCCTGCAGCAGGGCATCCCCACGGAGAAGGCGAAAGAGATTGTGCGGCTGGTGAAGGACTCGAAAAAGAAGGCGCAGGCCAGCATTCAAGGCGATACTGTGAGAGTATCCAGCAAGGACCGGGACGAGCTGCAGGCGATTATCGCTTTGCTGCGGGGAAAAGATCTGGGCGTGGATTTGCAGTTTACGAATTACCGCACGAATTAAAAGATTGCCTGGCGGGCCCCGGCGCATCCAACATGGGGCGTCAGACAAACCAGTCCGCACAGAGACGGAAAGAGCGGGAAGCAGAGACCTTTGAGCACCTTGGCGATAGCGACGGCGAGAGAAGTCTTCGATCTGCTGCGGGAAGATCTCGTGGCGATCGAGCAGGAGTTGGGCCGCGATGCCGCCTCCAGCGTAAGCACGATTACGGAGATTGCCGAATACCTGCGCGAGGGCGGCGGCAAGCGCATTCGCCCCTCGCTGCTGCTGTTGGCGGCGCATCTGCTGGGCTACTCCGGTCCGGGCGCCATCCGGCTGGGCGCGGTGGTGGAGATGGTTCACACGGCCACGCTGGTGCATGACGACATCATTGATGGGGCCGACACGCGACGCGGGCGGCCTTCTCCCAATACGACCTGGGGCAATGATAAGTGCGTGCTTGCAGGCGACTGGCTCTATATGCAGGCCTTCCGCGTGGCTCTCGAAGAAAAGAACCTGCGGGTGCTGGAGTTGCTGATCGGCCTGACGCAGCAAATGGTCGAGGGCGAACTGCTGCAAATTCAAAAGCTGGGCAAGGCAGTGTCAGAAGCCGAGTACTACGATCTGATCTTCCGCAAGACTGCCTGCCTGTTCTCTGTCTCGATGCGGCTGGGCTCGGTGCTGGCCGGCGCAAGCGAGGCGCAGGAAGACAACCTGGCGGCCTATGGGCGCGCGGTGGGCCTGGCGTTCCAGATTGTGGACGACGTGCTAGACCTGACGGCGACCGAAGAAGTGCTGGGCAAGCCTGTGGCCAGCGACCTGCGCGAAGGCAAGGCCACACTGGCAGTGATTCACTCGATTGACCACGGAACCGCGCGCGACCGGCAGGCCATTCAGCGTGTGCTGGACGACCGCAGCTTTGAGCACGTGAGCCGCGGCGAAATCCAGGAAATCCTGGTCCGCAACGGCTCAGTCGAGTACGCCATGGCGCTGGCCGATCGCTACGCCGAACAGGGCCGCCAGGCGCTCGCCCACTTCCCTGACTCCGACTTCAAGCGAGCCCTGCTGTGGGTGCCGGATTTTGTGGTGGCGCGGGAGAAGTAAATGCCTCCACGCGGCTCCGGGACCAAACAGTGGATTGCGGTGGATGACTATTTCAGCGGCCAACTGGCCCGGCATGACGCGGCGCTGGATGCGGCCCTCAAGAACAATCAGGACGCTGGTTTCCCCTCTATCGACGT
Source organism: Acidobacteriota bacterium (assembly GCA_028876395.1). GTDB lineage: Bacteria > Acidobacteriota > Terriglobia > Terriglobales > Acidobacteriaceae > Telmatobacter. The sequence goes on from JAGWRX010000188.1 coordinate 2,698, forward strand.
CACCCCGCTCCAGGGCAGGTTCCTGGAACTGCTGGTGCGCATCTCCGGCGCGCGGCGCATCCTTGAAATTGGAACTCTGGGCGGATATAGCACCATCTGGCTTGCGCGTGCGTTGCCCGAGGGCGGGCGTGTCGTCTCCCTGGAACTGAACCCGCGCCATGCCGAGGTGGCAACTGCGAATCTGCAGAAGGCGGGAGTGCTGGAGCGGGTTGATCTGCGCGTGGGACAGGCGCCCGAGAGCCTGGCTGCGCTGAAGGCGGCCGGGGCCGGGCCATTCGACATGATCTTCATTGACGCCGACAAGCAGGGCTACCCCGAGTACCTGGATTGGGCATTGAAGCTGTCGCGCCCCGGAACGCTCATCGTGGCCGATAACGTTGTGCGCGATGGCAAGGTCGTGCAAGCGGACAGTACCGACCCAAACGTGCAGGGCGTTCGGAGATTCACTCAGCAAGTGGCCCGGGAGCCGCGCCTGAGCGCGACGGTTCTGCAGACGGTCGGGTCGAAGGGCTATGACGGTTTCGCGCTGGCGGTTGTGCTGGGCTGACGTACTGCGTACCGGCTACGCCTCCGCCATCAACGCGCGCAACGCCGCGGCATAGTGTTCAGGCAGGGGCTTCTTGTTCAGCTGGTCGTCGCAGACCACGTGCACCGTCTCGCCTTCTGCGAGAAGCTTTCGCTCTTCTCCCTCATGAGACGGCTTGCGCCAGATTTCATACGCGAACTTGAGCACGGATCCGCGCAGCATGGCGGGGCGCGTTTCTATGAGGATTTCGTCGTCGTAGCGGGCGGGCGAGCGATAGCGGCAGGTGGCCTCGACGACGGGCAGGATGCACTCGTGCTCTTTCTCGAGCTGGCTGTAGGCAAGGCCGAGGGAGCGCAGCAGTTCGACGCGGCCCAGCTCAAACCAGACCAGATAGTTGGCATAGTAGACAATGCCCATCTGGTCGGTTTCGGCATAGCGCACTCTAACCTGGTGCGTGGTGACTGGCATCCGGCGGGCTCTCTTATCGCTGAAGCGTCAGGGCTTCAATTTGGTGAAGATGGGCAGCTTGGTTACGTCGTTGAAGATGACAAAGGCTGTGAACATCATGAGCACCACGAAGGCCGCCTGATAGATGCGCTCCTTGACGTTGATGCTGATGTCATGGCGCAGCGCGCTCTCAATGAGAAGCAGAAGAATCAGGCCGCCGTCGAGGATCGGAAACGGCATCAGGTTCAGAATGGCCAGGTTGAGACTGATGACGCCGGCCAGGTAGAACTTCGCGTACCACCCCTTCGTCTCTGCCGCATCGCCGGCCATGCGGGCGATGCCCACCGGACCCGCGAGCTGGTTGGCGGGAACCCTTCGGGTTGCAATCCGCTCAAGCATCTGGATGATGACCGTGGAGCCGTCGGCGCAGAACTGCGTCGACTTGGCGATCGCCTTGTTGAGAGGCAGCGGCGCGTGGCGAATGGGCGGCGGAACGGCCATGAAGCCGAGCTTCCACCCGGTGTCAAGCTTGGCCGGACGGGCCGTGATGGGGCCAACCATTGCGCCGTTGCGCAGCACCATGATCGAAAGCGGCTTGCCTTGGCCGGCCTGCATATAGGCCAGCAGCGAGCTGACGGTGTGGAAGGGATGGCCATCGACGGACACGATGGAGTCACCGCCCTTGAGGCCCGCTTGATCCGCGGGGGTTCCCGGCGAGATCGCCTGGATGCCGATGGGGCCGGACATGTACTGCGGAAGAATGCCGGCCAGGTCGTCGTCATTCAATTCGCCGGGCACCAGCATGGAGAGCTGCACCGTTTTGCCGGCGCGCTCGACGGCCACGGGCACCATCTGGTTGGGGTCCAGCGCGATGCGCGCAAAGACCTGCTCCCAGGTTGGATTGTCCTGGCTGGCAAAGCGGGTGATGACATCGCCCGGCTGAAACCCTGCCTGGGCAGCGGACGAACCGGGCACCACCCACTCGATGGTCGTGGTCTTCACATCGTGAGCGGGGACCTCGTTAATCCAGCCGAAGTAGATGGTCATGGCGGCGAAGGCCAGGATGAAGTTGGCCAGGGGGCCCGCCACGCCAATCAGCATGCGCTGCCAGCGGGGGTGGGACGAAAATGCCGCCGGATCTTCCACCGGCTGTTCTTCGCTGGGGTTTTCGCCGGTCATCTTGACATAGCCGCCAAAGGGCAGCAGGCAGACCTTGTAGTCTGTGTCGCCGCGCTTGATGCCGAAGAGGCGCGGTCCGAAACCTATGGAAAATGCCTCGACGCGGACACCGCAGAGCTTGGCCACCGCGAAGTGCCCAAACTCGTGAACCACCACCATGATCCCGATGAGGACGATAAAGGCGATGGCGGAAACTAGGAAATCATGCATAGATGTGGAGTCAAACCCTCGGTCAAGCAATCCGCGCTGATGAGCCGGCGCAATGCATACTCAGGCCACGAGTGCCCTGGCCATTTGACGCGCCAACTGGTCTGCCGCTAGCACCTCCGCAATCGTGGCGGGGTGCGCCTCGGGCGTGGATGCAAGTACTGCTTCAATTGTACGCGGGATTCCGGTAAAGGGAATCCTACCTTCGAGGAATCCCTCGACGGCAACCTCGTCGGCCGCATTCAGGGCAATCGCGTGGGCGCCGCCCTTTTCCGCCGCCTCGTAGGCCAGCCGCAGACAGGGGAAACGCTCGAAATCGGGCTGTTCGAAGTCCAGGTGTCGCAGGGCGGCCAGGTCGAAGGTCAGGTTCGAGGCGGGCCGCTCCGGATAGGCCAGGGCATAGAGAATGGGCAGCCGCATGTCGGTGACGGAAATCTGCGCCAGGATGGAGCCGTCCACGAATTCCACGAGGGAGTGGACCGTGGACTGGGGATGGACCGTAACCCGAACCTGGCTGGGCGGCACGTCGAAGAGGCGGCAGGCCTCGATAATCTCAAGCCCCTTATTGAGCATGGTGGCCGAATCGATGGTGATGCGGCGACCCATGACCCACGTCGGGTGCTTGAGCGCCTGTTCGGGGGTAATGGCTGCGAACTGCTCCAGCGGAAGCTGGCGGAAAGGGCCTCCGGAGGCTGTGAGCCAGATGGTCTTGACCTCGGCGTGCGTGCCCACGCGCATGCACTGGTGCACAGCGTTGTGTTCGCTGTCGATGGGCAGGATGGGCACGTTGCGCTCGCGCGCGGCGCGGGTGAGGATTTCGCCCGCCGCGACCATGCACTCCTTGTTGGCCAGGCCGACGGGCTTGCCCGCCAGGATGGCGGCATGGGTTGCCTCAAGCCCCGCCACGCCCACAATCGCCGAGACAACAAAATCGGCATCGGGGTGTGTGGAGCAGGCCACCGTACCCGCCGTTCCGTGCGCCACTTCAATACCGGTGACACCTGCCTTCCGAAGGCGCTGGCTGAGGTCCGACGCCAGCTCTTCGGTGGCCATGGAGACAAGCTTTGGCCGCCAGCGCAGGGCCTGGGCGTAAGCCTCGTCAACATTGCGCCCGGCGGCGAGGGTGGCGACGGTATAGCGCTCAGGGAACTGCTCGACGATGGAAAGGGTGCTCTGCCCGATGGAACCGGTGGAACCGAGGATGGCGAGTCGCTTCAAGGTGTGCGCACTGTCTGGGGTCAGGACGGAACCCCTGCTAAAGGCATTGTAAACAAGCCATTGGACGAATCTAGCGGATAACCTGAGCGTACCACAGCAGCGGAGCGGCCAGCAGCAGCGCGTCGATGCGGTCCAGCATGCCGCCGTGGCCTGGCAACAGCGTCCCTGAGTCTTTGACGCCGGCTGAGCGCTTCAGTGCCGACTCGGCCAGATCGCCCACCTGCGCCGCTACGTTGACCACCGCCGCCAGCACCAGCCAGTTCCACCAGACCTCGTCAGAGAACGAGAGCTTGGCATAGTTCCACTGGGAAAGCTGAGAGCCCAGCCACAGCAGAAGTCCTGTGACGAGCAGGCTGCCAGCGACTGAGCCGATGGCGCCTTCCCACGTCTTGTTGGGGCTGAGATGCGGAGCCAGCTTGTGCCTGCCCCACGCGCGCCCCACGTACATGGCCGCGATATCGCCCGACCAGACGATGCAGAGCAGGAAAACCACCAGCGCGGGTCCATTGGGCTGCTCCCGGAGCATGGGAAGAGCCAGCAGGGTAAGTCCTACATAAAAAAGGCAGAAGATGGACGAAGCGGCGTCGGCGAGCATGCGCTCCAGCGGGGAGAGAAAGGTGCAATAGACCAGCAGGCCGATGCTCAAGAGGCCGAAAATCCACGCCGTCTGGTCGGGCCACTGAAAATTGCCCCAGAAGAGCAGCACAATGGCGACCACCACCGCAATCCGCGGCGGATGGGCGGCACAGCGCTCAGCCAGGCCCATGAACTCCCACGCGGCCAGCACGGCAACGACTGTGATTGCCAATGCGATGAGCCACTTTGGCCCTAGAAACACCAGAGCCAGTACGACCGGGGCCAGAATGAGGGCGGTAACAACTCGTTTCATTCAGGGAAGAGAATACACCCTCAAAGCGAGTGGGAGTCAGGTGCCTTTCGGGCGGCGGTTATCCCGCGGCGATCCTGATCTGCTCGGGGTCTTCCTCCACCTCGCCGCCGCCCTCGCCGAGTCCGCCGTAACGGCGCTCGCGGCGCTGGAAGTCGGCAATGGCCTCGAGAAGATGAACTCCGCGGAAATCGGGCCAGAGGCGCTCGGTCACGTAAATCTCGGCGTAGGCAATCTGCCACAGAAGAAAGTTGGAAATGCGCATCTCCCCGGAGGTGCGGATCAGCAGGTCTGGGTCGGGCATGTTCGCCGTGTAGAGATGGCGGCGAATGTCTTCCTCGTCGATGCGGCCGGGGCTCAGGTGCTTGCGCTGCATCTCCGCCGCGAGCGAGCGGAACGCATCCACGATCTCAGAGCGGGCGCCATAGTTCAGCGCCAGGGTGAGGGTGGTGCCGGTGTTGCGCGCGGTGGTTTCCTCGGCCCAGCGCATCTTGTCCTGCACCTCGGGCGGCAGCTCGTGGGTACGGCCGATGTAGCGGATGCGGACGTTATTGTCCATCATGCGCTGCACGTTGCTCTCGAGGTAGCTCTTGAGCAGGCGCATGAGGAAGTTGACCTCGGCGCGGGGGCGGCGCAGTTTGTTCTCAAGGGAAAAGGCATAGAGCGTGAGCCAGGGCAGGCCGATGCGCGAGGCCGTCTCAGTGACCAGTTGCACGCTCTTGGCTCCCTGCTGGTGGCCCAGGAAGCGCTTGAGCGAGCGGCGGCCGGCCCAGCGACCATTGCCGTCCATGATGATGGCCACGTGCTCTGGCAGGCGCTCGGGCTTCAGCTTTGCATATACGGCACGCTCCTCGGCGGTCAGTTCATGAATGCGCAGCGTGCCAGAAGGTTGCAATGGATGGCCCCTACAATGCTTTTGCGGCTTCCAGGCCGGTGCGCAGGAAGCATCGGCGGTTGCAGCGCCCGGCGGTCTCGCTCCCGGCCCGGATGGAAGGCCCGTTCAGTGTTCGCGCAAAACCATCCGGTCGCGGCGGCCGAAGAGAATTTGCGGCACCATCGAACCTAGCACAAGCGCCCGCGCGCCGCAAAGGTTCACAGCCCCTGCACGGTCGCCGAAACGTGAGAATCCGCGGTGGAAAGCCCGCCGGAGAACTGGCTGAGGCCGCGCACCTTAAGCGGTGCGGCGGCGGCCCATGGCCATGTCGCGCACCGAGCCGTAGACGAGCGTGCGGTGGAGCGAGTCAAGATGCGGCAGAATCGCCGCAATCTCGGCCAGGAACGGATCGGCCAGAATCGCAGCCACTTCTTCATCGCGGCGGCTGCGCGAATCCCGCACAAGCTGGCACACGTCCACTTCGAGCGCAGAGGCCAGCCTCTCCAACGATCCCAGTGTCGGGATTGCCTTGCCGTTTTCGATCTTGGAAATGTAAGTGCGGGGCACCTGCATGCGGCTGGCGAGCTGGCGCTGGCTCAGATGGCGCGCGCGGCGAATCTCACGCACCTGGCCGGCAACCTGCAGACCCGCCTCAGCCGAGGCCGCTACCGGCTGCGCTGCAACCAATTGCGGAACCTGAGGCACGGGTTCCTCGATGTCGAGGGGCTTGTGGCACTTTCTGCAGAGGGAGTTGCTGGTCCGATACTGCACCAGGCTGCAATAGTCGCAGCGTACTACCTCACGGGTTTCCACGCTTGCTAAGGTGGTAGCCATGCTTTGAGTGCGGAGTGCCAGAGCGGGGCCTCCGGGGTGCTTGTTTTTTGCACCACGATACGTGCTACTTTGGGGGGAATGAACCATAATTGTCAAGTAGAAACTTAGGGTCAACCCTAAATTTCCCCCATCATACCCTGAAAAACCCAAAGAAGCACGAACCAAATGCAGCAACAGGGAGGTTGAACGAATGAGCACGGGGACGAGCAGCGAAGGAAAATTCGGACGCGCACAGGCGTGGCAGTTGCTCACCGAGTGGACACAAAGCGAGAACCTGCGCAAGCATGCGCTGGCCGTGGAGGTGTGCGTGACGGCCTGCGGAGAGGCGGAAGCGGACCGGCTGGGACTCGATGGCGATGAGCGGGCGGCGTTCCTCAATCTCTACACGACGACGGCGCTGCTGCATGACTTTGACTACGAGCGGCACCCCTCAGCCGAGGAGCACCCGTTTGTGGGCGTGCGCGAGCTGGAGCGCCTGGGCTGGCCGCAGGAGACGCGCGCCGCGATCCTGGGCCACGCGCAATACTCGGGCGTGCCGCGCGTGACGCACCTGGACAAGGCGCTCTTTGCCTGCGACGAGCTGGCCGGCTTCCTGACAGCGTGCGCGCTGGTGAAGCCGACGAAAGCGATTGCCGATGTGGAGGTGGCCGGCGTGCGCAAAAAAATGAAGGACAAAGCCTTTGCCCGGGGCGTCAACCGCGAGGACGTCATCCTCGGCGCGGCCGAGCTGGGCGTCGATCTCGACGCGCACATTGCCTTCTGCCTGAAGGCGATGAAGAAGCGGGCGGCGGAGCTGGGGCTGTAAGGCGCGACCCGAAGCGCAGCAGGCGGGCCGCCGCGCGGCCTGCGGCGTTTTGCGCTACGATAGGCCTTTCCCCGCAACCACAAGGTTGCGCGATTGCAGCATGAGGTGCCGATGAGCCGCTTCAACCATCTCACAGCCGAGTCTTCCAACGGTGTCCTGACCATTACCCTGAACCGGCCCGACAAGAGGAATGCGCTGAGTCCGGCGCTGATTGAGGAATTGACGGCGGCTCTGCACGAGGCGGAGACCTCGAGTTGCGGCGTGGTGATTCTGACTGGCGCGGGAACGGCCTTCTGCGCCGGGCTGGATCTGGAACATCTGGAAACAATGACGGCCCATACCGCCGACGAGAACCGGCGCGACTCAGAGAACATGGCGCGGGTGCTGCGCACGCTTCACGACTTTCCCAAGCCGGTCATCGCCGCGGTCAACGGCCCGGCCATCGCCGGGGGCATGGCGCTGGCCACGATTCCCGATTTCACGCTGGCGGTTCCCGAGGCCAAGTTCGGATACACCGAGGTGCGCGTGGGCTTTGTGCCGGCCATTGTCGCGTCATTCCTGCTGCGCCAGGTGGGTGAAAAGCACACGCGCGACCTGCTGCTGACGGGACGGCTCATCCAGGCGCAGGAGGCGCTGCATCTGGGCCTGGTGACGCAGATCGTAGCCGCGGACGAGCTGATGCGGACGGCCCATGCGCTGGCCCAGTCGCTGCTGCTGAACAGCCCGCAGGCCATGCAATCCGTGAAGCGCCTGCTGGCGCGGCACGCGCGCCGACGGCTGGATGAGGAGATTGAAGACGCCATTGAAGCCAACGCCCAGCAGCGAGCGACCGAGGACTTTAAGGAAGGCGTGCACGCATTTCTGCATCGCCGCCGCGCCGACTGGCCCAGCATGCGCGCGAAAGTCTAGCGGTAGTGCAATTGCCTGAGAGAGCCCGGCGCAGACTCAGCGCAGCGGATTTTTTGCCCTGAGTTCGGCCACAATTTCAGCCGCCGCCGCGCGCGCCTTGTCCGCTTTGTCAGGCGGAAAGCTGATGGCCCCTACGCGAGCATGGCCGCCGCCGCCGTAGCGCTCGCAGACCTGGGCCAGATTCACCATCTTCGCCGGGTCGGCCTTGGTCCAGGGATTCGAACCCACGGCGACCTTGGTGCGGAAGCTCGACTTCGAAAGGCCGATCGAGTACGTGGCCTGCGGGTGCAGGTAGTACGGGATGAACTTGTTGAAGCCTTCGAGAAGGTGGTCGGTGATGTCGAAGAAGATGGTGCCGTCGCGCTCTTCGCTGCGCTCGCGGATCAGCTCGATGGCCTGCTGGTGGCGCTCAAGCAGCGGCGGCAGAAGGCTGGCGACGAAGGGCTGGGCAAGCACGTCGGCCAGCGGCATCTCCGTAAGCAGCGGAATGAGCCGCGGGATGAATTCCGAGTCCTGCGTGGACTCGATGATGAGCGTGAGCTTCATGGCAGGCGCGGCCATTTCCACGGCGGACTCGGGGCTCTCGTAGAGCGCGCCGTCCACGATGTTGGCCCAGTGGATAAGATCAGCTACGGGCGCTGTGTTGAAGCCGAAGCGCGTTGCGCCGATGTGTGCCAGGAAGCTGGTGCAGGAGGTGTATTGGGGGTCGAAGAACTTGCGCGCCGCGCAGGCTGGATCGCGCTCGCAGGCCAGGAAGTGCTCATGATCCTGCGGTGTGAGAAATGCCGACTGATGGTGATCGAACCACCAGGTGATTCGGGGCGAGGCCGAATATTTGAAATCGACGATTGCGTTCTCGTCGCCGGTGAACTCGCTCTCATCGAAGAGCGCACCGGCGCGATGCACCAGCCCGTGATACTCATAGCCGGCGCCCGGCGCGATGCATTCACGGTGGAATCGCGTAAACAGCGAGGCCGAGCAAGCTCCGTCAAAGCATTTGTCGTGATAAAAGACGCGAACCCGCAAGTCCCGCTGCCCCCTGATAATCAAAAAAGTTCGAAAAAGCCGGAATGTTAAGCATCAAGGGCTTGGCCGATTGTGTCAAGGCGCGGCCCGGTCCGGTAGTGGTGCCATTTGAAATCCACAGGTGAGTGATGCGGCGGTAAACTTGGATCATGGCAATATGCAAGCTCCGCATCGTGGAAACTACCCCCGAACCTTCTTGGAGTCTGTGAGCGTTGCGGCTCCCGAGCTGAGAACGAGGTTGCTACCGCTTTCGACGTTCATAAATGCCTGCCCCTTCTGTGCACTAGAAATTCATCAGTAATTCAATCGTCCGCAAAAGGGCCATAACTACTGCAATCGCTGCGATCAGGGATCAACCGATGATCTGAATTTTGGAGGACGGCCTCATGGACTGGTTATGGGAGTCACTGGAATATCTCGGCGAAATACTGGTGTTCATCGGGGTAGTGGGAGAAGTACTAACTGAACGCGAGTTGGTCCTCAAAGATGATGAAGAGAAGCGAGATGCCATAGAAGGTGTTTCAAGTTGGATTCTCGTCGCTGGACTCGCGATTTCCCTGTCCGCATTGATCGGAACCAACGAATACTTCAATGGGACAATAGCCGCGCTAAATCTCCAGGCTGTCAAGGCGCGCAGAGAAGCGGATTCGTTCCAAAGCCAAATAGCGGACTCTACCGCACGGACAAAAGAAGCTGAAGCCAAGGTTGCATCTGCGGAAGCTGAATCGGAAGACGCAATGGCCAAAGTCGCTACAGCGGATGTACGCATAGCCGATGCAGAAGAAAGAGCAGCAAAAGCGAACCAATCAGCCGAAGAAGAACGAATCGAGCGTTTAAAACTAGAGGCACAGATCGCCCCTCGAAGACTCACAAATGAAGAGGCAAGGGACATCCTGGGAGCCTGCACGCTATGTGCTGGTCGAAGCGTAACCATTCGCTCATACGCTACCGACGTTGAAAGCGCGTTCCTAGCCAAACAGCTGGTTATGCTCCTAGGCGCAGCTAAGATGAACGTGCGAGATGCGGTCGCATCCTCAAATCCCGTCGGAGCGTTCTTGATTGGCATCCACATAACGGGGGATGACGCACTCGCGAGTGAGGTCAGATCACTCCTCTCTGACAGGGGACATTTAGACGTAGCGCCAAAAGGATCAGAGGGGGCTCATGGTTGGGAAATGAGGACAGGACCATCCACCCCAACAGACATTGAGATAGTCGTCGGACCAAAGCCTATCAAATGAGGGCAGAGGCATCAAGAGCATAAGGATGACTGCAATCGTCAATAGCAAGATGATTGTCATTCGCCTCGCCTGTGGAAACGAAACGGCACGACTGCCCACGGTCCGGGAAATGTAAGTAATTACCCACGGAACTGATTCCCTCCCCATGCCGTAGGCGTCTTGAGTAGAATTCTCCACGCAGGAGATTTGCGAGCATTCCGCAACAATTCAAAGGAGCCCCAGATGGAGCCAGAAGACCAGCCCTCGATGCCGGAGACTGCGCCGGCCGTGCAGACGCTCGACGAGCAGCATTGGCCCGATTCTCCGCCTCCCTCCGCGCCGGACGAGTACCGCGGGCTTCGCTGGGTTTTCATTGGTCCTGGCGGGCTGCGCGCAGGCTGGTCGGTGCCTCTCTTCACCTTTCTGTTCATTTTGTTTTCATGGTTTGTGGGATCGGCACTTTCAAGGGCACACCTGATCGGCCGCAAGGCGAGCTTTACGGCCACGGCAGCGCTCTTCGGCGAACTGGTCCCGTTTCTCGGCATGCTGGGGGCGGCAGCCATTGTGGCCCTCGTTGAGCGCCGCCGTTTCCTGGACTACAACCTGAGGGGGCCGCGCCGTGTGCCCCGCTTCTTCGAGGGCCTGGCCGCCGGATTCCTGGCGCTCTCGGCGCTGGTGGGAATCCTGGCCTGGGGGCATTGGCTGCATTTCGGGCCGGTCGCGCTCTCGGGGGCCGAGATTGTCAGGTTCGGCGCACTGTGGGGATGCGCCTTTCTTCTGGTGGGCTGCGTGGAGGAAGGCATGTTCCGCTGCTACCTGCAATTCACGCTGACGCGCGGCATCAATTTCTGGTGGGCGCTGGGCATTGAGGCACTGCTCTGCGTGATTCTGGTGTTCACGGGCAAGGGCAACGGGGTATGGGGCGTCTATGGCATGGCGATGCTGGGCGTGGCGCCGTGCTGGCTGCTGCATCAAACCAGGGCCCAAAGCTCCGGCTTCTGGCAGGCAGCGTGGGTCAGCTCCACTCTCTTCGGGTTTGTGCATACGGGCAACGCGGGCGAGAACTGGATTGGCATCTTTGCGGCTGCGGCCATTGGCTTTGTCTTCTGCGTGAGCGTGTGGGTTACGGGCTCGGCGTGGTGGGCCATAGGATGCCACGCAGCGTGGGACTGGGCGGAGACCTTCTTCTTTGGCACAGCTGACAGCGGCACCGTGGCCACTGGCCACTTTCTCACCACCAGCCCGTCGGGCGCGGCGCTGTGGAGCGGGAGTACGGACGGGCCCGAGGGCAGTCTGCTGGTGTTGCCCACGATTCTTCTGCTGCTGGTGGCGCTGATCGTGCTGTATCGCCGCGAGAGTGCCGCTGCGCCGGACGTTGCCGCGCAGAGGCAGGGCGCGGCGTAGAAGCCGGGCGCATGTTGACTTTGGCCGCCGTGTGCGCGCCGCGTGGTGCGGGCGCGGCGCGGGCGGTATTCTGTTCCTGACCCATGGCCGATCCCAACGTCAGCAATCCGTCGCACAAAGCTGTCACGGTGTTCCCCTCGCGCCGCCGCAAAGGGCGCTGGGCGCGCAGGCTTCTCTGGTTCGCCAGCGGACTGGGAGCCTCGCTGTTGCTGGCGGCGGGTGCGGGCCTGCTCTGGCTGCATGCAGCCGCCAAAGCCAGCCTGCCCGTGCTCGATGGCGATCTGCATGTGGCCGGACTCTCCGCGCCGGTGATGGTCCGCCGCGACGCCCACGGCGTGCCGCACGTGGACGCGGCCACGCAGGACGACTTGTTCATCGCACAGGGCTACGTGACGGCGCAGGACCGGCTGTGGCAGATGGATATCTTTCGGCGCAATGCGAACGGCGAACTGGCAGAGATTCTGGGCCCCTCGCTGGTGAAGCATGACCGGGCGCAGCGCGTTCTGGAGTTTCGCAATACGGCGCGGCGCGTCTATGCCAACCTGCCCGCCGGCGAGCGCGCCTATCTGGACGACTACGCGCGCGGCGTGAACCTCTATATCCGCCAGCATGAGGACTCACTGCCGCCGGAGTTCAAGCTGCTGCACTATCACCCCCAGCCGTGGAGCGGCGCCGACTCCCTGAGCATCGGCATGATGATGATCCAGACCCTGGATACGCACTGGGATGTGAAGCTGGCGCGGGACCGGATCGCGGCCGACCTGCGCAACCCGAAGCTCGAAGCCGATCTCTACCCCGTCGGCTCATGGCGCGACCACCCGCCCACCGGAGTTCTGCTCGACCTGAGCCAGCCGCACCCGGAGCCGCCGCCCTCCAGCGACGACGAAGACGACGACCGCACCCAGACCCTGGCCTTGCCGCCGCAGGCCCCGAAGGCGCATGAGGACTTGAGCGCCTTGCACGCCCTGCTGGGACTGCCCGCCTGCGCGGGATGCACGCCGGGGTCCAACAACTGGGTGATCAGCGGCCAGCACACGGCCAGCGGCAAACCTCTGCTTTCCAACGACATGCACCTCGCCTTCAGCGAGCCCGGCATCTGGTTCATGGCGGACCTGCGCGCGCCCGGCTTCCACGCGGCGGGAGTCACGCTGCCCGGCATGCCGTTCGTTGTCGCCGGGCACAATGAGCACGTGGCCTGGGGCTTTACCGCGCTTTATGGTGACGTGCAGGACCTCTACGTGGAGAAACTGGACGGCAAGGGCAACTACTTTCAGGCAGGCGATGGCACCTCGCCCGGCGCATGGAAGCCGCTCGCCGTGGACCACGAGGTGATTCATGTGCGCGGCGGCAGGGACGTGACCGTGGATGTGCAGTCCACCGTCCACGGGCCGCTGCTGAACCCGCTCTTTACGCGCGAGACCCGGCCCATCGCGCTCAAGTGGACGATTTACGACACGACACTGAATGCGCTGCCGCTCTATCCCATGAATGCGGCGTCGAACTGGGGGGAGTTTTCCGCGGCGCTGGGGCAGTGGTGCTGGCCCACGCAGAACGTGGTCTACGCCGACGATCAGGGCCATATCGCCTACCATGCCGTGGGCCGGATTCCGCTGCGGCCGGGCGGCCTGGCAGGCGTGCCGATCAAAGACAGCGCGCACGAGTGGCAGGGTTACATTCCCTTTGACAGCCTGCCGAGCGCGGTCGATCCGCCCTCCGGCTTTCTGGCCACGGCCAACTCCCGTGTGACCACGGAGCAGTCGCCGTACCAGCTGTCGCTCGATTGGGCGGACCCATACCGCGCCCAGCGGATCTACAAGGCTCTCCAGGGGCGCGACCAGCTGAAGCCGCAGGACATGATTGCCGTACAGACCGACGTGTACAGCGAGGTGGACCAGGAAATGGCTCACCGCTTTGCCTACGCGATTGACCATGCCGCAAAACCGGACGACCGCCTGCGCGCCGCCGCCGACCTGATGCGCAGCTGGGATGGCCGCCTGACCACGGACTCTGCCGCCGCCTCGCTGGTGACGCAGACCCGCAAGGCTCTCTGGCCGCTGATTCTGCAACCCAGACTCGGCAAGGACGCCCAAGACTATGTGTGGTCCGAGTCGAACTTTGCCGAGGAAGAGATCGTGATGCACGCCGATCCGGAGTGGCTGCCGCCAGGCTTTGCAAGCTGGGATGACCTGCTGACGGAGGCTGTCCGCCGCGGCATGGACGCGGGCAAGGCTCCCGCCGACGTGAACCGGTGGACCTACGGAAGCTGGCATGTCATCGATATCGAGCACCCGCTGGCGGAGTTTCTGCCGCTTGTGGGCCGCATCGCAGGCACCGGACGACAGCCCATGAGCGGCGACACAACCACGGTGAAACAGGTGGGCCGCGACTTTGGCCCCTCGCAGCGCTTCACCATGGACTGGAGCAACATCGACGGGTCAACGGAGAACATCGTGCTGGGCGAGAGCAGCAATCCGCTCAGCCCCTACTTCCGCGACCAGTGGGGCGACTGGTATGGCGGAACGACCTTCGCGCTTCCCTTCACCCCGACGGCGGTGCGTGCCCAAACGAGGCACACGCTGCGCCTGCTGCCATGAGAGTGCCGCTCGCCGCTCGTCTGGGCCGCTTCGCCGGCCCTGCTGTCATTCTGCTGGCGGCGGTCGCGGCCATCGCGCCGCAGATGGTGCATGGCAACTCGTGCGGGGACGACTTTGATTTCCATCTCGTCTCCTGGCTTGACGCGGCGCACAGCTGGCGCGAGGGAATCCTTTATCCGCACTGGGCGCCGAGCGCGAACTATGGCGCCGGAGAGCCGCGCTTCGTCTTCTATCCGCCCCTGACCTGGATGCTGGGCGCGGCGCTGGGGCTGGTGATGTCGTGGAAGGCCGTGCCGATCGCGCTGACATTTCTGCTGCTGGCCGGCGCGGGACTGGCCACACGCGCGCTGGCGCGCTACGTGATGGACGAGGGTCCGGCGGCGCTGGCCGGGTGCGTGGCGATCTTCTTTGGCTATGCGCTGTTCACCGCTTACGAGCGCTCGGCCTTCGGTGAACTGACGGGTGGATTCTGGATTCCGCTGTTGCTGCTGCTGACGCTGCGCGACCGCAACGCGGAAGGCAGCCTGTGGCGGCGAGCCTTTGATGGCTCTGCCGCGCTGCTGGCGCTGGTGGTGGCGGGCGTGTGGCTGAGCGATGTGCCGCTGGGCGTGATGGCAAGTTACCTGCTGGCCGCGTTTGCGCTGGCCGTGGCTCTGCTGCATCGCTCGTGGGCTCCTGTGGTGCGCGCTGCAGCGGGTGTGGCGGTGGGGTTGGGCCTGTCTGCCTTTTTTCTGGTGCCTGCGGCAGTGGAGCAGAGCTGGGTGGCGGTCCGCGAGGCAACGGACGAACCAGGCATGCGGATCGAGAACAACTGGCTCTTCGGCCACCACGCCGACCCGGTGCTGCAACTGCACGACGTAGAGCTGCGCAGGGTGTCAATCATCGGAACCTGCATGATTGCCTTGGCGCTGGCGAGCCTTCTGGTTGCCGGGCTGCGCGGCCGCATCACCCGCCAGCGCGGCGCGTGGATCGCCCTGGCGCTCATTCCGTTTGCCGTGCTTTTCCTGATGCTTCCTGTCTCTCTGCCGGTGTGGAATGTACTGCCAAAGCTGCGGTTCTTGCAGTTCCCCTGGCGCTGGCTGGTGGCGCTTGAGGCTCCGCTGGGCATCTTTCTCGCATCGGCGGTCTGGTCGGTGAATCGAAAGGTGCGCGCAGCCGTGCTGGCTTGTTGCGCCGGCGTTGCGCTTCTTCTGCCGATTGCTACTACACCGAAGCTGTTTTTCTTCCAGCCCTGCGATGAGGAAGACGCTGTCTGGGCTATGCTGGACACGTACAGCGCCGGCACGGGCTTTGAAGGCGAGGACGAGTACGCGCCACCGCGCGCCGACACTGCGCTGCAGGCCATGAACCTGCCCGACGCGTGCCTCTCCGCATCTGCGACAACCACGCTGGGGCAGGGCGACGAGGGCACGACTCCGGTCTGGTCTCCCGCGCAGGGCAGTTGCGATGCCACGTTTTCCCGAAGCCCCAGCCCCGGCAAGCCCTCGGCGGAGCATTTGCGCATCGACGCCGTCACGAGCCACGCCGGCTATCTGATCCTGCGCCTGCGCAGCTATCCCGCATGGCGCGTGCGGGTGAATGGACAGACACCGCGCTCCCTGCCGGAGCGTGCCGATGGCCTGATGGCCGTGCCCGTTCCGCAAGGCCCCGTGAAGCTGACCGTGGATTGGACCACGACCGGCGACGTGGCGGCGGGGCGCTGGCTCAGCCTGGTGGGGTTGGCTCTGCTCGCGGGCCTGGCCGGGCTGGAGCATAAGTTTTCCTCGCCTCATTTATGATGAGGTGGATGTCGAACGATGTGAAATCGCTGATCCATGAGGGCGCGGAACTGACTGACCGGGCGCTTGAGGCGCTGCTTCCCAGCGCCGGCACGGTCCCTGCGTCGATTCACGGCGCCATGCGCCACTCCACCTTTGCCGGAGGCAAGCGCCTGAGGCCGGTGCTGGCCATGCAGGCCGCCATCACCATTGCGGGGGTATTGCCCAAAGGCATCGAGAGGCTTGGCGCGGCCCTGGAAATGCTGCACACCTACTCGCTTATCCACGATGACCTGCCCGCCCTCGACAACGACGACCTGCGTCGTGGCAAGCCGACCTGCCACGTGGCCTTCGGCGAAGCCATCGCCATCCTGGCCGGAGACGCACTACAGACCCGCGCCTTCGAGGTGCTGGCCGGGCTGGAATCGCCGCCCGCCGCGACCGTGCAGATCATCGGCCTCATTGCGAATGCCGTGGGCACCGTGGAGGGTATGATTGGCGGCCAGGTGCTGGATCTTGAAAGCGAGCACCTGAAGCCCACCCCGGAACGGGTGGAGGCCATTCACCGCGCCAAGACCGGCGCCCTGATTCGCGTAAGCGTCGTGGCAGGAGGCATTTACGGCGGAGCCACCACGGACGATGTGGCCCGCCTGGACACCTTCGGGCGCAAGGCGGGGCTGGCGTTCCAGATTGTGGACGACGTGCTCGATATGACGGTGGATTCAGCCCAACTGGGCAAGACCGCGGGCAAGGACCAGGCGACCGAGAAAGCCACCTGGCCGGCTGTCTATGGCATTGAACAAAGCCGGCGCGACGCCGCCAGCCTGATTGACGAGGCCTTTGCGGCGCTCGCTCCCTACGGCAGCCGGGCAGAGGGGCTGAAGTCCGTCGCGCGTTATCTGGTGGAACGGAAGAATTAGCGGAATGCTTTCTGAAGCCGACATTCTTGGCGCGCTACGCGACTGCTTCGACCCCGAGGTCAAGCTGAATCTTGTGGATCTGGGGCTGATCTATGGCGTCGCCACTGGCCCCGATCCTGACTCCACCCCGGCCTGGCCGCGGCAGTGGGTCAAGGTGACCATGACGCTGACCACCCCGCAATGCCCGGCAAGCGGGCTGATCTTCGAGCAGGTCAACAACCGCCTTGCGGGCATCCCGGACATCAGCAGAGTGGAAGTGGACCTGGTGTGGGAGCCGAAGTGGACGCCCCACCGCATCAGCGAAGCGGGACGCAGGCAGCTGGCGCTTTAAGCCTCGCTCGCGGCCTTTGCTTCGGCCGGTGTCTCGGTCCGGGTGAGCACCTGCCGCAGCGACTCGCGCCTGGCCGTGAAATCCTCGACCGTGCTCTGCACCTGGCCAATCATGTCCTGCACCTGGTCCACATAGCCGGGGAGCTGCCCCCACCAGGTACGCAGCAGATCCTGCTGGTCAAGCATGGCCAGGGTTGTGCCTGTGGCGGCCGCGGCCATCCCTGCCCGGCGCTGGCCGGTCAGCAGCAGGATGCCACCTGCAATCAGCGATGCACCCGCTGCAATCTTGATCCAATCCGTAGAATCATCCCGCTGGATTCGCGGACCGGCCTGAGCATTCTTGTCTTTCCTGGGAGCTGTCGCTGGCATGCACCCTCCTTTTGCTATTTGTGGGCTTCACCCTGAGCCTCAGACGGGCCTGGTTCAGCACAGAGTCCATGCTACCCGCAATCGTGACAATCGATGCGCACTTTTCCTGACCCATTTTGATGAGCTGCTCTAATCCAGGTCAAAATCGCGCAGCGGCTTGCCCTCGGGCGCGTCCTTGGCCTTGCGCAGAGCCTCGGCAAATTTCTTTTCGAGCAGGTCGGTCTTGTTCTTTTCCGCCTCGACCGACTGGCGGAAGATGGATTCCTTGCGATCATCCTGTTCGCGCATGTGCTGGGCGGCAGTCGCCAGATCCTCGAACATCCGCTTGCGCGGGGCGGAGGTATGGCTCACGACCAGCCCGGTGGCCGCATCCACCTTGATCATCGCCCCGCAGTCGGGGCAGGCTACCTCAAACGTGGTTTCCTTCGATTTCGCCATGGCTTTCCTAAGCCGATTGTATGCGCATGGGTCGGGTCTTCGCACCTGCCCAGGTCCGGATTGGGGAATGAGCGCGGCACGGCATTCGTACCTCGCACTGAGATGCGAATCACGTTCGGCGGGTTTGTGCCGATAAGGGGACTACGGTTCAAAGGAGGACCCATCACACATGTTGACCGCAATCTCAGCCAACGCGGTGCCCCAGGCTGCCGCTCACGCACCTTCCCCGGCGCCCGCACCTGCCGCCTCACCCGCGTCCAGCCGCGCCACCGCGCAGGATACGGTAACCATCAGCCCTGCCGGCCAGCAGGCGGCGCATGCCGGGGATGTTGACCACGACGGCGATAGCCACTGAGCCGGCCCCGCCTCTGAATGCCAAATGCAGGAAGGCCCTGCTCGCGGTAGCAGGGCCTTTGTCCTTGCGGGGTTGTTCGCGGGGCCGCGTTAGTGCTTCTGCGTTGCTGAAGCGATTTTTGCTTCGCCTTCGGCAATCACGCGGAGCGCCTCGTTGTACTTCTCTTCGCTCTCGCCGGCTTCCTTCCAGAGTTGCAGGCCGCGATCAAGCTGTTGCTCGGCGCGGGCCACGTCAATCTCCTCCGGCTTGAGCGCGTCAGAGGCCAGAATGGTCACCCGGTCGGGCAGCACCTCGACAAATCCCCAGTTGACGTTGTAGCGCTCGTCGCCTCCCGGCCCGTCGTGCAGGGTCACGTCGCCGGCGCCAAGCTCGGCCACCAGCGGGGCATGCCCGTAGAGCACTTCGAGGTATCCCGACTTTGACGGCAACTCGACGGAGCGCGCCATGTGCTCGAAGAGAACACGCGCCGGAGTCACCAGCCGGACCCGAAGTTGATTGGTTTCGTCTGCCATAAATTCCTTCCAGAGATTCGGGGGCAGAGCGCAGGGATCAGCAAAAACCTTTGGCCTGAGTTGCTACGTCAACTTCCCCTGAGCCCTATTCCCTGTTCCCTATTCTCTGCACTTACACCGTTGCCTTCAGCTTCTCTGCCGTCTCAAGCACTTCCTCGATGGCGCCCTTCATGTAGAAGGCCTGCTCGGGGATGTCGTCGTACTTGCCCGCGATAATCTCCTTGAAGCTGCGGACCGTATCCGCGACCTTCACATACGCTCCGGGAATGCCCGTGAACTGCTCGGCAACGTGGAAGGGCTGCGAGAGGAACTTCTGCACCTTGCGGGCGCGCGCCACGGTGAGCTTGTCCTCTTCAGAAAGCTCGTCGATGCCCAGAATGGCGATGATGTCCTGCAGGTCCTTGTAGCGCTGCAGAATGCGCTTGACGCCCTGGGCCACGTCGTAGTGCTCCTGGCCGACGACACGCGCGGTGAGAATACGCGAGTTCGAGGCCAGCGGATCGACGGCCGGGTAGATGCCGAGTTCTGACAGCGGGCGGCTCAACACCGTGGTCGCGTCCAGGTGGGCAAAGGTTGTGGCCGGAGCCGGGTCGGTCAAGTCATCGGCGGGCACGTAAACGGCCTGCACGCTGGTCACCGATCCCTTGTTGGTGGAGGTGATGCGCTCCTGCAGCTCGCCCATCTCCGTGGCCAGGTTGGGCTGGTAGCCCACGGCCGAGGGCATGCGGCCCAGCAGCGTGGACACCTCGGAACCCGCCTGCGTGAAGCGGAAGATGTTGTCGATAAACAGCAGCGTGTCCGCGCCTTCCTCGTCGCGGAAGTGCTCGGCGACGGTGAGGCCGGTGAGGGCGACGCGCAGGCGGGCACCGGGGGGCTCGGTCATCTG
>JAGWRX010000189.1 GCA_028876395.1 Acidobacteriota bacterium
AACGACCCGGCGTGGAAGAAGTTATCCGCAGATTCGCGCTTCAGTTATGAAGCTATTGTGAGCAACATATCCAATCAGATATTGAGGCCGCTGGCGTCTTCGCAGATATGACTTGCCGCGGGGCAGCGCGCGCAACCCCCGTCGACAAGGCCACCATGCCGGACGACCTTCCCCTACGGCAGCTGCGGAGTTGCCATCTTCCTCCGCGCGCCGAGTTGCGCTGCGATCTGGAGCAGGTCCTCGTCACAGCCTCGCATGGCGGCCAGTTGCATGCCTCCCGCGCCGCAGGGGATGGTGACCACCGGCACCCCGGCAAGGCTGAAGGGAGTGGTGTAACGCAGCAAGCGGCCGCGCGTACGGCTGTGATCGGCGCCGGCATCGAGACGCGCGACAGGGATGGCGGGCAGCAGCAGCAGATCGTGCGAGGCGAACAGCTCATCCATGCGCGCGCAAAACTCGGCATGGCGCTGGCGCAGCGCAGTGATTTCGCTCTCAGAGATGCGCGCGCCCCACTCCAGCCGCTCACGTATCGAAGGCTCGAATCGGTCGCAGTGACCTGCGTGGATGCGCGCGGCCTCCCATGCCTGAATGGGCGCAAAGATTGCGAAGGACTCTGTCCACCAGGCGGGATCGAAGGTGGATGCGCGCAGGCCCAGGGCTTGCAACTCGACAGCTGTGGCGCGAAGGCTGGCGGCGACCGCGGGTTCGCAGTCGTGCAGAAAGCTGTCTGCCACAACGGCGAATCGGTTGAGGCGGCGCTGTGCGGGAATTGTTTCCTGCGCAAAAAGATCCGCCAGCAGCGGCGCATCTTCCAGGTCGCGGAAGAGCCATCCCAAGGTGTCAAACGATTGCGCCAGATGCGCGCCGCCGCGCCAGTCGCCGCGGCCAAGGGAGGCCCGGTAACCGGCCAGCCCGCAGAGGGCGGCGGGGGCACGAATGGAGCCGCCGGTGTCAGTGCCGATGGCGGCAACAGCGGAGCCCTCAAGCACGCTGGCTGCCGCGCCGCTGGACGAGCCGCCCGTGAGTGCGCCTTCGTTACCAGGCTGCAGGCAGTCGCCAAATTCGTGATTCTCGCCGGTGATGCCGTAGGCCAGCGGGTGCAGGTGCGTCTTGCCGGTAATCACGGCGCCTGCGGTGCGCAGCCGCTCCACGAGCCAGGAATCGCGTGCTGCAATGCCGTTCAAATCCCGATAGAAGCGCACGCCGCAAGTGGTTGGAGCGCCCGCGAGATCAAAGCAGTCCTTGACGGAGATGGACAGCCCCCATAGCGGGCTGCGGCCATCGTCAAACGGGCCCCCTTCTCCGCGCGGCATGGCTGCAGCGCGATCCGCTTCAGCCAGTGTCCAGGCGCGATCCTGCCACAGATAGGTATTGCGGCCTGCATTGCGATTGCTGCGGTCAAGCGCCAGCGCGGTAAGCCCGGCGGGGGTCACAGAGCCGTTTGCGAGAGCGCGGCGGAGATTGCCCAACGTCCACGGCGCATCGGTCATGGATACGATTGTAGGCGGACCACCTGGCAGCACATGACGGCGACTGCGGCTAGTCGGGGCGCTTCAGTCACAGCCTCATGGCCGCTGGCGGTCATCGGATTGGAAACATCTCCCGCTCAGGAAGGATTTGCTTGCTCAGGGCGGCGCTGACCGTATGCACTGGCTCATTGACTACCTGGCTGAGCCGCAGCTTGAGCGCCACGCTGCACAGCACGTATGCGTGGATCTCGCTGAAGCCCCAGCGGCTGGTCAACAGGTCCACCATGCGGCCCGTAGCAGCGCGCGCCGTGGCGGCCAGATCGGTGCCCGTCTCCACCACAACCCATGCGTCGGCAACCGAGTCGGGCGCCGCGGTCTCGCTCGCCTCCACAAGCGGGCCTGCGAGCGGCTGGTGCTTGTGCAGCCTGAACCGCAGCGTCGCATCCAGCGGACACTCAATGCCGTTGATGCACACCTCGCCATCGCCCTGGGCCGCATGACCATCTCCGCAACTGAAGAGCGCGCCGCGATTGTAGACAGGGAGATAGAGCGTGGAGCCCGCGCAGAGCTCGCGCACATCCAGATTGCCGCCGAAGGACCCAGGCTCGCGCGTGCGGAAGGCGCCATCGCCGGCGCGCGCCACGCCTATCACGCCAAGAAACGGCCGCACTGGAACAATTGCGGGCGCAAGCGAGCTTGTGGACTCACCTTCGAGTTGCCAGTGAAAGAGATAAGTCTCACGAAAGCGCTCTTTCAAGAATCCCAGCCCCTCCACCACGCTGGTCCAGCCCCAGCCGCTGTGGAGCGTTGCCAGCACGTCCACTTGCAAAACGTCGCCGGGTTCCGCGCCTTCAATCCAGATGGGCCCGGTGAGCGCGTGAATGCGCTTGCGGTCGATGCGGATATATTCAGCCGTAGTCATGCCGGGCTTTACCTGGCCACCGCTGGCGTCCGCACACTCGACCTGCACCACGTCACCGGGATCGATGCGAAGCCGAGGCTGTAGTGAGCGGTCCCACAAGGAGTGCGTTGGTTCAGCAGAAAGCGTGTATTCTTTCATGGCTCTTTGACACTCACGGTCATTTGTGGATCCTCCAATGCGTTGCGCGGCAGCGCAGCCCGGAGCGCTGCGAGATTCTCTCCGGCAGAGGCGAGGTTCTTCATTTGCATTCGAATGTAGCACGAGTGCGCCGAGGCGAAGACCGGCTGAGCAAGAGCGTCGATGCGCCCGGCACGCCTGAGCGGGGGCCGCAGCGCTCCGGCGCAGTCGTCCGCGCGTCTCGCCTGCGGCGCACGTCCATTCACTCGCTGGTCCGTCTTTCCCTGCTGCCCGCGTGTCGCCTTGTTTCGGTCTGTTGTATTCCAAGCAGAGACGCTGCGCGATACACTGGCGTCAATGCCTGTTGCCGCCATCGTTCTGGCCGCTGGCGCCAGCCGCCGACTCGGCCAGCCCAAGCAGCTCATTGCATATCGTGGCGAAACCCTGCTTGCGCGCGCAATTCGGATGGCCGAAGAAGCAGGCGCCGCGCCGGTGCTGGTTGTACTTGGCGCAAATCTTCCAATCATCCGCGCAGCTATCCCGTTCAACGAGGCGATTCCGGTTTCAAACGAGCTTTGGGAGCAGGGCATCGCCAGTTCCATCCATGCAGGCCTGCAGGCCGTGGATGCGCATGCGCCTCAGGCAACTGGCGTGCTGCTGATGGGCTGCGACCAGCCGCGCCTCAGCGCCGAGCATCTGAGAATGCTGATCGAGACTTTTACCGCACAGGATGCGCCTTGCATCGTCACGTCAGTATACGCAGGCATTCAAGGCGTCCCCGCTGTGTTCCCCCGCGCCTTGTTTCCCGCGCTGCGCTCGCTTCGCGGCGAGAAGGGCGCGCGCTCCCTGCTGGCGCAGCCGCTCTGCCCTGTGATTACGCTGCCGTTCGACGGCGGCGAAGTGGACATTGACGTACCCGACGACCTGGCGCAGCTCAAATAGGCACTATCGTTCGACGGTGGCCTCAATGTAGCCGTGCGGCTCGTCGATGGGCACAAAGATATGGTTGGGATTGTCCTGGCCGAAAGGGCTCAGGTCCGCCAGAAGATGGTGCAGGTTGGGCATGGTGAGTGTGGTGCGCGCAATCTCGGGAGCCGCTTCCAGCGCGGCTCTCCCCATATCGAAGAGCGTGTGCTGCACGCTCATGCTGTTGTGCGCCGCAAACTCCTTTTGCAGAGCGGAGAGGATTCTTTCTCGCGTCCCGGCGTAGTTGGGCGATGCCGATGAGTATTCCCACGTGACGGTAGCGCTTGTGCCGAAGATGCGATCCGTGGCCGGCTTCAGCGTGGTCAGCTTGTCCGTTATGTAGCCGGTGAAGGCCGACCTGGTGGTCTTCAGGATTGTCAGTCCCTTCACCCCGGAGGTGATGGACCACGCCCCATCCCTTACGCGAATCGCAGAGACGGTGTACACGTCCGGTCCGCACAGCTTGAAGGTTGTTGCGTCAGGAATGCCATCCACAATCATGCGCTGCCAGGGTTTCTCCTCAATCTCCACGGTGGTCTTTGAGACCTGGGGATTGTGATGGAGCAGATAGTCGCCCAACTCCATGGCGAACTCCTCGATGGTCGTGGCCTTTGAGCCGCGGGCCACATAGTAGACAGTGTTTTTCATCGTGTCCGTGGGGAGGATCTTGCTGTTGTCGGCTTCAGTAAAGCTGCTCTGGAAGTTTCCATGCAAGAGAACGTGTACCGTCCACTCATTGAAGTCGTGGCGGTCTGCATGCCGCGTGATGCGCGACAGCCGCACGCGCGATTTCCCATAACGATTTGCGCCCAGTCTTGCCATTGATTCAGCTTCCCCGGTAGGTTGTGTAGCTGTTATCGCTCAATAGAAGCGGGAGATGATAATGCGTCTCGCCGTCGCAGATGAATGTGATAAAAATCTCCTCGTAAATGCTCGTGCGGTCCTTCTGCCGCAGGTACGCGACGGCATCGAATATAAGACGATAGATGCCCGGCTTTGCATCCTGCGCCAGGTCGCGGCAACGTCCATCAGCATCGGTTGCGCTGGCTGCGAGTTCTGTCCAGGCAGAGCCTTCTTTTCTTTCCAGTTTCACGGGAATGCCAGCGGCTGGTTTGCCGAGAACCGCATCGAGAACGTGTGTTGATATTCTGCTCATTCGACGAGCCACTTTCCCAGACGAATCTGCATAATCTGGCGCTGCTGCTCGGTAGCCTCGCGCAATTCGTCTGCGCGGTTGCTTCCCAGGCGGCGCTTCAGGATGGCGAGCATTTCCTCAGCGCCTTTGCCGGTTGCGCAGACAATATAAGTAAAGCCGAAACGCGCTTCGTAGAGCGCATTGCCCTCCGCCAGCTCAGCCACCACGGTCTCTTCAGCCATCGTTACAGAAGATTGCTCCTGCCGCGACCACGCAGTCGACTGGGCCGTGGCCAGCGCGGCCTTGCGCTCGCCAATGCGCGGGTGGCACGCAAAGGCCTCCATCCAGTCTGATTCTTCCATCGTGTTCCACACGCGATCCGCGGCCTGACTTAAATCCAACACACTGGCAATGGGACGCAGAGCGGTCATGGCCTCGGCCCATTTGCGCGCGCCACAGCAGGCGAGCATCGCGTCGAGCGCTGAAGCAGCATCAGACTTGTTCCATGCCGCGAGTGTTGGATTCATTGCGATCGCCTTTCGGGTTGCAACTGGAGCAGAAGCTCATCGAGGAGATTGACTGCCACGCGCCTCCGATACTCGGCGGTGGAGCGAATGTCGTCGATGGGCTGCGCCTCAGCCAACAGTGTATGGCGCGCGGTATTGATCGTTTCAGGATTTAACGCATGCCCCAGGAGCGCAGCCTCGGTTTGATGGAGTCGCGCCGGGAAAGGCGCAAGGCTGGCGGCAGCCAGACGAATCTCGCTCACAACGCCCACCTCCATTGAAGCCGTGGCGGCGAGCGCAACTTTTGAGATCGCCATGGCGCGCCGCGTTCCCACTTTACGCAGATACTGCTGATGAAGCGCGAATCGGCGGGGCAGATGGACCGCAAAGAGCAACTCGTCCGCGGCGAGTACGTTACGCTTGTAGCCCGTGTGGAACTTCGCGTATGCGATGCGCCGCCTGCCGCGCACCGAAATGAGCTCAAGTTCTGCATCATAGACAAGCAGTGCCGGTGAAGAGTCGGCAGCTGGCGAGCCATTCACAAGATTGCCGCCCAGCGTGGCGCGGCTTTGATTTGCGACAGAGCCAATCCAGCTTGCGGCCCTGGCAAGCAGAGAGAACTCCGCGGCGATTGTAGAGTCGGCGCGCAGATCGCGAAACGTTGTCCCTGCGCCGATGACGATGCTCTCTGGTGACGTCTCGATAAAGCGCAGGCCGGGCAATCCCCACAGGCTCACGAGCTTTCTTGCTTCGAGTTTTCCGGCGGCGTGCGCCACCATCAGTTCGGTGCCGCCGGCAATCGGTGTCCACTCGCCCGGCGAAGCGGCAAGCATGGCGAGCACGGCAGGCAGGCTGCCGGGAGCGACGAGTTCATGCGCATCCGGATTACCGCGCATGGGGTGTCTCCTGCGCCTGCTGCTCGACGTCTTGTGCGGCCGCGGCGATCACGGACTCAAAGATGCGGATGAACCCAGTGCAGCGGCAGAGATTGCCCGCAAGCCCCTCGCGAATTTCCGCCATACTCGGGTGAGGATTGTGCGCGAGCAATTGCGTGGCGGCCATCAACATGCCGGGTGTGCAGATGCCACACTGCGCGCCGCCGCAATCAAGGAAAGCCTGTTGCAGCGGGTGCAGTTTGCCGTTCGATGCAAGCCCTTCAACCGTCTGGATCGAAGCGCCTTCCGCCTGCAGTACGGGAACCAGGCAACTGTTCACCAGTTCGCCGTTCATGCGCACAGAGCAGGAGCCGCACTCGCCTTCTCCACAGCCTTCCTTGGTCCCCGTGAGATGCAGATCCTCGCGCAGAACGTCGAGCAGCCGCTTCATGGGTGGCGCCTGCACGGTGCGCTTTTCGCCATTGATCGTCATCTCGATGAAGGACCGGCCTGCATTCATACCGCTGTTGCCTCCTCCACTGTCTGGCCAGCCGCGAGCTTGTGAAACAGATCTTCGGGTAACAGCGGGATTGTGTTGCAGCGTACGCCGGTGGCGTCTCGAATGGCGTTCAGAATGGCGGGCGCGGGACCGTCGTGAGGCAACTCGCCGATGCCCTTGGCGCCATAACCGCCATGGCTGAATGGAACTTCCTCAAAGTACACGTGAATCGGAGGCACATCCTCGGCTGTTGGCATGATGTAGTTGGTCATCTGATTGTTTGCCATGTGGCCATTCTGCAGCAGGACTTTTTCATAGAGAGCATAGCCGATCCCCTGCGCGATTCCGCCTTCAACCTGACCACCGGCCAGCACGGGATTGAGCACGCGGCCAGCCTCTTGTACAGCCCAGAACTCCTCGACTTCGGCAGAGTACGTTACGGTGTCCACTGCCACCTGCGCGACGTGAATGGACCACGCATAGGCGGGATAGGCCTCACCGCGATACTTCTGATCGTCCCAGAAGACGCCGGGCGGCGCTTCGTAGCGGCAGAGCGAAACAACTGCGCCCTGCACTGCGCGATAGCGATCACAGGCAGCAAAGAAGTCAGCGCGCGAGTAGTGCGCGCCCAGCCCCGCGTGTTCGCGCAACAAGGAGACAAGCTGCAAGCCGGCGCGCTCAATCAGGCGACCAACCACCATGGCGGTGCGCGAAGCCACGGTGGGCCCGCTGTTCGGGACAATGCCGGTGTCGGCCGGCGCCATGATTACATCTTCATGACCAAGCCCCGTTGCTTCGGCTGCGATTTGCGTGAGAATCGTGTTGGTGCCCTGGCCGAACTCGGTGCTCGATACCAGCACGCGAACCTTGCCATCGGGCGTCACATCCACTCCGGCCAGTGAATTCAGGTAGCGCTCGCCTGATCCTGTAAATCCGGAGCCGTGATAGAAAGCGGCGATACCCATGCCGCGCTTGATCGGGCTGCTTGCGTTCTCGTGCGCAAACCGCGCGCGCCTGGCGTGATAGTCGCTCTCCGCAAGTGCGCGATCAAGCAACTGATCCAGAATCACGGGCTCACGCATGACCTGTTCCGTGGCTGTGGTATCGCCGTCGTGAAGAAAATTTCTGCGCCGTAACTCGATCGGATCGAGGCCGATGGCGGCGGCAATCTCATCCATGTGCCGCTCAATGGCAAACACCGCCTGGGGCGCACCGAAACCGCGAAACGCTCCATAAGGGACAGTGTTGGTGGCCCAGGCGCACGAGCGGACGCGCACGTTGGGGCACACATACGGACCGGGCGAGTGCAGTGTGGCGCGCGAAAGAACGGTGGAGGAGAGCGTGGAATAGGCGCCGCCATCGGTAGCCAAGTCGATGTCCATGGCAAGGAGCCTGCCCTCATGGTCAAGTGCGGTGCGATGGCGTACACGTGAGGGGTGGCGCTTGGTGGTGGCGGCCAGGTCTTCCATGCGGTCGTAGACCATCTTCACGGGATGTCCGCTCTTCATGGACAGCAGAGCAGCATGAGCGGCCAGCGTGGAAGGGTAATCCTCCTTGCCGCCGAAGGCCCCGCCAGTTTCGGTCTGGATGACGCGCACTTTGTCCTCGGGCAGGTCGAAGACCGCGAGCAGAGATTTGTGCACATAAAAGGGGCACTGCAGCGAGCCCCAGACTGTCACGCCACTTTCCGCGGTATACTCCGCGATGACGCCGTTGTTCTCAATGTAAAGATGTTCCTGCGCGCCGGTGCGGTACTCGCCCTCGACAATGTGCGCGGCGCCTGACCAGACTGAGTCCACGTCGCCCTTCTCAAGCAGAAAATTCTTCAGCAGGTTGTCCGCGCCCCACACAATCACATTCTGCCGCTCGCTCTCTTCGATTGTGAACACAGGCGGCAGTGGCTCGTATTCGATATGCACGGCATTCACGGCCTCGCGCAGCCTGTGCTTGTCCGGATGCGCGATCAGAAGGATGGCCTCGTCGCAGTGATTCACCATGCCATCGGCGAGGCAGGGTTGATCGGCCGCGATGAGTTGGATGTGGTTGCTGCCGGGAATATCAGCCGCGGTGACGGCGGCAAACTCGCTCCAGTTGATGCTGCGGTCGAAACCGATGGAGCGGATGAGCCCGCGCGGAATGGTGCTGCGGACGGTTGCGCCGTGCCACATGCCTTCAAGGTCGATGTCGTCCACGTAGCGCGCGCGGCCCAGGAGCTTATCCACCCCTTCCTTTCGAGGTACGGAAGAGCCTACGATGCGGTTTGTCGCATGCGTGGTCATGGTTGGGGAAGCCGCGAAACTTCCAGCGGGTTGAGGGATAGCATACAACAGCGCGGGAAAGCTGCAAAGCGCATGATTCAGCTGGCGAGACGAGCCAGAGTGCGAGCCAGCACCTGCACGCCGCTCTCGATCCACTCAGGCGCAGCGTACTCATCGGGCCGGTGACTAACGCCGCCGCGACAGGGAATGAAGAGCATGGCAACGGGCGCTACGCGAGCCATGAAGAGAGAGTCGTGATAGGCGCGGCTCACCATTTTCCTGTATGTCCGACCTGCTTCCATCGCCGCTTCTTCCATGGCCGACAATATGGCTGTGTCGCATGTGGTGGGCGGATCGGCGTTGACCAGCTCCGTGGTGATGGCTACGCCTCGCCGGCCTGCGACGTCGTGGCATGCGCTGCGCAGAGCGTCGAGCACGCTATCGCGGCGGACGCCATCGGTGTCGCGGATGTCCGTTTCCAGGCGCACGCGCGACGGAATGCTGTTGACCGCGCCGGGGAAGACCTCGCACACTCCCACGGTGGCTACGGTGTCAATGGCGCCGCTGGATTTGGCTGCAGCTTCAAGCGCCAGAATCAACTCTGCCGCTGCAGTCAGCGCATCCTTGCGGCCAGGCATAAGTTTGCCGCCGGCGTGGCCGCCTTCGCCTTCAATCACGACACGCAGGCTGGCAGGCGCGGCAATGCTTGTGACGAGGCCGAGGTCGATTCCTTCCTGTTCAAGCAGCGGGCCCTGTTCGATGTGCAACTCGATAAATTGATGAAAGCGTCCGGCAGGCAGTGCAACGGACTCAAGCGCTCCGGCAAAGCCTGCCTGCGCGCGCAACTCGTCCAGGCCGCGGCCTTCCTTGTCGCGCAATGCAAGCGCCTGCTGAGGCGTGAGCACGCTGCCCATCATGCGGCTTCCCAGGCAGCCCAAGCCAAAGCGGGTCGGCTCTTCTGCCGTAAAAATGACCAGCTCGATTGATCTGCGCGGCTCGAACCCGATACGCTGCAAGGCGCGAATCGCCTCCAGCCCGCCCAGCACGCCCACGCATCCGTCATACAGGCCAGCATTGGGAATCGCATCGATGTGCGACCCGGTGCCCACCGGCGCAAGCCCGGGGTCAGTGCCAGGCCAACGCGCGAACGTATTGCCGATGGCATCTTCATGCACTGCGAGTCCCGCATGGGCGCAGAGGCTCTTCACATAGGCACGCGCGCGCAAATCAGCTTCGCTGAAGACCACGCGCGTCACCACCGGCGGCTCTGCTTCAGAGATTTGCGCAAGGGCTTTCAACTCGTTGATGAGTCCGTCGATCTTGATTGGTGGCTGAGTATCCATGCTCTATGCTCCGGCCTGCGCCTTGAGCGGATGCCTGCGCCAATCTTTATAAATGAGGTACTTTGCAGGGCGTTTGCCCAGCGCGCCAAACCACTGCGGGCAGTAGGGCGCCATCCAGATGAAGTCGCCGGCCTGCACGGGATACCACGAGTCGCCGAGCCGGTAAATGCCTCCGCCCTCAAGCATCAGCAGGCCGTGCTCCATGACGTGAACCTCGACCATGCTCAGGGCCGCGCCGGGATCGTAGGTCATGGTGTTGATGGCAAAGTCGTACGCGGGTCCATCGGGCATCAGCGAACACACGCGCAGCGCATTGTCGCCCATCAGCGCGACGGGATTGACGGCCGCTTCGTCGCCCACGATGATTTCCGGCGCGGCTGCTCCAGCCTGCGGCTCATACCGCTTTTCGATGATCACCGCGCGCGAAGCGCTTGTTGCGCGCACAGTGTGCGACACGTCATGAGGCAGATAGGCATAGCCGCCCGCGGAAAGAACATGCAGCCTGCCTGATGCGTTCAATTCCAGATTGCCTTCAATCACGTAGATGAATCGCTGTGCCGGGGCGGGTCCGAGGCTACCCCCTGCCGCAAACTCCGCGGTCATCTGAGTGAATCGGGCGCCCAGTTGCGGCGCTGCGTGAACGATGAACACCACGCCCTCCGCGCCGGGCAGGGGCGTTCGGATGAATGTGTCCGGCGTTTGCAGCAGGTGATCGGCCTTCAGGCTGCTTCGTGTTGCTCCCAGATGATGCAAATGCGACCTCGTCCAAGGGGAACTTCGATGAAATGCGAAATGCGTTGCTCGATTCTAACCAATCTCCGCGGCCAACCGTGCAAGAAAGTTGCGGCCCACATGCAGTGCTGCCTCGACGTCTTCTTCGCGGACGGTCTCGGCGGGATGATGGCTGATGCCTCTGGGGCTGCGGAGGAAGAGCATCGCCGCGGGCATGCGGGACGCCATCACCATGGCGTCGTGGCCCGCGCCGCTCGGCATCCGCTTCACGGGCAGGCCGGCGGCTTCGATCGCCTCTGCAAGGAACGCGGTCAGCCGTTCATCCATCGGCGCAGCCGGCTGATCAACCTGGCGAGTGCATTGCAGCGTCAGTCCGCGGCGCGCGGCAATCGCCTCAGCCTGCGCGAGCAGCGCATCGACTACCTCTTTACGCACGCTGTCGTGCAGATGACGTACATCGATACTCACTAGCGCTGTGCCGGGGATGACGTTGCCTGCGTTTGGCGCAACAGAGATTTTCCCAACGGTGGCCACCAGCCCTTCCGTGTGCAGGGCCAGTGTTTCCACGGCCGTTATCCACTCGGCTGCGGCGGCAAGCGCATCGCGGCGCAGGTGCATGGGTGTGGTGCCGGCGTGGTTCGCCTGGCCTGTGAACTCCACGCTCAACCGCGTCTGGCCCACAATTCCAGTGACAGCCGCGAGGCTCAACCCTTCGGCCTCAAGCACCGGGCCTTGCTCGATGTGAAACTCGACAAACGCAAGCGCACCCTCGCCTGCCACTGCTTCTTCCATCTGGCCGGGATCGAGGCCGAAGTCGCGGATTGCGGTCTCCAGCGTGATGCCCTCCGCATCATTGAGCGCGAGCAGCGCAGTCTCAATGCGCCCGGCGACTGCGCGGCTGCCGATGAATGGCACGGCGAAGCGCACACCCTCTTCCTCAGAAAAGGCAATCACCTCGATGGCAAGAGGCAGCGCGAGTTCCTGCGCCACCGCGACCATCTCCAGGGCCAGGGCCACGCCGAGTACGCCGTCGAATGCGCCCGCATCGGGCACCGTGTCAACATGCGAGCCCATCAGCAGCCGCCGGCCGCTCGCATGCAGCGGCTGCCACACGCCGCGCAGATTGCCGGCCGCGTCCACGCTCACGCGCATGCCCATCGCTTCCATGCGAGCGCGCAGATGTGCATGTACGCTGCGCATGGGCGGAGTGAGATAGCGGCGCGTAATGCGCCCCGGATCCTCAGTCATGGCGGCAATGTGCCGGCATTCGGCAATCGCACGCAACGCACGGTCTCTCATCGGCGCACCGACTCTCTGCCGCACGGCTCGCCCAGGAACCCATCCTTGCGGAAGATTGCCCGGCCGCGCAGCCAGGTTTCCAGTACGCGTCCTTGCAACTTCGCGCCAACGTAAGGCGAGAGCTTATGACGAAAGTGCAGGTGCTCTGGCGTTACAGTCCATTGAATGTCCGGGTCGAAGACAACGAAGTCCGCATCGGCGCCTGCGGCCAGCGCGCCTTTCCGGCCTGTCAAGCCGGCCAATTGCGCGGGCGCCGTGGCCATCCATCGGCCCAGATCTGCAATGCCGATGCCGCGTCGAGCCATGGCGGTCCACATTACCGGCAAGGCCAGGCCCAGGCCTGCGATGCCGCCCCACGCACGGTCCCAACGGCCTTCGCCGCGGCCTTTCATCGCGGGCGGGCATGGGGAGTGGTCTGTCGTCACCATGTCGATCAGGCCTTCGCGCAACGCGTTCCATAACGCTTCGCGATTGGCCGCCGTGCGAATGGGCGGCGCGCACTTGAACTCCGTCGCGCCATTGGGAATCTCCTCGGCGCCGAACCACAGGTAGTGCGTACAAGTCTCCACGGTGATGGGCACTCGGCGCTTTCGCGCCCCGGCCAGCAGGGGCAGGGCCTGGGCGCTGGCCAGATGCACAATGTGTACTAGCGTCTGGAACTCCTCGGCCAATCGAATCAGCAGAGCAATCGCTTCGACCTCTGACGTATCCGGACGCGAGGCCAGGTAGGTGGCATACGTGCGCCAGTCAGCCTGCGATGCGTTCAACGCCTCGGTCGCCGCGTTCACCGGGCCGGCCACCTCAGCATGCGCCAGCAGGGGCAGGCCGGTGCCGCGAAGTTTGTCGAGCGCCAGGCGCAAGTCCGGCTCATCCACCCACGCAAAGCCGTCGATGCCGGAGTGGACCAGAAAGCACTTGAAGCCCGGTACGCCCGCGGCGGCCATCGGCTTGAGCGCGTCGGCGTTGCCGCGCACCACGCCGCCCCACGCAACCCAGTCCACCCACGTCTTTCCCTGCGCAGCGGCGCGCTTGGCTTCCAGCGCATCCACGCTGATAGTCTCGGGCACGCAATTCAGAGGCATATCCACCAGAGTTGTTACGCCACCCGCCGCCGCAGCCCGCGTGGCGGTCCAAAAGCCCTCCCACTCCGTGCGGCCCGGTTCGTTAATGTGCACGTGGGTGTCCACCAGTCCGGGCAACAGAATGGAGTCGCCAAAGTCGTGCGGCTTGCCCGCCGGCTGCGCGTCGTCCCACGCGCGCACATCTGCAATGCGCTCATCTTCCACGATGAGCGTTGCAGGCTTGAGTCCCTGCGGCGTGAGAACGCGGGTTGAGCGAAATGCCTGTGACATACTGAGTTTACTTTCGCCGCTCAGGGAGGCAGTGAGCAAGACCTAATGCTTCATAAACCAAAACCGGAATTCATGCGCCGCGCCATCGCGCTTGCAACTGAGAACGTTTTAACCGGCAAGGGCGGGCCATTTGCAGCCGTCATTGTGCGCAACGGAAGGATCATCGGCGAGGGCGCGAACTCAGTGACCGCGGCGCTGGACCCGACGGCGCATGGCGAGGTCAACGCCATCCGCGCAGCCTGCCGGGCGCTGGCAACTTTTACGCTGACCGGCTGCGAACTCTACACCAGCTGCGAGCCATGCCCCATGTGCCTTGCCGCGTCCTACTGGGCGCGCCTGGACGCCGTCTACTACGGATGCAGTGCCGCCGACGCCGCGCGCGCGGGGTTTGACGACGCCTTCCTCTACGACGAATTTCGCCGGGACCGCAGCGCCCGCTCGCTGCCGACCACGCAGATGCTGGGAGATGAGGCATGGGTCAGCTTTGCGGCCTGGATTGCTTCGCCCGACAAGATCGAATATTGAGGCGCTCTGCTTCGCAAGGGCCTGGCGCGCGTCAGAAGAGGATGCGCGCCTCGGTAATCAGATTGTGGTTGTAGAAGGAGAAGTGCGACGTGGCAATCTGCATTCCGCCGTCGAGCACCAGGACGGGATGCGACGCTTCCCAGCTCTTCCGCCGGATCATGTAGAAGGCCGCCGGCGTCATAAAGTTCTGCATCTTGCCGTCGTAGATGCTGCCCTTGACGAAGGCTGCGTTGTTCTCCACGTCGAACCAGAGGTGTGCGGTGGGGTGTACCTGCCCGGTCACGTTCCATTCGATGAGGCGGCCCTGCTGCGCAATCTTGCCCGTGGGCAACAGGCCGCCGATGGTGGATTGCACATCGAACCCGCCGCGTGCGATGCCGGCCGCAATCTTCGGATCAAAATAGCTGGTGAGCATGAAGTTCTCGTACGCGCGCGGTGCAAAGCCATAACTTGTAATCGCCGTCAGCGCAAAGTTGCCGTGCTCGGCGTTGCCTGAGGCGATGCGGTACTTCAACTGCGTGGCCGCGTTGCCAAAGCCGTCCTTGAAGGCGGCGGAGTGGTTGCGGAAATACGACGGCGGGTCCAGATCCCACTGAACGCGATTGCCGATGATGGTCGAGATGCCGTGGTTGCCGCCATAAATAAAGATGTGCTCGCCGGGGGCGTGCTGATTGGCGACGGAGAACCGCACCGCTTGCGCCAGCCGCGCATCGGGCTGGATCAGCGGCCCCATCCACGAGGGCTGCACGGCCGTCATGTCGGTATTACGCGCCCTGAATTGCCCGTAGAAAGACTGCTGCGCCGATGCCGCGCACGTGCCCGCCGCGAGGACGGCTGCCAGCGCCAGAGATGAAATTGTCTTGAATGCTTTCACGGTATCAGTCCGTTTTAAACGGAGAGGGCGGAGGAGTTCTGTGATCTACGCCACTGAATCGATTTTCCCATGTTTGGGAATAGCCGGCGCGACGCGCGGGCCGCAGCGTACCGCAGTGTGAGCGCCGTTCTATACTGCGTGGCATGAAGAGCTTGCGATACTTCGCGCTGTTCGCCGTGGTGGCGGTGGTAACCGCCCTGCCAGTCACGGCCCAGCCTGCCAATGTGTGGCAGATGCAGGAATCGGGCACGACGGCGGGGCTGCGGGGAATCGATTCGGTGGATGGGACAAATGGAATGGTGGCCTGGGCCAGCGGCACGGGCGGCACCGTGCTGCGCACCACCGATGGCGGCGCGCACTGGCAGAAGTGCGCCGTGCCGGACGCAGCGACAGACGGGCCGACACTGGATTTTCGCGGCGTGCAGGCCTGGGATGCGCAGACGGCGATTGTGATGGCGTCGGGTCCAGGCGATAAGAGCCGGCTGTATAAGACGGAGGACGGGTGCAGGACGTGGAAACTGGTGGTGGAAAACACTAGCAAAGAAGGCTTCTGGGACGCAGTGATACATCCGCGCGAGACCTATGGAGACGTGAAGACGCCGAACTACGTCCTGCTCGTTGGCGATCCGGTTGACGGGCACTTTGACACCCGCGATGGCACTATTCTGACGCCGGGGTTCAACTGGGAACCCACGCTAAGCCTTTGTGGCGCTCGTCCAGGTGAATCGATTTTCGCTGCGAGCAACTCTTCGGTTGTCGTATCAGGGTTCGAAAGCTTTATTCTTGCAACCGGTGGGAAAGGCGGCGGTCGCGTAGTTATCTCGCTTCTTCAGCAATATGATCCGAGGAAGCCGTGCCTCAGTGCGGAGGTGCCAATCAACCATAGCAATGAATCGTCGGGCGTGTTCTCAATTGCGTTTACCGATTCCGTGATGCCCTGGAAAGGTGTCGCTGTCGGCGGTGACTACCTCAAACCTAACGATTCGACCGGCACCGCCGCCTACTCCACCGACGGTGGCAAAACCTGGCACTCTTCCACGGCGCCACCCCACGGCTATCGCTCCGCCGCGCAGTGGAGCGAATCCCTCAAACTCTGGATCACCGTCGGCACCAACGGCTCGGACATCAGCCGCGACGACGGCAAGACATGGCAGCCGCTGGACAACGGCAACTGGAACGCGCTCTCACTGCCGTTCGTTGTCGGGCCGGACGGGCGCATCGCACGGCTCAATCCGGGTGCCATTCCGCCAGGGTCTGTCTCGCGGCCAGCCGTCAAGCCTTGAGGGCAAACGCGGACGCCGTTACAACTCCCGCGCTATTGCCAGAACAGAACCAGCCTGTGTCACGTTAAAATAGAGGGAACCGGATGAACCAAACCTCCTCAGCGGCTGCCAGCCAGGCCTCCCGCTCCACGCGGGGCTCGGAGTTGCGGGCGCCGGAGGCATCTCCGATCATTCAGGTTCGAGGTCTGGAAAAGACCTACCGGACCGCGCGCGGATCCCTTACCCTATTCCATGGATTGGACTTAGACGTGCTCCCCGGCGAGCTGGTGGCCATTGTGGGCCAGTCCGGCGCAGGAAAGAGCACACTTTTACACAT
Source organism: Acidobacteriota bacterium (assembly GCA_028876395.1). Classification (GTDB taxonomy): domain Bacteria; phylum Acidobacteriota; class Terriglobia; order Terriglobales; family Acidobacteriaceae; genus Telmatobacter. The sequence goes on from JAGWRX010000189.1 coordinate 16,472, forward strand.
TCTGGGCGCACTTGATACCCCTACCGCGGGGACTGTACACTGCGCGTCAACCAACGTGGCCGGTCTCTCGCAGCGGGAGGCGGCAGCTTTTCGCAACCGCGAGATTGGCTATGTGTGGCAGTTTCATTACCTTCTGCCGGAGTTTTCGGCGCTGGAAAACGTGGCCATGCCGTTGCTGGCTCGCGGCTTAGCCCGGCGCGAGGCCCTGGCGGCGGCGGCGAAGTGGCTGAAGGAGGTTGACCTGGAAGATCGCGCAGACCATCGGCCCGGCGAACTCTCCGGCGGCGAGCAACAGCGTGTGGCGCTGGCGCGGGCCTTGGTGGGCACGCCCCGGCTGCTGCTGGCCGATGAGCCGACGGGCGACCTGGACGAGATGACCGCCGGAAAGGTCTTTAATCTGCTGGAGCGGCTGCACGCAACGCACGGGCTCACCTCGATTGTGGTGACCCACAACCCGGATCTGGCCGCGCGCTGTACGCGGACTCTGCGCCTGGAGAGCGGGCGACTTACTGTGGCAGGGGCATCGGCCCCGGCTGGACTTTACCCCGGCAAGGCATGACGAAAATGCACCGTTCCGGGCAGTTTTGAGTCTGATTCAAGTAAGGGGTCTGGGAAAGCGGGGTGCGAATCCCATCCAGGCCGGCGAGAGCAGGATGGGAGTCTTCCGGGCAGCACGAAGGCCGGGGACAATCGGACGGAACAGGGTTCGCAACCATCCCAAAGGGCTGTTCGGGGCAGAAACGGGATTTTCCAAGGGTGCCTCCGGCGGCGTAGTCAAAAGAAGGGCGCGTGCGGGTTGGGCTGAAGCCGGCGAAAGAACCGGACGGCTACTTCCTCCGAAAGCCTGCTGTAAGGGAGAACACAATGTTCGAACGCTATACGGAGAAGGCACGGCGCGTGATCTTCTTCGCGCGATATGAGGCCAGCCAGTTTGGTTCGCCCTATATCGAGACCGAGCACCTTCTGCTTGGCCTGTTGCGCGAGGACAAGGCGTTAACCAACCGCTTCCTGCGCTCGCATGCTTCGGTGGAGTCGATCCGCAAGCAAATCGAGGCCCACACCACCATTCGCGAGAAGGTTTCCACGTCAGTGGACCTGCCGCTTTCCAACGAGTGCAAGCGCGTGCTGGCCTACGCGGCAGAGGAAGCCGAGCGGCTGGGGCACAAGCACATCGGCACCGAACACCTGTTGCTGGGTCTGCTGCGCGAGGAGAAGTGCTTCGCCTCCGAGATTCTGCAGGAGCGCGGCCTTAAGCTGGCGCAGATTCGCGACGAGCTGGCCCGCGTCACGCAGGAAAAGGCACCGCAGACGCAGCGCCAGCGCGAGAGCAGCCTGCTGGCCGAGTTCAGCCGCGACCTGACGCAGGCAGCGATGGACGGGCAGCTTGATCCTCTGGTGGGCCGTGATAGCGAACTGGAGCGCGTGGTGCAGATTCTGTGCCGCCGCACTAAGAACAATCCTGTGCTTATCGGTGAGCCGGGCGTGGGCAAAACGGCAATTGTCGAAGGCCTTGCGCAGCGCATTGCCGACGGCGAAGTCCCCACATTCCTGGCCGACAAGCGCGTGCTGGCGCTGGATCTGTCGCTCATCGTGGCCGGCACCAAGTACCGCGGCCAGTTTGAAGAGCGGCTCAAGACCATCATGAAAGAACTGATGGAAAACCAGAACTCCATCATCTTTATTGACGAGCTGCACACGCTGGTGGGCGCCGGCTCTGCCGAAGGCTCGCTGGACGCGGCCAACATTCTGAAGCCGGCGCTGAGCCGCGGCGAGATTCAGTGCATCGGCGCAACGACTCCGGCGGAGTACCGCAAGTCCATTGAGAAGGACCGCTCGCTTGAGCGGCGCTTCCAGGCTGTGAAGGTGCCGCCGCCCAACGAGGCCGACGCCATCAAGATCATCAATGGCATCAAGGACCGCTACGAGAAATTCCACGCGGTCAG
>JAGWRX010000190.1 GCA_028876395.1 Acidobacteriota bacterium
ACAGCCGGAGGCATCGGCCTGTGGGTACGCGACCTCTTTTTCTCTGCAGCAATCTCCGCGCTGATCATCACCTTTCTCTATCAGCCTGTCCGCGTAGAAGGCACCAGCATGTTGCCACGGCTGGAGGACCACGACCGCTTGTTCATCAACAAGTTTGTCTATCACATCGAGTCAATCCAGCGCGGCGATATCGTGGTGTTCCATTATCCCCGTGACCCGGAGAAGAGTTACATCAAGCGGGTGATCGCGCTCCCCGGCGACCGGCTGTGGATCGACCACGGCAGGGTCTGGCTCAACGGCCAGCTCATGCGCGAGAACTACGTTCCCGTGAAGTATCGCGACAGCCGATCCATGGCGGAAATGGTCGTGCCCGAGGGCGAATATTTCATGATGGGCGATCACCGGTCGATCTCCTCTGACAGTCGGGAATTTGGCCCGGTCGAGCGGGATCTGATCTACGGGAAAGCGGTCTTTGTCTACTGGCCTGCCAGGGATGCCGGGGTCGTTCGGTAGGCCCCGATTTTCAACGCGACCCTTTTGCTGCAAAACCTGATAAAATCGATTGAATCCACTCCCCGGAGACGCGATGCAGGCGATCCTGGCGCTCGAAGACGGGCGCATCTTCCGCGGCCATGGCTATGGCGCACCTGGTGAATGCCAGGGTGAAGTTGTTTTCAATACCTCGCTTACCGGTTACCAGGAAATCGCAACTGATCCTTCCTATGCCGGACAAATCGTCGTTCTCACCAATCCCCAGATCGGTAATTACGGCACCAACCAGGCAGATAACGAGGCAGCCAGGCCGTATATAGAGGGCCTGATCGTCCGCGAGTTCTCGCCTATCAGTTCCAACTGGCGCTCTGAACAGGTAACGGACGAGTACATGGAGCGGTATTCCGTCCCGGTGCTGGCCGAAATCGACACACGCGCCCTGGTTCGCCATCTGCGCACCCACGGGGTGATGCGGGGCGTAATCTCGACGGTCGAAACCAATCCTGAGGTTCTTGTCCAGAAGGCAAAATCCATCAGGAAGATGGACGGAACCGATCTGGCCCGCGTCGTCTCCACCAAGTCGATGTACGAATTTGACTCAAGCGATCCCCGCAACCAGTCTGACGATCCCTTGCTGTCCGGTGCGCACTTTCAGGACGAGAACGCGGGGAAGCGCCTGCATGTGGTCGCTTATGACTTCGGCATCAAACAGAACATCCTCAGGATGCTCACCCGCGAAGGCTGCCGCATCACTGTGGTTCCGGCGGAGACGACGGCCGAAGACGTGCTCGGCCTGAAGCCGGACGGTGTTTTCCTCTCGAACGGCCCCGGAGACCCCGAGCCGGTGGACTATGCGGTGCGCGCTATTCGCAAGTTCATGGGCAAGGTGCCAGTCTTCGGCATCTGCCTTGGCCACCAGCTCACCGGCCTGGCCTTGGGCGGGCGTACCTACAAGCTCAAGTTTGGCCACCATGGCGGCAACCACCCTGTGCGCAACAACGTCACCGGGAAGGTAGAGATTACGGCGCACAACCACAACTTTGCCGTCGATCCCGACTCGATCAACGCGAATGAGGTGGAGCTGACCCACGTCGACCTGAACGACCAGACGCTGGAAGGCCTGCGCCATAAGACGCTGCCCTTGTTCAGCGTGCAGTACCACCCTGAAGCCGCCCCCGGACCGCATGACTCGCACTATCTGTTCCGTGACTTCCGTAAGTTGATGGAGGAGTGGAAGGGATGAACAATTTGAACCCAGCAATGAGTGATGGAAAATGTTAGCAAAGGCGGGGCATTTGCCCCGCTCTTTTGCGTAAGTGCAAGCAAAACGAGAAAAGCGTGCTTTGAAAGCATGGCGCAAAAACGACTATCAAATCAGAAGTGCAAAGAGCGAATTCATGCCACGCAGAAATGACATTCAGAAGATCTTGGTGATCGGCTCGGGGCCGATCGTGATTGGCCAGTCGGCGGAGTTTGATTACTCCGGCACGCAGGCCTGCAAGGCTCTTAAGCAGGAGGGCTATGAGGTGGTGCTGGTGAATTCCAATCCGGCCACCATCATGACTGACCCGGAACTGGCAGACCGCACGTACATCGAGCCACTCACACGCGAGTACGTTGAAGAAATCATTCGCATTGAAGCGGATATGCTCGCCCCCGGCTCGGGCAAGTTTGCCCTGCTTCCCACGGTCGGCGGACAGACGGCGCTCAACCTGGCCGTTGATCTAGCCGATGCCGGAATCCTTGACCGCTACGACGTGGAGCTGATCGGCGCAAAGCTGGAAGCCATCAAGAAGGCCGAAGACAGGCTGCTCTTCAAGGATGCAATGATTCGCATCGGCCTCGACGTGTCCAAATCCGCGCTGGTGAATAACCTGCGCGACGGCTTGGAATTTGCCAGCAAGCTCGGCTTTCCGGTGCTCATCCGCCCCAGCTTCACCCTTGGCGGTTCTGGCGGCGGCATCGCCTACAACCGCGAAGAGCTGATGGAAATTCTCGCCCGCGGCCTGGACCTCTCTCCCGTGCACGAGTGCCTTATCGAAGAGAGTGTTCTGGGCTGGAAAGAGTATGAGCTGGAGGTGATGCGCGACCTCGCGGACAACGTCATCATCATCTGCTCCATTGAGAACTTTGACCCCATGGGTGTGCACACCGGTGACTCCATCACCGTAGCTCCGGCGCAGACGCTCACCGACCGCGAGTACCAGAAGATGCGCGATGCAGCCATTGCCGTGATGCGCGAGATCGGTGTTGAGACCGGCGGCTCCAACGTGCAGTTCGCCGTGAATCCAGCCAACGGCCGCATGACCGTCATCGAGATGAATCCGCGCGTTTCGCGCTCCTCTGCGCTGGCATCGAAAGCCACAGGCTTTCCGATTGCGAAGATTGCCGCCAAGCTCGCCGTGGGCTACACGCTCGATGAAATTCCCAACGACATCACGCGCAAGACGCCCGCCTGCTTTGAGCCCACCATCGACTACGTCGTGGTCAAGATTCCCAAGTGGCAATTTGAAAAGTTTCCCGGCGCGGATGACACGCTGGGCCCGCAGATGAAATCGGTGGGCGAAGTGATGGCCATGGGGCGCACCTTCAAAGAAGCCCTGATGAAAGCCTGGCGCGCGCTGGAGACGGGCAAGAAGACCGGCGCCGAGGTGCTGGAACCACGCCGCCTGACGCAGATGCTCGTTACGCCGCGCCCGGAGCGGCTGGGATACATCCGCTATGCGTTTGAGCGAGGACTCAGCGTCCGTGAAGTGGCGCGCCTGACGGGCATGGACCCATGGTTCCTGCACCAGATTCGTGAAGTCACCATGGCGCAGGTCGGCATTGCAAAGACAACGCCCGACACGATCGACACCGATACGCTCCGCCACCTCAAGCGGCTAGGACTCAGCGACGAGCGCATCGCCACCGAGTGGAAGCTCGAAGGTCACGCCGGAATCCAGCGGGTGAGGGAACTGCGCGAAGGCAAAGGCATCAGGCCTGTCTTCAAACTGGTGGATACATGCGCGGCCGAGTTCGAGTCGATGACGCCGTACCTCTACTCGACCTACGACGAAGAAGACGAGGCGCCTCCGACGCAAACGCGGAAGATCATCATCCTAGGCTCCGGGCCAAACCGCATCGGACAGGGTATCGAGTTTGACTACTGCTGCTGCCATGCGGCCTTCGCGCTCAAGGACGACGGTTATGAGACGATTATGGTCAACTGCAATCCTGAGACGGTTTCAACTGACTACGATACCAGCGACCGGCTTTATTTTGAGCCGCTCACGCTTGAGGATGTGCTTGCCGTTTACAATCACGAGGCGCAATCCGGCGCACAGATCGGCATGATTGTGCAGTTTGGCGGGCAGACTCCGCTGAACCTGGCGCAGCGGCTGCGTGCAGCCGGTGTGCCCATCATTGGCACGTCACCCGAGTCCATCGATCTCGCCGAGGATCGCAAGCGATTCGGCAAGCTCCTCGAAGAGTTGAAAATTCCGCAGCCCGCAGGCGGCACGGCCACCAGCGTGGAAGAAGCGCTGGCTGTTGGTGAACGCATCGGTTATCCCGTGCTGGTGCGGCCGAGCTACGTGCTCGGCGGCAGGGCAATGGTCATCGCATACGATGCGGAGGCTGTTGCCCGCTACATGCGCGAGGCGGTCGAGTACTCGCAGGAGCGGCCGGTGCTCGTCGATCACTTCCTTGAAAACGCCGTCGAGGTTGATGTAGACGCCCTCTGCGACTCTGATGATGTAATGATCGCCGGCATCATGCAGCACATCGAGGAGGCGGGCATCCACTCCGGAGACTCCTCCTGCGTGCTGCCTGCCGTGGACATTCGCGAGGAGACGCTGGAGACGCTGCGCACCTACACGCGCAAGCTCGCTCTTGCACTCAAAGTAGTCGGCCTGGTCAACCTCCAGTTCGCGATCCAGCGTGACGCCGCCGGAAAGGACCATGTTTATGTCATCGAGGTCAACCCTCGCGCATCGCGCACGGTGCCCTATGTCTCGAAGGCGACCGGCATTCCGCTGGCCAAGATTGCCGCTCGGCTGATGACCGGACGCAAACTGCGTGAGCTGCTCCCAGCCCAGCTCGCATCTGGCGAAGATCTGCAAATCGGTTCCCACTACTACGTCAAATCGCCCGTCTTCCCGTGGTCGAAGTTTACGGGCGTGGATACGGTTCTTGGGCCGGAGATGAAATCGACCGGCGAAGTGATGGGCGTGGCAGCCAGCTTTGGCGAGGCCTTTGCCAAGGCGCAGCTTTCGGCGGGCCAGTTGCTGCCCACCAAAGGCACGGTCTTCTTCAGCGTGAATGATCACGACAAGCCGGCCGCCATCGAACTCGCCCGACGCTATGTTCATCTTGGCTTCCACATCGTTGCCACGGAAGGCACGGCTAATGTGCTGGAGTACGCAGGCCTGGTGGTGGAGCGAGTCTTCAAGGTCAAAGAAGGCCGTCCCAATGTCGTGGACCTGATCAAAGGCGAGCGCATTCAACTCATCATCAACACGCCGCGCGGCCAGGATACCTTCTTTGACGAGAAGGCCATTCGCCGCGCAGCCGTGCTGGCGCGCGTCCCAACCATTACCACCATTGCCGCTGCCCAGGCTGCGGCAGAGGGAATTGCGGCGATGCAGGAGCACCACACAACGGTCTATGCATTGCAAAATCTGCACGCGGCCAGCGGAGCATAAGCCGGGCTTAACCTTGCTCTGCTGGCGATGGGCTTGTGGCTCTACAATATAGCCATGCTGATTGAAGGAGTCTTCGCCGCCGTTACCACGCCGTTCTATGCGGATGAGCGTGTCTATTTCCGCAAGATCGAAGCCAACATTGCGCGCTATTCACGCAGCCTGCTAGCGGGCATGGTGGTACTGGGTTCCACGGGCGAGGCGGTCACACTGAATGACGCAGAAACAAGCGACGTGCTGCGCGCAGCGGCGGAAGCAGCAGCTCCTGAAAAAGTTCTGATTGCAGGCGTGGGGCGCGAGAGCTTGAGGTCCACCTGCGAGCTGGCTGAGACGGCTGCGCGCTTCCAATACGATGCGGTGCTGGTCCGCGCGCCTGCCTACTACTTGAGCCAGATGTCTGCGCAGGCGGTGCTCACCTACTTCCGCAGTGTGGCGGACCGCTCGCCCTTGCCTGTACTGCTCTACAACATTCCCCGGTGTGTTCCATACGACATCCCGGTGGAATTGGTCGCAGAGCTGGCTCAGCACCCAAACATTATCGGCATCAAAGAATCGAGTGGGAGCATTGACAAGATCCGGGCTCTGATCTCTGCCACTCGCACGGCGCCACAGCGGACAGTCACCGTTACGCCTGTTTTTGAGGCAGTCACGGCGCGCATGTTAAAGCCTGCCGCGGAGAAGAGCACCACGTTTGTTTCGGCTGGCGAACTTGCCGGCGGCACTGCCGTTGGGACAGCACCGCCCACGGCCCCGCCGAAGATGCGCATCAAGGAAGTTGGCTTTCAGGTGCTCACAGGCTCGATCGCCACAATGCTTGATTCACTCGATGCGGGTGCGGCGGGAGCGATTCTCGGCCTTGCCGCTTGCGCCCCTCAGGCCTGTCAGGAAGTCTATATTGCATGGAAGGATCACGACCTGAAGCTGGCAAAGGAGAAGCAGATGCGGCTGATCGGGCCAAACCAGCGCATCCTGGCAGAGTTGGGGATCGGTGGTGTGAAGTACGCCTGTGACTTCAACGGCTACTTCGGCGGCCACGCTCGCTTGCCGCTGCTTCCCGTCACTGCTCAGCAGAAAGCAGAGATTGAGGAGCTCCTGGCAGGGATCCGTAACTGAGCGCGGCGTGCGGAAATTACAGATCTTCCTTGGCGGAAGCTGCTTTGGAGTCTCCGTATTCTGATTTGCCTGCATCCATCGGCCCTGCTGCTGCGGCACGTGCTTGCTCCTTGCCGAAGCCTGAAAAAATCATCCCGTAAAATCGGCCGATGTAGGTCCTGTCCTGCAGGAAAATCAAGAGCGAAGTCAGGATGATGCTGAACAGCACTACGGCGTAGGTGCTGTTCTGGATCAGGTCGCCGCCCAGCATGCCTTGTTGCAGCGGCACTGAGGCCAATACTGCCGCGGCCAGCCCCTTGGGTGCCATCGCGGCCATTCGGCATGCATCGGTCCGCGCAATTACCTTGTTCACGCCGAATCGCACAATGGGAATGCGCACGATAAAAATGAGCAGCGTTACAGTCAGTCCAAAGGTGATCCACCACAGGCTCTTGAATTGGATGGATAGCCCAATGTAAACGAAGAAAAACATCTTCAATAGAAAGACAATTTCGGCAAAAAATGTCTTTTCGTGTTCATTCAATCCAACCGGTTCGAGAGAAGGAAATTTCCTGGAGAGCAGCGCGCCATGCCAGTTCACATTTCCGAGTCCAATTCCAAATACCAGCGCAGCGATGGCGCCGCTGTAGCCCAGCATTTCCGTTACGCCAAAGATGAGAAATACAAACGCTGCTGTTGTAAACATTCCGTTTTGCAGGGTCCGCATACGGCTTAGCAGGTTCGACCAGCACACTGCGCCAAGCGCGCCAAGCATGGCTGCAATAAGAAACGATGCGACAAGCTTGCCCGCAACAGGCCCCCAGTGGACGTTGCCGGCCTGCATGCCGTCAAGCAGCGCGAGGGCAATCACGATGGAAAACACATCGCCGACGGCAGACTCGAGGAAGAGAATCGTTGAGGAATCACGCCTCATCTTCAATTGGGCAGAGAGCGGAATCACGACAGCCGGAGAGGTTCCCCCAAGTACCGCGCCCATCACAAGAGAGCGCATCGGTCCAAGGTGAGCAAGCCGCCATGCTGCTGCTGCCACCACCGCTGCTGTCACTACGAAGTTGAGCGTCGCCAGGATAAACGTCCCGCTCAATGCGCTCCGAAGCGTGCCGATGTGCAGTTCCGTGCCGCTTTCGAAAAGAATAAAGACCAATGTAATCGTGGTGAAAACGGGCCCCACGCCGCCGAACTGAGCAGGCGTAACGAGATGGCCTACCGGGCCCAGGAGAAGGCCAATCACAATCAACAGCAGCACATCAGGAACACGAGTTTTTGCGAACATCCCGACAAAGAGATGAGCGCCAAAAACCAGTGCGCCGATGAATGCAATCACTAAAGCTGAGGTCATGCGGGCTTGTCTTACTGTATCGTAAGGGGCCGTCTGCGCAGAGCGTGTCGGGCCTCACCCCTGTTGCGGACCAGTCGCTCCACCATGGGGAGATTCGCTCATGAGAAAAATCTGCGGAAGATCCTGCTCGTGGGTTGCTTCCCAATACTTCACCAGAATCATGTAGAGCATAAGTCCGGTTTCACCTTCGCCGAGCAGCAGATAATTTAAAGCCTGGCTTGTAAGGTTGCGCCGTGTGAGAGTGACAAAAATGCTGACTGGTCTTGCGATTTCACTGATATAGGCAATTGAGTTCGCTATCGCCGCTGCTTGAGACACCTCAATCAAGTAATCATCTCCGTCCCTGTTGAGCCGTACAACCAGCGGAGAGAGAAACTCGCTCCTGTTGTCCGCCAGGCTCACGTGAACAAATGCGCATGGTCCAGATACCTGGTAGAACTTCCTGATTTCCGCTGCCTTTCTACGGCGGGTTGCCGGGTGCAGATCATGGATGGGCACCAGATTAACCTTTCCTCCTGCCACGTTGGGCCACAAAGACTCAGATGCCGCATCGGCAAAAGTGAAGCTTGAAACCCGCATCTCAGTGGACCGATAGTGGCGGCTTGCAAATCCAAGCACGAGAATCGCCAGGATAAAGATGCTTGCAATAATGGCGCCACTGGGCCGTTCGCGGATGTTCTCAAGCAGCGTATAGGCGAAGACAACGGAAACGATGCAAAAGAACACGCATTGGAGCAGTGGGTGCCTGTTTTGATCAGCACCAGATCTTGCCTCTTGCCAAAACGACAGTGCCACTGCAATGGCGGCAGAGAGCATGAGGGCTAACACTCCTGTTGCGTAGGCGCCGCCCTGTGCTTCCACGCTTGCATGGAAGATGAGCGTGACCAGCGTATTTACACCGAAGAAGGCGATCACGAGAGGGCGGCTGAATGCAGCCCATGCCGGGGCCATGCCAAAACGGGGCAGATATCGAGGCACCAGGTTCAGCAGGCCAGCCATGGCCGAAGCCCCGGCAAACCATAGGATCGCGATGGTCGAGATGTCGTAGATTGTCCCGAAGCCATTACCGAGCAACTGATGAGCCAGGTAAGCAAGCGCACGGCCTGCGGCAGGCCCGCCGATACGATAAGCCTGTGGCGGAATCAACAACGTCGATACGGCGCTTGAAAGCATGAGCAAGACGCTCATAATCAAAGCCGCGGTCGCCAACAGGCGCTGTGTGGCACGAATGCGTCCGGCTGGAACCTTTTGACTGTCATCATCTACTGCGCCCTGAACCAGCGGCATCACGGAAACGCCGGTTTCAAAGCCGCTCATGCCAAGTGCCAGCTTTGGAAAAATCAACGCGGAGGCGAGCAACAGGGCAGTCCAATCGCCGCGCGCGGTTACCGCTGCATGCCACCTGCTCCACACTTCCGGGTGATGTACGATCTCTGCAACGCAACGCAACAGTACGACAACGTTCAGCAAAAGATACGGAACCGTAACAAGCGTTGCCAGTTGAATGGCCTCGGTGAAACCCTTCAGGAAAACCAGCGCCAGCAGTAGCAGCAGTCCCAGTGTGATGCGCATGTGCGCATCTCCGAGCAGCGGGTACAGATATGGATTCTCGCTCGCATGCCGCGCGGCATCCGCAGCCGACAAGGTCATGGTGATGACGAAGTCGGTAGCCGCGAACCCAAGAAGAATCAGGACAAAAATCTTCGATTTCCAGCCGCTCAGCAGGTTCTCAAGCATGGCAATCGAGCCCTGGCCCACATAGGAGTGCCGGGCCACTTCCCGATAAATAGGGAGTGCGCCGAGCAACGTAACGGCCACCAGAAAAACGGTAGCAGGAAGAGAAAGAACGCCCGCCGCGAGCAATGCGATTCCGGGCTGGTAGCCGAGGGTTGAGAAGTAATCTACCCCCGTGAGAGACAGTACCCGGTACCAGGGATATGTTTTTGTCCGCATTCCCTGTTCGTCCATACGCCCCTCGCCCATGAGCCATCTTGCGATCGCGGACCTGGATTTCGGTGCTGCGCGCATTGACGGTGGCTTAGTCCTTGCTCCGTCCTTGGCGACCTCACTGCGAATTGGCGCAGGTTGCACGGGAATAACCTCCGAGAGACAGGTCATGCTGAGTACCAGCAAGACACGGTTGAATCCGTAGACTACAACTGTTCACATCATTGCCCCAAGCCGAGCTTGGTAGCCTGCATACCTCGACGACAAGGCGAGCGGAGTATTTCGCCTGGACTATTGGTTCCGCCGTTCAACAAAATGAAGTGTATACATTGCTTGCAGCTGGGAAAGCGTCCCTTGATGATTCTTTGATGACAGTAGTTTGCAAAGTATCGAAGTTGCGGGGAAGGCCAATGGGCAAGATGATAGGCGGGGAAGTCAGGATCGAGAAAAGGCGATGACTTCCTGAAAGAGGGCGCCCCGGAGGAGAAGCGATGGTCGGCGGCATCACATGGCGCGATGTGCGTTTCCCGATATTAATCAACGCATCCGCTGCTGTCTGAGATTCAATATTACGATTCACGTCCAAAGCGACTCCGATTGTTGTGTGGAGCTTCAAATAACATTGATTGCTCTTAGGTTCTGGTGCAGTTCGCCGCCAGGCTGCCCGCGATCGAGAGGTCTGCAGTAAATCGGGTGCCGCGCGCGCAGGTAACAATTGTCAAGGCTTGAACGCGCGTGTTCTCAATATTAGCCCGTACCTCGTCCTAACATTTTGACATCGAAGTCAAAAGTCTTTGACGCAACAGCAAAGCACCTGAAACCACGTTATTTGGTTTCAGTGTTTTGCGCGGTGGAAATTCATGGCGATTGGATTGCTGTTACTTGAGCAACTATTGCGAGATAGTGTCGCAGTACCATGGAGGAACCATGAAAGCTCAATCGATTCATCGGATCTTGGTGGGCATCACCGCCCTCGCGTTGGTCTTGCTCATCGGTTCACCCTACGTGTCGGCACAGAAGGCGGATTCTGATCAGATCTCGAACCTGCTGACTGAAGCCAAGACTCATGCTGTCCAGGCAGAAGATGACAGCGCTACCCTTGAATCATTCACGCGTTCCAATCTCGAATGGCGTTCACATGCCATCAAGCTCGAAATGATCAAGACGCATGTCAACGAGATCGGCAAGCTGCTCAAGCAGATGACCGACCTGAGCTCTGAGGGATCGCCGTGGCAGCAGGAAGCAATCCGGCAGATAGATCCGTTGCTGAGGAGCATGGCCGACAACCTGACTTCTACTATCGAGCACTTGAATGCCAATCAAAGCAAGGTTCACATGCCGCCCTACCGCGACTACGTGCATGCGAACTTCGAGTTTGCGAGCAGGACAGCCGAAATGATCCGCGACTTTGTTGATTATGACAAGGCGAAGGCCAGGGCGGATGCTCTCGAACAGAAGCTCGAAATACCTTCAACTGGTCAGAGCGAGTAGTCGCAATAGAAGTGACTACGGGAACGCCCTCTGACAACGATGTGCGTCGGCTGCATGGCGACGAACTCATCCGTCTGCAGTAACGGGGAGTGCACCAGGGTGCACTCCCAATCGTGTCGATGCAGTGTCTCCGCCGAGAGCTTCGCGAGCGCCAGGGCTAACTGCTGATGTCGCGATGTGCCGGTCTGAGAATGCCTTGCGGAGCTGGAAAGCTGCGGGCATCACCGCACGCCAGTAGACTGGCACATCCTGACGGGCGTGTGCTCAAAACTATCCGCCGCCACTTAGCTATTTATTGTTATTGCCAAGAGCATATTTGGATACCTTGTAACCCAAATCGCTGCGCGAAAGGTTCAGGTGCCTGGCTGCCTCAGCCTGCACGCCTCCCGTTGCGACGAGCGCCCGCTCGATCAAAGCAATTTCAATCTGTCCCAGGACATCCCGAAGGTCGAGATGCTGTGGCAGGCGTTGTGCAAGCTGTGCGGCGCTCAGGTCTGTTTCCGCCGCAGGTCCGTTCACTGGCGCAGTGTTCAACGGAAAATCTTCAGGCTGCAACTCGGGTTGCTGTCCCAGAATATGAGCACGTTCCAGCAGGTTGCGCAGCTCTCTGATGTTGCCGGGGAAATGATATTGGCTCAGTTTGGCGATCGCAGCCTGACTTAGTGGCCGCTGACTCACCTTCATATCCTGGGCGATTCTCGCCGACAGAATGTTACAGAGTCCTGCAATATCTTCGCGTCGCTCGCGCAAGGGCGGCAGGTGGATGGGCAAGACCGCGAGCCGGTAGTACAAGTCCTCCCGGAACAGCCCTTCCTGCACACGCTCCTTGAGATTGCGGTGCGTAGCAGCCAGGACCCGCACATCGACGTGCCGTACCTTTGTGGATCCCACGCGCTGAATCTCGCCGTCGGCCAGGAACCTGAGCAATTTTGCCTGGGCTGCAGGAGACAATTCCGCAACTTCGTCCAGGAAGAGTGTGCCTTCGTGCGCCGCCTCAAACAGCCCGGTCTTCATCTTATCCGCGCCGGTGAAGGAGCCCCGCTCATGCCCAAACAGCTCGCTCTCAATCAGAGATTCAGCAACCGAGGCGCAGTTGATGGCGACGAATGGCTTGCTCGCTCTCAGGCTGTTCTCATGGATGGCTCTGGCAACGAGTTCTTTGCCGGTTCCGGTCTCACCTGTAATCAGAACCGTCGTATCCTTCGGCGCAACGCGGGCAATGGTCTCTCGGATAGCCCGAATGTTCGCGCACTCTCCAAAAATCTCATCCGGGCCTTTTAGTTTCAGCACCGCCGATTTGAGCACGGCGTTTTCGCGTAACAACGCCGTACGCTCGCAGGCACGTCTTACCGCTGCCTTTACCGCATCCGGGACAAATGGCTTGGTCAGGAAGTCGAAGGCGCCTTCCCGCATGCTTGCAACTGCAAGCTCCAGCGTGCCCACAGCAGTAAGGAAAATGACTGAAGCCGTTGGATCGTCCTGCCGGACTGCATGCAGAACGTCGAGTCCGCTGCCGTCGCCCATTTTTTGATCGGTGATAACAACGTCGAAATCCTCGTTGGCCAGGATGGACTTGGCGTTCAGCACACCCGACGCCTCGACGACTACATGAGAATCCATTTGCAGGTTGGTCGACAGGATACGCCGCATGCTCGGTTCATCGTCGACGATCAGCACTTTGCCCATGTGCTACTCCTTCTCTTTTCCCTCATGCAGAAGAGCAGAGAGTGTCATGGAGAAGACGACACGCCCCTCTTGGTTGCAACTGACCCAGAGATCTCCGCCGTGTGCCTGCGCAACGCGGCGCGCGATTGCAAGTCCAAGGCCTGTGCCATTCGGCTTTGTACTGTAGAATGGTTCAAAAATGTGGGGCAAATCTGAGTCTGGAATGGGCGCGCCGCTGTTCATGATGTTGATCTGCACAAGCGGCCCGGAGCGAGAGGCATCCAGGGACACCTGACCTGATGCACTGGTTGCCTCAATGCCGTTCAGCACGAGATTCAGGAGCGCCCCTTGTACCTGCGCGGAATCCGCTTCGATCCGGACCTCCTCCGTCAGGGAAAGAGCTACTGCCACGGATCTGCTTTCGGCGTGGGCCTTGACCACGTCAGCGGTATAAGAAAGCAGGTCACCCAGGAAGACGGGGCAGCGCTGCGGGGCGGAAGGGCGAGCATAATTAAGAAATTCAGAGGTCAGGCGCGCAAGCCTCTCAGCCTCTTTTGCCGCGATCTGCAACATCTCCTCGCGATCAGCGGGTCCCACGATGGGGTTGGATGCCGTGGCAAGAGAGCTGGAAATCATAGCGACCGGGTTGCGAATCTCGTGAGCGATGTTTCCGGCAAGCCTGCCAACAGCTGCCAGCTTTTCTTCAACGATGAGCTGTTCCCGAGTAGCCTCCAGCTTAGCCATGTTCTCTGAGAGCCTGGCCTGCTGTCGCTTAAGCTGAGTCACCAGGAACCACACCAAAAATCCCATCAGGCTGAAAATAACCGAAAGCATTCCGGCTTCAAGGTACTCAGACGCCAGCGGCGGAGGATGAACCTGAAAGTAGTGGTGCATCCAGAAGAAGATCACTCCCGTTGCGCCGGCGATCGTAATGGTCGTGGGAACGAGGCCGAAATGATACGCCGCCTGAAGGATAGGGATGGCCAGCAATACGAAATAAGGAGCATCGTCACGGTCTGTAAGGAAGATGAGTATGATCGCCAGGAGGAATAGTCCCGCGATGGAGAGCGCCGTTTCAACGCGCAATGTTCCCTCTGTGATTCCACCAGTCTGCCCCTGCAGCCAGATCAACTCCACGACTTTCAGAAAAAAGCTGAAACCAAGGAGCGCGATTACCCATCTTGACGGCGTGCCCAACAGGGAGGCAAAGAGCGTATGAAGCAGGAGGAGGATTGCAATTACAAAGAGCGTGAGAACGCAGAAGGCCGTCTGCTGCTTCTTGAATGACTCCTGCTCCAATAACCTGCGTGAAGGGACATTCACCGTCGTCATGCCGCGCACAGCACCCTTCCCGGAGCCTGTCTCAAACATCGCCAGGTCGCGCTTGCTCAACTGCCTAGTCCTTATTCTCGTTCATCACGGTATCGGCTGCAACGGACCGCGCTTCCGGCTGACTTCGAGCGTCAGGAGGCAACGCATGTACACCAAACTCATGTACGAGCAGGCCGCCCTTATGCGAGGTGTTCACCAGGAACAAGATCCCGACGGAATACAGCACGAGGAATGCCAGAGGCAGAACAGTCGAGAAAATGCGTGTTTCCTGCCGGCGCAGAATGCGTGGCAGGAAGAACATGCCCAACAGAATTGCAGAAAGACCCGAAAAGATGAGCCTGGTTTCCGAGGCCAGGTCCTCGTGGGAAGCCAACACCGAATCGACTGGCCCTCCTCGGTCCGCCAGCTCACCGGCCGCCTTTCCCGTTGACGCGGCGATGAACAGACTCGCAGTTCCAAGAAGAAGCACAATTAACGCGGCGATCAGGAAAGGCCTGCCTTTGGGAGGCGTCAGGACCGCGCTGAGTCCAATGAAAAGCGGGCACAGAAAGAGCAATGCAATCGGAAAGTGGATGATGAGCGGATGCAGAGAGTCCCATGTGGGTATTGGCGGAAGTTCAAACATGTGGCGCCTCCTGACTGCGAGAACTAAGGTCCGCCGCCCAAGCTGCCGGCGGACCTGTGTCTGAGTCACGCGACCTTTTCAAATTTTCCCTTGGGCGTGAAGCACGATGGGCATTTCTCCTGGGGCAGGGTGCGAGCCGTAAAGCCGCAGGTCGGGCAGACATAAAATGCCTCGCTCTTGCTGCCCTTCAGCTGATCAAGCGAGTTCAGGGCCTCTGTGTACAGTTTCGCGTGCTCCGCCTCGGCGGTCTTTGCGAAGTTGAGACTCTTCACTGCATCCCGGTTCCTGTCGAGCTTCGCCTTCCGCAGGAAGTCCGGATACATGACGTCGCGCTCGTAGGTCTCTCCCTTGATCGCAGCCTGCAAGTTTTCCCGCGTTGATTTCACGTCAGGGGCGTCGATCTTTGCTTGCGGAACGGCACCCATTGTCTTGATGACTGCGGCATGGTTGGAGGCATGAATTTCTTCCGCCCGAGCCGCCGCTCTGAACATGCTCGCGACCTGACCATAGCCTTCTGCATCGGCTTTGTTGGCAAAAGCAAGGTAGCGGGCATGGGCATTGCTCTCGCCGTTGAACGCTGCCTGCATGTTGTCGAGAGTAGTGGGTGCCGCCATAGCCACTCGGGGGGATACAAGAATTGCCAGGAGGGCGAGCGCGGCCACTGACGTGCCAGCGAATAGGGATTTGATGGGAATCATTTCGTTTCCTTTCATGCACGGCCTTAACTTTGGAAACCGCGCTTCTGCACGAATTGGTGCATGTAGCCATCCACTCTCGAAATGATTGTAAGATGCTGTGAATGAACGGGTAAAATCAGATCCCAATCGAGAGCCGGCGGATAATTGTCCAAATCGTTCAACAAAGTGTCAAAAAAATTGGACACCGCGGATGAGGTTGCCAGATATAGCGTCTATCACGGACTGGCCAGCGCGTTCATGTCGTCACTTAGGACATGCAACGGCTATCGGGTCGAGAGGCAATGCGCAAGGAGGGAAGTCTCTGACCTGCGCGTCGGCCTGCACCGAACCGATCCGGAGTCAGGACGCAATCCGCGCTCAACGAACAACCTGAAACGGGTTGGGATGATCGTCGCGAGCAAACGCACGCACCGGTTCGTTGCCAGGTCAGCTAGCTGTCGACTTTTCTCACATTAATTGGATAGAGCGGCTAAGACGCTTGAGGAGAAGTTGGACAGCCGCCAGGACAAATTCGTGGACAGAGACAAGGGACTTGCAGTGCTGCGTCACGTCCGATAACATATATTCTGTATAGTAAAAACGTGGGTAACTGCTTTGAAGAGAACTACGTAAGCTGTTCTCCTGGAAGAGGTTCCCTGCAATCTATTGCGCTTCCCTACATCTTGTACCGGCCTAGATCCTCGTCATTCAATCCTTCGAGCCAGCCACGCAGCTGCTCTGCGGTGGGTCCTTCGGGCGGCCCTGACGTGTTGAGCTTGGCCGATTGCATGACTTGTTCCGCGACGTAGATCGGACAATCCGCTCGTAACGCCAATGCGATCGCGTCCGAAGGCCGCGCATCCACTACGAGCGGCTCATCTCCCTGACGAATCCACAAGGCTGCGAGAAATGTATCGTCCCTAAGCTCTGTAATGACAACGCGTTCCAGCTCTCCATTCATATAATGGATGAGATTTTTGGTCAAGTCGTGTGTCATCGGTCGCGGAGCGGTGGCCTTCTCGATCTCGATGGCGATGGCGTTCGCCTCAAAGATGCCAACCCATATGGGCATCACGGCATCCGAGGCTACGTCTTTGAGGACAACGATGGGCATGTTGGTTGCGGGGTCCATCATTAAACCGCGTATTCTCACCTCGATATCCATGTTTCTTCCTCCTTTGCCACCCTGCTTAGACGGCTTCACCAACCAGACTGTTGGGGAACGCGCCTGTAATCCTCACTTGCGCGTAGCTGCCGGGAGCTGGGGCGATGGGCTGAGCGCAGGTAAAGTTCACCGGTTTGTTCTGACTGCTTCGCCCGGCTACTTGTCCCCGGGCAGGGTTCATTCCCTCAACCATTACTTCAATGATCTGCCCCAGGTGCTTCGAGTAATTAACCCTTTGAATCTCTCTCTGCCGGTCAAGGAGCACTTGGAGCCGGTGTGACTTCTCGGCTTCCGAAATGGAGTCAATCATTGTCAGCGCAGGCGTATTGGGCCGGGCTGAGTACTTGAATCCAAAAACGCAATCGTACTCGACCTCTGCCAGAAGGTCCATAGTCTCAATGAAATCGTCCGGCGTCTCCCCTGGAAACCCCACAATGATGTCAGTCGAGAGCGAGATCGGTCGCCTGGCCGCCTTGATCCAACTGATGCGCTCCAGATACCACTCGCGCGTGTATTCCCTTGCCATGAGTTTGAGTACGCGCGATGACCCAGACTGTACCGGCAGATGGACGTGATCGCAGAGCGTGGGAACGGCGTCGATGGCCTCGACGATGTCGCGGGTGAAGTCGCGGGGGTGGCTGGTGGTAAAGCGGACGCGACGGATGCCCGGCACCTGTCCCACGCTTGCCAGCAGCTCGGCAAAGCTCGACTTCCCTTCCGCATCGCGATAGCTGTTCACGTTCTGGCCGAGCAACTGAATCTCGGTATAACCCATATCCGCGATGCGGCGCGCCTCGGCCAGCACAGAAGATGAACTCCGGCTGCGCTCCTTGCCGCGCGTGTACGGGACCACGCAGTAGGAGCAGAACTTGTCGCAGCCTTCGATGATCGTGATGTATCCGCGGTAGGGGTTCTGGCGGGCGGTAAACTCCGTCTCAAAAGTCTCGTCGGTCTGCCGGTCGTCCAGGCCGGTAATGCGCGTTTCGCCTGATTCCAGCCGCGCCAGCATCTCCGGCAGCTTGCGATAGGAGGCGGAGCCGGAAACCAGGGAGACATAGGGCGCGCGCTCGAAGATCTTCCCGCCCTCCTGCTGTGCCACGCAGCCCAGCACGCCGAACCGCTTGCCCGCCTTGTGCAGCTTCTTGTAGTCGTTGAGGCGGTTGAAGACCTTCTGCTCTGCTTTGTCGCGGATGGAGCATGTGTTGTACAGGATCAGGCCTGCATCTTCTTCCGACTCGACCTGGCGGTAACCCTGCTGCTGGAGTGTGCCAATCACCTTTTCAGAGTCATGGGCATTCATCTGGCAGCCGAAGGTCTCGAGGTAGAAGGTTTTTTCGGTTGCCATAGCAATTTTGAGTATATCGTGGCGCAAATTGAATCGGAACCCCCGATTGCCACTCTGCATAACAGTCACTGCGAAGAATTCGTCAGTCCCATATAATCTCCGATTGGAACAGGGGATATGTTCCCTGTCCCGGCTGGGTTGCCTGTGCATCCCGGCCTGAGGAGCAAGCTATGCAGATTCATGAAGAAGCGCCGGACGCAAAGGCGCATTGGGATGGGGTTTACGGTCGGGTCGCGCATGATGCAGTGAGCTGGTATCGGCCACACCTTGAGACCTCGCTGCGGCTGATCCAGAGCGCGGCAGGTACGGACGCATCCATTATCGACGTAGGCGGCGGTCACTCGACCCTGGTGGACGATCTCATCCATAACGGCTACCGGAATGTCACGGTGCTGGACGTCTCCGATGTCGCTCTAGGCCGGAGCCGGCAGCGTCTCGGGCAGGCGGCGGAACGGGTGACCTGGCTGGAGGGCAATATCCTCACGGCTTCCCTGCCGCAAGCAGCCTACGATGTGTGGCACGATCGCGCAGTCTTCCACTTCCTGCGAGATCCGCAACAGCGCATAGACTATGGACGGCAAGCGCAGCGCGCACTGCGGCCAGGCGGACATCTCATCATGGCGACCTTTGGCCCGCAAGGGCCGATGAAGTGCAGCGGACTGGAGGTCTGCCGATACGACGCCACCTCGCTGGGCGCGATTTTTGGCCCTCGGTTTCAGTTGGTCGAGAGCCTGATCGAGATGCACCAGACGCCCTCCGGAGGACAACAGCAATTTCTTTATTGCCACTTCCAATTTGCCTGAGAGCGCCGCGCGAAGGCCAACCTCAGCGCAGACCGGTGTGCAGGTAAGCCAGCAGCGCCGCCATCTGCTCGTCGTTGAAGCGCCCGGCAAACGACGGCATCATCCCCTTGCCCGAGAGCACCACACGGCGCACCCCTTCGTCCGTAGCAGGAGCGCCGCTGGGCAGCGTACGGCCGGCAAAGACCTCATGCAGGTTTGGCGGCACCTTTTTGAGTGCCAGGTCGTTGTCTTCGTGGCAGTGCGCGCAGCGACCCAGGTAGAGATGCTTCCCCGCCGCCTCCTGATCGGTGAGGGCGGGCACGGAGCGGCAGCCGGCGAGCCAGCCGATGCACGCTGCCAGCGTGACAAGGGATAGCGCCCACGCGAACTGACGCCTGATCTGTGGCGACTCGTCAGGCATTCGCCTTCCGGGCGAACTGGCCGCTCACATAATCCCAGTTGAGCACCTGGAAAAACGCCTTCAGATAATCGGCGCGGCGGTTCTGGTACTTCAGATAGTAGGCGTGTTCCCACACATCTACGCCCAGCACCGGTGTGTGACCCAGGGTGAGCGGGCTGTCCTGGTTCGGTGAAGTTTCGATCGCCACGGTCCCATCTGGCAGTTTGACCAGCCAGGCCCAGCCGCTGCCGAAGACGCTCATGGCCGCGGCAGTCAGCTTGCCCTGAAAGGCATCGAGCGAACCGAACTTTACATCGATGGCCTTGGCCAACTCGCCCTTCGGCGCCGCGCCGCCCTTGCCCAGCGTTGGCCACCAGAAGGAGTGGTTCGCATGCCCCCCGCCGTTGTTGCGGACGGCGGTTCGGATGCCCTCCGGCAACGCGCCCAGGTTCGAAATCAGATTATCAACAGTCTTCCCCGCCAGCTCAGGGTGACCGGCAACGGCAGCATTCAGGTTGTTCACGTAGGCCTGGTGGTGTTTGTCGTGGTGCAGGTGCATGGTTTCAGCGTCGAAGCTGGGCTCCAGAGCGTCGTAGGAGTACGGCAGAGGAGGCAGCGTGAACGGTCCAGCGGGTGGTGCGGTCGCGGCCGCCTGACCCGAACCTTCGCCGCGCAGGGCTTCAGTCAACAGCAACGCGCTTGCCACACCGCCAATGCTCTTCATTGCAGTTCGCCTGTCCATCATGGTTCCGGTACCTCCATGTCTTCGATGCGCAACGGCACAGAAAGTCTGCGTGGATGCGGATGAGTGCATCAAATTATAGTGATTCGAGCAGCGGGACGACCAATCGAGTCCATCTGGCAACTGCGTTCAGTATCCTGAAACCATGACGGCAAGCGACGAAAAACTGACGCCCCTGGCCCACGCGGCCCAGAACCGCTGTTTCGGCTGTGGCCCCGCCAACCCCGGTGGGCTGCACCTCGAATTCCTGCTTGCCGCGGACGGCACGGTGGTTTGCCCGGCTACGATTCCGGCCGAATTCGAAGGGCACCCCGGCTACCTGCATGGCGGCATTATTGCCACCCTGCTGGATGAAACCATGAGCAAGGCGGTGCGCGCTCGCGGCTTGACCGCCATGACCCGCCACATGGAAGTTGACTACCGGCGTCCGGTCCCCAGCGGAGTGCCCGTTCGCATGGAGGGCCGTGTAGTTCGCGACGAAGGTCGCAAGCACTGGGCGGAGGCCTGGATTCTCGACGCGGAAGGAGTCGCCCTGGCACATGGCAAGGGGCTGTTCGTTGAGGTCCGGCCCCGTAGCGCAGGCGGAAGTGAAGAGCAAGGCACACCGCGGCAAGCGCTGCATGCGCGCTCGCCGCGGTAGCTTTTCCCCGCCTGGATTCAATCGGCTCAGTGGATCATGTTGATCGTTTCCTGCGTCACTGTGTCGAACGTAGTTATGGTTTTGGAATTCGCCTCAAATGCACGCTGCGCGATAATCAGGTTGGAGAACTCGGACGAGATGTTGACGTTTGACTCCTCCAGCGCTCCGTCCTGCAGCGTCCCCAGGCCGGCTGTTCCTGAGGTGCTGATGGATGCAGCGCCGCTGGCCATCGTGGTCGCGTAGTCGCCGCCTCCCAGCATCCGCATCCCCTGTACATTGGTCACATTGGCAAGCGCCAATTGCCCCACGGCCAGTTGCTGCCCGTTGGAGAAGGTCGCGGAAACAGTCCCGTCCGAGCTGATCGTGAAGCTCTGATACTGGCCGCTGTCGTAGCCATTCTGCGTGGTCGCGCTCGTCGCGGACGTGGCATCCACCTGGCTGATCGTGGGTGTTCCGCTCGTGCCCAGAAGGTTCCATTGCATATTCAGATTGGCGGAGCCGTCGGCCAATCCCGTAAAGCTGAGCGGAATGGAAGAGATGTCGCCCGGCGCGGTTCCCACCGGGGTCGCCGCTCCGCCGGTCGGTGTTATCGTGCTCAGGTTGCCACTGGAGTCAAAATTCATGGTTCCGGTCACGGGCGTCGAGATGCCCGAAGTGAAATCCGCAGCCGGCAACGCAACCGAGTAGCTCCACGTGTTCGTGCCCGTCTTGGTGTAGGTCACCGTCGCCACATGGCTCACGCCCAGCGAGTCATAGATCGTGATCTGCGCAGGAAAAGTCGTGCCCGTTGCCGATGTGGCGTTCAGGTTTGCGGTCATGTTCATGGTCGTGGTGGCCTTAGGCGGTTCCACCTGGCCCACGGGAATGCTTATCTGCGTGAGTGGCGAGTTGGTATTGACCACGCCGTTGACCGCCGGGTAGCCCATCACGCCCAGCCCATTCTGAGTGATCAGGTTGCCGCTGGAATCAAGCGAGAAGTTGCCGGCGCGCGTGTACTCGTTCACGCCGTTGTTATTCACCACAAAAAAGCCATTGCCGTCCAGCGCCACATCGGTGGCTGTGCCGGTGGCGTTGATGGAGCCTTGCGTGAAGTTGGTCGCAATCGCAGCCACCTGAGTGCCTGCGCCAACCTGAATCGGGTCACCCGAGCCGGCTGCGCCAATCTGCTGATAGAACAGGTCAGAGAAATTCGCGGTCTGTCCCTTGAATGCAGTCGTGTTCATGTTCGACAGATTGTTGGCAATGGTGTTCAGGGCCGTCGAATCGGATTCCAGGCCGGTGAGCGGAATAAAGAAGCTAGCCATCGTGGTTCTCCTCTTGGTGTCTCCAAACGTTGGGGCGGGCCGATGCGGCCGGTTGTTGAGAGCAACCTGGCGGGCGACCGCAGGCTGCCGGTTGGTCTAAGCAGTGCCGGCTGTACCACCCAGTGACCGGGCCACGCGCTCTGCGGCAGGATTAGCTTCAGGGACGCTGAGATTTCCGGGTGCAAACCGGGCAGCCGGGCCATGCGATAGAATCCCGGACAACCCCGGTGGCGCTGAGGAGCCTTCTGCAGCGCCACGTGCCTGGGGAGCCGCTCCCATGCCGCTCACGTTCTCAGCGGAAGCGCCCGTGCCCTGACTCACGCCGCCACTCGCTGTGGTTCCGCTGCCTGAACCCGCCGCGGTGGAAAGTGTCTGGTTAATGGAAATCAACTGCTCCAGGCTGTTTACGTTGACAAGCTGGTTGATGTATTCGTTTGGATCGGTGTTTGCCGTCGGATCCTGATTCTGCATCTCCGTCACCAGCAGCGTGAGAAAGTCGTTGGCCGAGATGGTTGCCGCATTTGTGCTGGAACTGCTGCCTGTATTGCTGGTTGAGCTGCTCATGGGCGAAGCGCCCTTCAGTGCATGCGCTGCCGATGGTGGATGACTCCACAGCCCTGTTATCGCCGTCATTTCCCCTCCTTGTTCAGCCTTCGCTTCAATCCCTTATGCGCCGATGCTTCTGACGTCCGGCAATCTATCTATTCCTCGTCCTCAGGCCATCACTGAGATATAAGCGCCCCCCGGCATGGTTCCCGCTGACGGCGCATCTGTTCGGCCCGCGGTCATTGCGCCATGGGACTGGCTTGCCGGCACAGCTGCGGATGCGCTGGAACGCGCGTCCGCCTCCTGTCCGGAATGCCCACCCTGCCCCGCATTCTGCCCGGCGTCCTGGCCCATTCCCTGCCCGGCCCACTGGCTCTCCTGTGCTGCCAGCGTCAGTGTTGCCACCGGCGTGTGACGCTCCGCCAGATGTGCGTTCAATCCCGCGAGGTGCGTGCCGAGAGACTGCGCCGCATCTGCAGAACCCGGGACAAGCGCCGCATGAATCCCATTCGCGTCGGTCTGCGCGCGTACCGCCACCCAGCCAAGCGCAGGATCCTTGAAGCCCGCTTCCGCATGATGTGGGCTGGCATGAATCCACGTGGGCGCACTCGTGCTGACGGCCGCATCGAGCGACGCAAAGGTCTCGCGGACGGCCGAAGGATCCGCAGTGGCAGAGGGCGAGCTTGCATTGGTTTCTCCGCGCTCCTTTGCGTCGCCTGCAAAGTTCGTTGCTGAAGCATCGCGGGCCGCCATCGTTGCCGGTTGCATCTGCGCAACAACGCTTGCCTGGCTTGCAACAGGATGCGCCGCTTGCGCGGCCTGCATATGAAGCGCATTCGCGCTCCAATGAGATTCCGCTGATTTGGCCGTAACGCCCCTGGCGCCGGGTGCTGCCTTTCCGTCGGTCTCCACCGGAACCGAGATGCCTGAAGCTTCGCGGTGCGGATTTGGAGGCACAATGCCGGAAGCTGGGTGATCGGCTGTTTGTCCTCGCAGAGCTTGCGCCGCGACAACGCTGTCCGCCGGTGCGGGCGCATGATAAGAGGCCTGCGATGCCCCCATTGAAGTTCCCGCTTGTACGCTGGACTCTTCGGTTGGTTCCTTGCCTGCGCTGATCGCCTGCGCTTCAGGACCGATGGACGGTGCTTCAATTGCCTGATCGAACGCAGGATCGGGAGCGCGCTTCGTCTGCGCTGGCGCGCTATTCGTGGCGGTCGGTGCTGGGACACTTCTCGTGCCGGTCAAAGTGGCCATCTCGGTTTGAATTGAGAAAGCGTGTAAACCCGGACGCGAAGAATGAATCGCGGACCTCACCGTCAGCTCTGTGGCGCTTTGGGCCGGCGGGTGCACAGGATGTGCAGGCACGGGCACGATAATGTCCATGAGTGGCGACAGCTGGGCAGCCGTCGCTTCCGCAGGCTTCGCAGGATGCGGCTCTCGTTTTGCATGCATCCGCACATGCGCTGTCTGCGCATCCCTGGTGGATGCCGTGGTGCCTGCCTTCAGCGCATTGATTATGGGCTGGCCGGGCGCTTGCGCCGGGGCCCTCTCCGGCCTGACAGCAGGCTGCGCATCGGCGCTGAGCGGGTGTGTCGAATCTGTTCTTGCGGTGACTTGGCTCTCAGCCTGCTGCGGCCTAACCGTCGGCGGCAGGTTGGTGTCGTTCCTGGGCGCGCCGGCAACACTCGCTCTGCGCTGCGCCTGGGCTCCGTCAGTCGATGCGGGCTCCGCCTTGGCACTTGCCTCAGCGCCGTCTTCAGGTATGCCTGCAGCGGCCAGAATCGACCGCCAGCTCGAACCGAATCCCTGCGCTGCTCCCTGCGATGACTGCGGCATGCCTGTCGTCGATCTGGCGCCGCGGCCGAGACCACGCATCACGCCGGATGTTGTCCCTGCCACGGCGCCCGGTCCTGCGGATGCGAACTTGGTCACTGCGGAGGCAGTCATGCGACGAGTTAATGCAGATGGCGTGCCAAAGGTTGCGAAAGCGGATTAGAGGATTGTCACGAATGGGCCCGGCGGTGCCCGAATTCAAAAGGCCGACCCGAATGTGCAACAGCACAATCTCTCAATCGTCTGCGGGAGCAGATTCATCTCCGCGGTCGGCGGGTAGCGATCGGCCGGACGCGCGCTCCGCATCCACATTTGGCCTTGCCTTGCTTTCCGCCGGAAACGAACGCGAGCGGTGCCAGTCATCCAGTGCCTGTTGCCCGCGGCGCTTCGCTTCGATTGCATCCGTCGCCTCTCTCGTCTCGATCAGAGTTTCAGCCTGGAGACGCTCCACACGCCGTATGAGAAAACTCTGCCGCAGCCTCTCCGCTTCCTGTTCCGCGGCGTTTCTTCTCTCTTCGAGCGCAGCGCCCAGCCTCAATGCAGCGCGCGACTCTTCCAGGCCCGCAAGCCTGTCGGGCAGCTCGCCGCTCTGTGCGCTGAATGACACCAACTGCCGGCCCTGCCGGTCGCGCCCGGCCGTCTCCGTAAGAGCCTGCTCCAGGCTGCTCAGCTCTCCGACCGCAGATTCGAGAGCGAGTCTGCTTTGTTCCTCTTCCAGTTCGCGGATACGAAGCAGGCGGCGTAACGCTGGCGAAACGGGCATCGCTCAAACCTCCGCCGACAAAGCCGCCAGCCGATTGCGGCAGTCTGCCAGCGTGAGGCGTTCGCCGGCATCCTGCGTCAGAAAGGCGCGCATTGAGCCGCGCG
Source organism: Acidobacteriota bacterium (assembly GCA_028876395.1). GTDB lineage: Bacteria > Acidobacteriota > Terriglobia > Terriglobales > Acidobacteriaceae > Telmatobacter. Next base: position 24,988 of record JAGWRX010000190.1, read on the forward strand.
CCCGCAATGCCCGGTCCAGATCCGGGTCGGCGCCGGGCTTGTAGGCGCCGATGCGCACCAGATCCTCCGAGCGCGCGTAGACGGCCATCAGCCTGCGCAGCAACGCTGCCTGTTCACGGTGCTGCGGGTCGGTGACGGCTGGCATCAGACGACTGATCGAGTCCAGCACCTGCACCGGCGGATACCAGCCTTCGGCAGCCAGAGCGCGGGAGAGCACCACGTGCCCGTCAAGAAGCGAGCGCACTGCATCCACCAGAGGGTCCTGCTGGTCGTCTCCCTCCATCAGCACGGTGTAGAAGGCAGTAATCGAGCCCATCTTGAACTGCCCTGTCCGCTCAACAAGCCGTGCCAGGCGGGTGAAAACCGAAGGCGTGTAGCCTTTGGCCGTGGGCGGTTCTCCGGCGGCCAGGCCAATCTCCCGCGCGGCCATGGCAAAACGCGTCAACGAGTCCAGCACCAGCAGCACATGCTTCCCTTCCGCGGCAAAGTACTCGGCAACCGTGGTGGCCGCGAGCGCGGCCCGCATGCGCATCAGCGGCGACTGGTCAGAGGTTGAAACCAGCACCACCGAGCGCGCGCGGCCTTCCACGCCAAGCGAATCCTCAAGAAATTCGCCCACTTCGCGGCCGCGTTCTCCCACCAGCCCGACAACGGTCACATCGGCTTCCGTGTTGCGTGTCATCATGCCGATCAGTGTGCTCTTGCCCACACCCGAACCGCCGAAGATACCCACGCGCTGCCCGCGGCCCACGGTCAGAAGCCCGTCCAGCGCGCGGATGCCAGTACCCAGGGGCGTGCGAATGGGCACGCGGTCCAGCGGCGAGCGCACGGCTCCGTCCAGCTGCATCGCGTGCGCCAGAGCCGTGGGCCGGCCTCCATCGATTGGCTGGCCCGCGGCATTCAGCACCCTGCCCATCAGCGCCGGGCCCACCTCGATCTCCGGGTGCAATCCCAGCGCGGCAACCGCGTCTCCATAGCGAATGCCTTCCGTAGTTTCAAGAGGCATCGAAAGAACGTTCGAACCGCGAAAGCCAATCACCTCCGCCATGTGTGCATTCCCAAAACGATCCAGAATCTCGCAGCACTCGCCGACGGAAGCCAGAGGCCCGGTCGATTCGATGGTCTGCCCGACGGATTCGATGACCTGTCCCCGCCAGCGCCACGGCTGTGTGCGCTGCAACCGCGCGCGATAGCGGCCCAGAAGGGGCGTCAAGAATGTGCCTCCTGCGCGCCCTGCGCGGTTGCGGCTGGCACCGCGCTGCGCCTGCCCGCGCGATCGAAGAATCCACGCTCAATCTCGCCCAGCTGCGCGCGCACCCCCAGGTCCACGGACCCGAGTTCCGTTTCGATCATGCAATCGCCCAGTCGCATGCCCTCTCCGGCCAGGACCGTGGGTTTCAAGGCCAGGTTCGGCACATGCGCAATGGCTTCTGTCCACAAATCCAGCTCCGCGGCAGGAACGCGAAGACGCACCTCGGTCGAGTGGGACAGTTGCCCCAGCGCCACGCGCACTGCCCCGGTCAGAAGCAGCGGGTCCATCTGCGCTTCGCGACGAAGAATCCGCGCGGCAACAGCCAGCGCCAGTTCCACCACCTCGTGCTCCACCGCATGAAAGTAGCGTTCGCGCTCCTTGGCAAATCCGTTGATCCAGTCGGCCAATTCACCGGCACGCCGCATCTCCGCCGCTGCATGCGCTCCAGCCTGTGCCTCTCGCTCGGCCTGGCGGCCTTCCAGAATGCCCCGATCGCGTCCGGCCTCGAAGCCTCGCTGCGCTTCTTCGGCCAGCTTGCGTTCAAACTCGGCAAGCATACGTTCGTCATCGGCCGCCGTAGACAATGAAGACTGCAGCGGCATTCCGCTTGCTGCCTGCTGTCCGGTCTCGGCGAAACCCTCCCATGTCGGCGAAGGAGGTTCCGGCCCGGCTGGATACTCAAAGACTTCTACGACTGTTTCGTATTGCCCACGCATTTCTGAGGAATTCTCCCGGCCTTCGAGCCGTGTTGTCTGTCGTGTTCTCGCGCACATCCTCAGGCCAGCATCTCGTCGCCGGTTTCCAGCTTGAGCACGACTTTGCCTTCCGCCTCGAGCCGCCTCGCCAGATTGAGGATCTCCTGTTGCGCCTGCGCCACTTCGCGCGAGCGCACCGGGCCCAGCACTTCCATGTCTTCCTTCAGCATCTCCACGGCGCGCGAACTCATGGACTTGAAGATTTGCGCGCGCAGTTCTTCGTTGGCGCCGCGCAGCGCCATGGCCAGTTGCCGCTTGTCCACGCCGGAGACGATCTCGCGAATGGTCGCCGGAGGCACCGTCACCAGGTCCTCAAAAGTGAACATCAGGTTGCGGATGCCAATAGCGAGATCGGGCTGGCCGTCCTCAATCTGTTCCAGAATCTTCTTCGACTCTTCGGCGTCGAGCCGGTTGAGCAAATCCGCCACCGCCTTGAAGCCCGAATAGCTCTTCCGCGCTGTGTCACCCATGTTTTCCAGGCGCCGGTGCAGAATGTGTGCCACCTTCTGCGCCATCTCCGGCGAGAACTGCCGCATCTCCGCCAGCCGCTGCACCGAAACAACCTTGTGCTCTTCGCTCAGGTTTGACAGCACCAGCGATGCCCGCTTTGGGTCAAGATGAGCCAGCACAAGCGCGATGGTCTGGGGGTGCTCGGAATCAAGCAGCTTTCCCAACTGCTGCGGGTCGGTGCGCTGCAGCTTGGCCAGATTTCCCTGCGCCTCCTCCTGCGAGCGGCGCACCAGCATCAGCAGATCGTTGGCGCGCTCTCTGCCGAATGTCTCCACCAGCAAACGGCTGGCGTAGTCCAGCCCCCCATGAACCATGAAGTTCTGCGTCTCCAGCAGCTCCCAGAATTCCTGCATGATCTGCGCGGAAAGCTCCGGCGTGATGCCGCGCAACTCGGCCAGTTCCTCGGTGAGTCGCTGCACGTCCGCTTCCGGTAGGTCGCGCAGGATTTCCTTGGCCAGGTCCTCACCCACGGCAACCAGCAGTACGGCGGCCTTGCGCACTCCGCTCATGCCCACCGACGAGCGCCGCTTCCCTATTCCGACTTCGTCTTTCTGTTCCGCCAAGGTTCCAACCCTTTCGTCGAGTGCCCAGGTCTTACTCTGCGGTCTGCCGTCCCGTTTCCCGCTTCCTTACTCGGAATGAATCCAGCTCTGCAAAAGGCGCGAGCTCTGTGCCGGCTCGCGCCGCAGATGGCCTGTTACCTGTTCGTATATCTCCTGCGCTCGCAGCCGCTCGGGGTCGGGTGGAGGAGGCTCAGAAGGGCTGAACACAGGAGGCGCAGCCTGTTGCCCGGGCAACTCCCGCGCCGGTCTTTTCCCTGCATCGGCGGCTCCTTCCGCCAGCGCCGTTCGCGCCATGCGGAGCGCCGGGCGCACACCAAGAGCCAGCACCACGAGCAGTCCGAGCAGCAGCGCAATGTACTTGACCAGCACCGGCGAGCTCTCGGCCGTGTTCAGCAACTGGCCCGGCACCGACATCGGCTGCTTCGAACGGTTTTCGTCGAACGCGATATCCTCGACCGTCAGCATGTCGCCCCGCGATGCATCGAACCCCACGGAGGCCTGCGCCAGAGCCGTCAGATTGCGCAGCTCATTGGCCGGCCAGGGCTGCCACTGTGCCGCTGCGCCGCGTGACGCCGGCCGCATCAGCCGGTCGTTCACCACGATGGCTGCTGTCATCCGCCGCACCCGTCCGGGATTCTCGACCAGATGACGCACCGTTTTTGATACGCCATACGTTCCCGACTCGCTGCTGGAGGTCTGCGGCGGCGTGGTTAGCCTGGGATACACAGGCAGAGCCTGGGTGTTGGGCGCGTTGGATGCAGCCCCGGGCACTCCTGCCGCCACCGGCTGGCCGCCGCTCGTCTGCTGCGTGCGCTGCATGGACAAGGTGGCCGTCTGCGCCGGATCGTAGCTCTCCCGCGTTTCCTCTGTGGCGTCGGGATCGTAATCGAGCGTGACCGATGCGCGCACGTTGCCTGGACCGGTCACCGGCTCCAGTGTCGAAATAAGCTTTTCCTCAAGCGCCTGCTCTGCGCTCAGGCGCAAGGCATCGGGTGTCTTGGGCCCCAGAGGCAGATGGCCGGCTGCATCCACCAGCACCACGCGATCCGGCGAAAGTCCGTCCACAGCGGATGCCACCAGATTCCTGATCGCCTCCGTTTCGCCGTCAGCCAGAGAGCGGTGGCGCAGCTTCAGGACCACGGAAGCCTTGGCGGGGCGTTCTTCTTCGCGAAACAGCGAGTCATGCGGCATCACCAGATGCACGCGCGCCGATTCGACATCGGCCAGCGTTCCCACCGTATGCTCCAGTTCGCCTTCCAGCGCACGCTGGTAGTTCACGCGCTCGTCAAACTCGGAACCGACCCAGTTGGGCTTGTCGAACAGCTCAAAGCCCAGGCGCCCGCTTTTGACTCCGCCTTTGGCTGCCGTTGCAAGACGAGCCTTGTCCAATTGCGGAGCGGGAACCCGAATGGCAGTTCCATTTGCATCCACTTCAAATGGGATCTGCGCCTGCGTCAGGGTCAGGCCGGTCTGCCGCGCGTCGTCCGGATCAAGGCCCGCGTAGAGCGTGCGCCAGTCTGTGCGCAGACCATACCACAGGATTCCACCTACCAGCGCGCCCAGCAGTGCCGCGGCAGCCAGTGACCAGCCGCGCTGCGCACTGGGTATCGAGGCCCATTGCACCCGGGCCCGCGTCCACATGGCATGCAGCCCTGCGGCCAGTTGCTGCCCTTGTCCGCCCGCGGCCGGCGGGCTCTTCTCCATCTGTGTCCCTGTTGTGGCCATGGTCCCCATTCCCTGCCGCTTCGCTTAGAACTGCATCCCCATCACCTGCTGGTAGGCCTGCACCGCCTTGTTGCGCACCGCAAGCGCGAGCTCGAAGGCCATGTCCGCCTTCTGCGTGGCGATCATCGCCTGATGCACATCCACGCCCGAGCCGGTCATCAGCCCGTCTACCGTGTCACGTGCCCGGCTCTCCAGCGCATTCACCTGCCCCACCGCATCCGCCAGCAGATTGCTGAAGGGCGTGGACTCCGGGTTGTTGCCGCCCGCTTGCATCAGCTTGAGCGCGCTGCCTGCGAATCCAGGCGACGATGCGCTGATGCCTGCAACTGCGTTCATTCCGGTCTGCATCGTTTCCCTCCTTGATTGAGCAATTCCTCGTCGTCGGCTGCTGCCCCGATCACGCCTTTGCAATCTCCAGCGCCGATGTGATCATGCTCTTCTCCGCCTGAACTGCCGACCCGTTCAGGCCGTAGGCGCGCGTGGCGCCCATCAGGTCCACCATCTCCGTCAGGGGATTGATGTCTGGATAGGACACATATCCGTCGGGCCCCGCGTCAGGGTGCCCGGGGTCATAGCGCTTGAGCGCAGGCGCAGGATCCTCTACAACCTGCGCGATGTGCACGCCCGGCGCAACGCCGCCTGTGGCCAGATTCTGCAACGGTAGCGACGCCGCCTCCGGCGCGGGTGCAAACTCCGAGGCGTCGCCCAGGGCATTCAAAAAGCCGCCGTCGCCCTGATTGGCGGCAAAGACCACCATTTGCCGGTGATATGGCCCACCCGTGGCGGTGCGCGTGGTTTCTGCATTCGCCATGTTGGCTGCAACCACCTCGGCGCGCATCCGCTCGGCCTGCATCGCCGAGCCTGAAGTCTCCATCAATCCAAAGAGATTCATTGCTGATGTACCTTTCCGTCCGCCGTTCCGTTCTTCCACTGCGGCGTTACTTGTCCGCGTGAATGGCGTCATTGATGCGTTGATACTCCTGTCGCAGCAGGGCGACGCCGGTCCTGTATTTCAGTTGCGCTTCAGCCAGGTTCAGGCTTTCTCTGTCCATGGAGACGTTGTTCCCGTCGGGCCGCGCAATCAGCCCATCGACCGCCTTCACCTGCACCGGCGGCGTTCCGCGCCCCCGGTTCACTCCGTCGAGCGCCTCGCGCATCTCCGCCTCGAAATCTATGCCCAGTGCCTGGTAGCCGGGCGTGTCAATGTTGGCCATGTTGGCCGCCGTCAGCTTGGCCTCGCTCGATGCCAGGTCCATGTAACGCGCAATCTGGTCGCTCAGCCGTGTCTCGACCTGAAGGTTCATGGCAATTTCCTCCTCTGTGTCTTCGCGCAGGTTTCCGTTCCATCGCGTATTCGGCGGGTTCAGTTCACCGTCAGACCAAAATCGATATCCTGTGATGTCAGTACGGGCGCATCGCCGGCCAGGATCGCAGCCCGTTCCAGCACATGCTCGAGCTCGCGCACGTTGCCCGGCCAGGGATGCGCTGCCAGCTTGGCCAGTGCCGCCGCGTCGATCCGCTTCACCGGGGCATCGCGGCCCATGCGTTCCAGAAAGTGATGCACCAGCAGCGGCAGATCGTCGGCGTGCTCGGCCAGCGCCGGGGTGCGAATGAGGAAGACGGCCAGCCGATAGTAAAGATCGGCGCGGAATGTCCCCGTCTGGGTGTGCTGCGCCAGCGGCCGGTGCGTTGCGGCTACAATCCGCACATCCACCTTCAACGTCTCGTTGTCGCCCACCCGCTGCAGCTCGCCGCTCTCCACGAAACGCAGCAGCTTGGACTGCAGCGCCAGCGGCATTTCGCCAATCTCATCCAGAAACAGCGTCCCGCCATTGGCAGCCTCAATGCGCCCTACGCGACCCTGCACCGCGCCGGTAAAAGCTCCGCGCGTGTGGCCGAACAGCTCGGCTTCGAGCAGCGCCTCGGGAATTGCAGCGCAGTTGATGGCTACAAATGGCTTGCGGCTGCGCAGAGAGAGGCGATGCAATGCTTCAGCTACAAGCTCCTTGCCTGATCCAGTCGGACCCTCAACCAGCACGGGAGTCGAGCGCGGCGCCACGAGACGGATGCGGCGGCTGACCTCCAGCATGCAGGGCGCATCGCCCACCAGCTCCGGAAGGCGCTCGTTCGCCGTGTTCGCTTTGCCGCCGCCGGAATGTTCTCCGGCCGGCGTCGCGGCAGCAGGCTTCTCCAGCGTCTGCGCAGAATGCGATGAATCTGAAATTACCTCAATGTGCCCATGCCGGGTCACGCCGCCATCCTCCGGCAGCACGGGAGCGGAATTCCAGGCGGCGGTATCGCTGTCCTGGCTGCGGCGAAGGGCATAGAGCAGCTCCTGGCGATGTGGTCCGCGCGGGCTTTCATGAGCGGCCGTTCCGTCGGCGCTGAGCAGGTCCACATCAGGAAAAGACGTCCTGAAATCCCTCAGAAACTCGCCATGATCGAGATCGGGAAGCCAGGAATCGACGATGACCGCTGCAGGGGCCGCGGCAGACGCTTCAGCCCAGACTGCCGCGCCGCCTTCGGCCTCGCGAACCTGCCAGCGCAGGCCGGTGAGAATCTCGTTGATCCGCTGGCGGAAGCTGCGATCGGCGCTGACCACCAGCGCGGTGCGTGACCGCATGCGCGGGGTTGCGGGAAGAACTGGACCCGGAAAGGCTTGCATAGCAATTCTCCTTCGATTCGGGCGATGCGCATCGTGCGGCGCGTTCACTGCGCTTCAACAACTGAACTGACGGATTGCTTTGCGACGGTCGCTGCGGCATGGGCTGGGTCCATTGGCGCCAACAGCGTCCCTTCAGCCGGAACCATGTAGCCCTGGCCACGTACTGTCCGGATCAGTCGTCCCGGAGGTGGATCCTTGAGTTTGCGGCGCAGGTAATTCACATACACGTCCACGATGTTGGTGGTCTGTGCCGGTTCCATGTTCCAGACCGAATCCAGCAGTTCGACCCGCGAGACGCAGTGGCCGCGGTTGAGCATCAGGTGCTCCAGAAGTGCAAACTCCTTGTTGGTAAACTCGATGTGTTCGCCAGCGCGAATAGCCGCGTGGTCCAACCGGTTCAACTCCAGCTCGCCGGCGCGCAACAGCAGGCGGGCTTCGCGCTTGCGCCGCAGGAGCGCGCGGCAGCGGGCGCGCAGTTCATACAGGCTGAAAGGCTTCACCATCAGGTCATCGGCTCCGCGGTCCAGGCAGCGCACCCGGGTCTCCACCTCCTGCCGCCCAGTCAGCACCAGCACGGGCAGATCGGCGTCCATGACGCGCAGCTCGTCGAGCACCTGCTCCCCATCCTTGATCGGCATATTCAGATCGAGAATCGTCAGGTCAGGCATCTCCTCGCGAAAAGCCTCAACCGCGGCGGCACCGTCATGCGCCAGGCGGACGCGATGCCCATCGGCCTCCAGCCCGCGGCTCAGGAACAGGCCCAGCGCCTTGTCGTCTTCGGCAATCAGCAATCTCATGGCAGCCTTTCTCATGCGGCGGAATCCGCGGATTGAACGCTCCGCTGCCAACCCCGCCCGCCGCGTTAACGTGCGCTAACCTGCGGCTCCACTCCACCTTGCTTCGCGCAGGCGAGGAACTCAAGACACATGAGAGAAAAGAAAGGAGGGTGATTCCGGGAATGGAATTGCTCATGAGAAAGTTTCAAAACGGAGATGGCGGCCGCCCACCCCCGCTCTGGACCGGGCTGTCCGGCGGAATCTTCCAAAGCAACGGCGGAAGGAAGAAAATACGAAAAAGGCTGTTGCATTTCGCTTTTTATTCGCTATAATGCGCCCATGGCTGTCACACGAAGGCAAAAAGAGGTTCTCGATTTCCTTGAGTCGTTTGTCGCACGCAATGGCTATTCCCCTTCTTTTGAGGAGATTGCGCGCGGCATGGGGCTGAAGAGCCTGGCCACTGTCCACAAGCACATCACCAACCTTGAGCGGAAGGGGATGCTGGACCGTGTCCATAACCGCAGCCGCTCAATCGATGTGCTGCCGCCAGGCGCGCGCTCGCGCACCAGCGACCGGCTTCCGCTCGCCGGACGCATTGCCGCAGGACTGCCCGTGGAGACGACCGAGGTGCCGGAGAGCATTTCCCTGCATGACGTAGTCGGCAACCGCGACGTATTTGCTCTCGAGGTGCGGGGCGACTCCATGCGCGACGAGCACATCATCAATGGCGATTATGTGCTGGTGGAGCGCACGCGCACCGCCCGACAGGGAGAGATCGTGGTGGCGCTGGTGCATGGCGCTGAAACCACCCTGAAGCGCTTTTATTCTGAAGGCCAGTTGGTCCGGCTGCAGCCCGCCAACGTTGAGATGGAGCCCATCTATGTCCCGGCCGCGCAGGTGGCGATCCAGGGCCGTGTGCTTGGCGTACTGCGCAAGTACCGCTAAGCCCCTGCCCCGAAATGCAGAAGGGCCCGGCAGACTTGCCGGGCCCTTCTCCTCTCTGCACTTGCTTTCGCACTGATCCTTACGTCAGCAGGCGCTGAACCTTCTCCTCGATCACATTCTGGGGCGCATAGCCCACTATCTGATCCGCCACCTTGCCTCCCTTGAAGAACAGAAGCGTGGGAATTCCGCGAATGCCATAGCGCGAAGGCGTAGCGCCGTTCTCATCCACGTTCACTTTGGCAACCTTCAGCTTGCCGGCGTAGGCTGTCGCCACGCCATCCACGATGGGGGCAATTGCCTTGCACGGGCCGCACCAGACCGCCCAGAAATCCACCAGAACCGGCTGCTCGCTGCGCAGCACTTCCTGGTCAAACGTTGCATCGCTCACTTCAAGAACTCCCAATCCAGCCATGTTCCTCCCTTGCGTCGCTTGCCTCTTTCGAGTGTATCGGCAACCGTCATTCTATCGGATGCTCCCCCTGTGCAAAAGGTCGCAATGCCAGGCCTTGTGTCCGGCATGAGAGATCGATTGGCAGGTAGGATGAAGGGTTTCGCAGGCAAATTAAAAGCGCCCGGATCCAGAAAGGACCTCGGGCGCTAGAGCAGCCCTCCCCCAGAACTGCCCACCGTGCGAATGTAGGTGTTCTGGTGCACTTTAGCAAGCAAACTTAGGTAACGGTTACGAACAAAACAGGCGGGTGACTACCCAGAGGGTTAACATCGCACAACTTGCTTGTTACGCTTAAGTTAACAGCGCCGCTTCGTCCGGATTGCGTCGATCCGAACGGGATTGTGCGCGACGGGGGCCCGCTCTAAGCCGGCTGGATGTAGGGTCTTGTCCCGGCCACTTCAAAGCGGCAAACCTGGATCTCTGCCTCTGGTAAATCATTGATAGCGCTTCGGATTAAGGCCAAGGCGGGCGCGATGCTCTTTTCTCCCCCCACGATGACCAGCACGGCAGGCCCAGCGCCGCTGAGAGCAGCTCCAAGAATGCCCTCCCTGCCCGCAAGCGGCAGCAATGGCGGCAGCAAGGGGCAGATGGGAGCGCGGTACGGCTGGTGGAGGCGGTCTTTCATCGCCAGGCGAAGCAAATCGCCCCGACCCTGCGCGAAGGCCAGACCCAGAAGTGACACCGCCTGAATGTTCATCACAGCATCCGAGCGCGAGTAACTGTCGGGCAACACGGCGCGGGCTTTGCTGGTGGCCAGCGGGTCGGCGGGAAGAACGAGAATGGCGCGCCATTCCGGCGGCGGAACAACGCGCGCATAGTGAACGGTTCGCCCTTCATTGGCAGCCGTGACAAACCCACCCACCCAGCACGCGGCGGCGTTGTCTGGATGCCCTTCGAGAGCGCATGCCTCTTCGAGAATCTGTTCGGCGGTCCAGCCAAGCTGGCCAAAATGCACCGCCATGGCAACCGCGGCCAGTCTGCCCGCCGCCGACGAGCCGCAGCCCATGCCCAGCGGAATTCCGTTGACCATGCGAATTGCCAGCGGAGTCACCGGCCTGTTGTTCTCTTCAAGCAGCCGCTTGTAGATGTCCAGGATGAGATTATTCTCAATTCGCGCGCAACGCTCGGCATCGCGGCCGGTGGCGTTGATTTGGAACTCGGCGGCCTCCTGAGCCTCAATCTCAAGAAAGAAATCGAGCGCCACGGCAGCGGCGTCAAAGCCGGGCCCCAGATTGGCTGACGTGGCGGGCAGCCGAAGACGCAAAGGAGCACTCATCCGACGCTGCCCTTCAGCGCGGCCAGCACTGCCGCCGGGGTGGCGCCCACGGCGATGGCATTACGCCGCAACGCGTGGATCTCCGCCTCGTGACCGGCGGTCTCCTGCTCTTTCAACAGCGTTCCCCGATGAAAATCGATGGTGTAATCGGCATCCTTGAGCGTGTGGCCGGTCAGCAGCAGCACTACAGTCTCGCTTGCAGCCACCCTTCCATCAGCCCGCAGTTTTTTCAATCCAGCGAGCGTGACGGCAGAGGCCGGTTCGCATCCCAGTCCTTCAGCGCCCAGTTCCGCCTTGGCAATGGCGATCTCGGTTTCGGTGACATCGAGGCACCAGCCGCCCGTGTTCTGTATGACCCGCGCAGCCTTGCGCCACGACGCCGGATTGCCGATGCGAATTGCCGTAGCGCGGGTGTGCGCCTCCACCGGCTCCATTGCAGCACCCTTGCTTGTGGCAAAGCTGCGCACCAGCGGATTGGCTCCCTCAGCCTGAATGACAGAAATGCGGGGCATCCGAGCGACAAGGCCCAGTTCGTGCAGTTCGCGGAATCCCTTGCCCAGCGCGGAACTGTTGGCCAGGTTGCCGCCGGGCACAATCAGATGGTCGGGCACGGCCCAGTCAAAGGCTTCGGCAATCTCAAATGCCGGCGTCTTTTGTCCTTCCAGGCGATACGGGTTCACGGAGTTGAGCAGATAGATGGGCGCTTCGCGGACAATCTCGGTGAGCACGCGCACGCAGCCGTCAAAGTCGGTCTTCAACTGGCATGTAACCGCGCCGTAGTCCATGGCCTGCGACAGTTTGCCCCAGGCGATTTTGCCTTCGGGAATCAGCACCAGGCTGCGCAGTCCGGCGCGCGCCGCATAGGCGGCCATGGCGGCGGACGTGTTGCCCGTGGAAGCGCACGCAACCCACTCGAAGCCCCGCTCGCGGGCCACGCTCAACGCTGCGGTCATGCCCGTGTCTTTGAACGAGCCGGTCGGATTCATCCCCTGATGCTTGGCGAAAAGCTGGTCCATGCCCAGGGCTTTTGCGGCGCGAATCAGCGGATAAAGCGGCGTGTTCCCCTCGCGCAGGGTTACGGCGCTGCCAAAGCTGTCCAGAATCGGCAGAAGCTCGCGGAATCGCCAGACGCCGGACTGGTCAAGCGTTTCCAGTGAGCTGCGGCGCTCGCGCCAGAGCCATTTGAGAGCGCCGGGGTTTGGTCTGTCATGGCCGCGGCGCTGGCTCCAGCCCACGTATTCCACTTCAAATAGATCGCCGCACCGGGCGCACCGAAAATCGGGCCGGGCGTCGGAGCCGGAGATGAGTTCTCCGCAGCCGAAACAGCGTAACTGGTGCAGATTGTCGTTCATGCCTGATGTTAGGTTATCAGCCTGTTGCGGCTTTTGCCGCGGGCCGATTTACACGCGGTTCTAAAAGCCGACCATCACCGGCTCCATATCCAGCCGAATGCCGAAACGCGTCTCGACGGCGTCCGCGATCCGGGCGGCGAGAGCGAGAATCTCCGCCGCTGTGGCGCCGCCGCGATTGATGAGCGCGAGCGTGTGCCTTGATGAAACCCCGGCAGCGCCCAGTGCATAGCCTTTCGCGAATCCGGCCTGCTCGATGAGCCACGCAGCCGGTATTTTCACGCGCCCTGCATTTTCAGGCTCCGGCCCTGCGGGAAAGCGCGGCGGCTCGTGGCCGATGGCGGCCGCAATCTGGCGTACCTGCTCTTCGGTCGCCATGGGATTCTTGAAGAAGCTGCCCGCGCTGCGGCAATCCGCATCGCCCTCGACCAGCAGCATTCCCTTGGATTGACGCACGCGCCTGACAGCAGCCGCAACCTCAATGAGATTGACATCGGAGCCCGCCGGGAATGCGCGCTGCAGATCGGCATAGCGCAGAGTGGGTGTGCCGCCCGGCTTGAGCCGGTAGTCCACGCGGGTCACGACGTAGCGCCCGCGATCGGTGGAGTTGAAGCGGCTGCGGCGATACCCAAAACCGCACTCTGCCGCGGTGAACTCAACGAACCTGTGCTCCATCAGGTCGTAGGCTCTCACCTGCTCAATGGTCGAGGCGACCTCCTGCCCGTACGCGCCGACGTTCTGCACCGGAGTGCCGCCCACTGTGCCAGGAATTCCCGCAAGGCACTCGATGCCGGCGCAGTTGTCCGCGACGGCAAGCTCGACAAAGCCGTCCCAATCTTCGCCCGCCGCGGCCTGGTAGATGACCTGCCCCGACTGATCCTGTGCCTCGGTTCGCGCGATACCGCGCAGGCCTACCTGCACCACGAGGCCGTCAAATCCTACATCGGCAATCAGCAGGTTGCTGCCGCCGCCCAGCACGAATAACGGCTGTGCGTGCCCACCTGCCCATGCAGCCGCTTCGGCGATCGCCTCTTCGCTTGCGGCCTTCACAAACCACCGCGCAGGGCCTCCAATGCCCAGAGTTGTGAAGGGAGCCAGCAGCCTGTTTTCTTCGAGGAGCATCCGGTCAAGGCTACACCACCGCCATTTGACGGTAAAATGGTTCCAGGCAACTTTCCCTGCCGGAGGCGACAATGTACCCAGAATTGATGGTGATTCCCATGCGCGAGGAACTGGTGCGCGCCGGAATCAACGAAACCCGCACCGCCGAAGACGTAGACGCCGCGCTTGCCCAGCCGGGCACAACGCTGCTGGTGGTCAACTCGATCTGCGGCTGCGCCGCGGGCAAGATGCGCCCCGGAGTACGCCTGGCGCTGGCCAACTCGGCCAGCCAGCCCGACAACAAGATCACGGTCTTTGCGGGGCAGGACCGCGAGGCCACGGAGCGCGCGCGCAGCTACTTTGAGGGCAATCCGCCCACTTCGCCTGCCATCGCCATTCTGCGCGACGGCAAACTGGTCTACCTGATGCAGCGATATGTGATCGAGCAGGCCACCGCGCAGCAGATTGCCGGAGAACTGGTCCGCGCGTTCGACGAATTCTGCGCCAAGGCCAGCGCGTAAGCCTGTCTGCCCGACAAGCACGATGCAAACAGAATGGCCTCCCAAAGGGGAGGCCGTTCTTATTTGCTGCCGGCAACCCTTGCGCTCAGTCCGCTTCTTTGGCTGTCGGTAGCGCCTGTACCTTGCTGTGCCTGATCGAGTAGGCGAAGTAAACCACCAGTCCGATCAGCAGCCAGCCAATCATCACTGCCCAGGTAATCATGGCGAGCCGCGTCATCAGGTAGAGCGCACTCACCATTCCGAGAATGGGCACCAGCGGAACCAGTGGCGTTTTGAACGGCCGCTCCATCTTCGGGTGACGGACGCGCAGCACCCACACCCCTGCGCAGACGATGGTGAATGCGAGCAAAGTTCCGATGTTGACCAGCTGCGAGAGATTTTCAATGGGAAGAAATGCAGGCATGATGGCGGCAAACGCGCCAAAGACAATGGTTGTGATCCACGGCGTGCGGAACCGGGGATGAATCGCTGAAGCCCACTTCGGCAGCAGCCCATCGCGCGACATGGAAAAGAAGACACGCGTCTGGCCAAGCAGCATGACCAGCATGACCGTTGCCAGCCCGAAGACAGCGCCGATTTTGACCAGCATCGAGCCCCAGGTCACGCCGGTTTCATCGATGGCCAGCGCGACGGGCGCGGCTACGTTGAGCGTCTTATAGCTGACCAGGCCCGTGAGCACGAGCGAGACGAGGATGTAGAGAATGGTGCAGATAACGAGTGAGCCAAGAATTCCGATCGGCATGTCGCGCTGCGGATTCTTGGCCTCCTGGGCAGCGGTGGAAACGGCATCGAATCCGATATAGGCAAAGAAGATGGATGCCGCGGCTGTGGGAATGCCGCCCCAGCCGAAGTTGCCGTGACCGTCGGCCGGCGGAATGAAAGGATGCCAGTTCATGCTCGCCACGGCGGGATGATGGATGAGGAAGTAGCCTCCCACCAGCAGAAAGATGCCGACAATGCCAAGCTTCACGATGACGATGGCCGAATTGAAATTCGCCGATTCCTTGATGCCAATGACCAGAATGGCTGTGATGACCATGACGATCAGGAAAGCAATCAGATTGAATGAGCCCGTGGCGTGGGGCAGTCCGGCGCTGCTCACACCCGGCGGCAGAGACATGAGCGGCAGCCATTGCTGCTGATAAAAGACCAGCCGCGTTCCGGTGGTGGCAGTAAGTTGCGGAGGAATGTAAATGTGCAATTGCTGCAGGAGGCTGTTGAAGTAGCCCGCCCATCCTGACGCCACAGTCGCCGCGCCAAATGCGTACTCAAGGCAGAGATCCCAGCCGATAATCCAGGCCACCAGCTCGCCCAGGGTGGCGTAGCCGTAGGTGTATGCCGAGCCGGCAATGGGAATGATTGAGGCGAACTCCGCATAGCAGAGACCGGCGAAGGCACAGGTCAAACCGGCGAGCACGAAACTCAAGGCTACGGCGGGCCCGGCGTGCAGAGCCGCGGCCTGACCGGTGAGCACAAAGATTCCCGCGCCGATCACGGCTCCGATGCCAAGCGTGATCAGATTCAACGCCCCGAGAGAGCGCTTGAGCGTGTGTTCGCCTTCTTCGCTCGACTCCTGCGAAAGCAGCGACATGGGTTTGATACGAAGCAGCCTGGACATGGACGAGGAACTTCCTCCTCAACGGTTGAGACCGGAAATTGAAGCCGTTGGCCGCGCTGAGCGCCGCGACCAGAAGAGATACACGGGAATGCCCAGCAGGACAAGCACCAGGCCCGGCCACGTGTATTGGGGCTTGTATCGCAATAATACGACACAGATCCACGTGGCCATCACGATGTAGAGCGCGGGCAGCACAGGATAGCCCAGCGCCTTGTAGGGCCGCGGCGCATCAGGCCGCGTGGCGCGCAGCACGAACAGGCCCAGGATCGTGAGGATATAAAACACGAGCACAGCGAAGATGATGTAGTCCAGCAACTGGCTGTAAGATCCTGAGAGGCACAGCAGCGTGGCCCAGCAGGCCTGCACAAACAAGCCGGCAGCCGGCGTCTTATAGCGCGGATGCAGTTTGCCGACGGACTTGAAGAACAGTCCGTCCCGGCTCATGGCGTAGTACACGCGCGCCCCGGCCAGCGAAAGGCCGTTGGCGCAGCCAAACGTAGAGATGAGGATGGCCGCGGCCATCAGCTGCGCACCGCCCGAGTGGAAAATCTGCTCCAGCACTGCCGTCGCTACGCGATCCTCAGTCGCGTATTGCACGCCGCGCGCAAGGGCCGTGGCGCCATGCGGATCGCCGTGCATGGGCAGCACAAGCAGGTAGCCCAGTGAAACCAGAAAGTAGACAGTGAGTACAAAGCCCGCGCCGAGGATGAGCGAGAGCGGCAGGTTGCGTCGTGGATTCTTCACCTCGCCCGCTGTGAACGTGATGTTGTTCCAGGAATCGGCAGAGAACAGCGAACCCACCTGCACCACGGCCAGAATCACCAGCAGGTTTACCAACACGGTCGGGCCGCCGATGCCCACCTGCACCGGGTGCAATGAACTCCAGCCGGCATTCTTCCAGAACTGGCTCAGACCCTTGCCGAAGTTCGCGTTCCATTCCGTCGCATTGGAACCCACGGTGAAAGTAAGCAGCACCAGCGCCGCCAGAGACAGCGCCTTGGCCGTTGTGAAGATGTTCTGGATGAGCGCGCCCAGCCGCACGCCAAAAACATTCACAATCGCCAGCAGAATTACGACGGCGATGCCGGTCAGGTTGGCCGTATTGACGCCAATCTCCATGTTGCCCAGCACCATGGGCCCCACCCTGAGCGCGGGCACATGCGCGATGTGCCACAGCCAGTGCGACGTGGAGATAGCAGGGAAAAAAACGCCGAGAAATTTGGCAAAGGCCACGCAGACGGCGGCGATGGTGCCGGTTTGAATCACCAGGAAGAACGTCCAGCCGTAGAGAAATCCCCAGAGTGGCCCCAGTGACTCGCGCAGGTAGACATACTGGCCGCCGGCTCTGGGCATCATGGCCGCCAGCTCGCCATAGCTCAACGCACCGATCATCGTCATGACGGCAGTGACCACCCAGGCCGCCAGCAGGAGCGCGGGCGAGTCGGTGCCGCGCGCAATATCCGCATCCACAAGGAAAATGCCGGACCCGATCATGGACCCGGCAACAATGGCCATCGAGCTGAACAGGCCGAGAGTCTGCGCCAGCCCCGGCGCTTCGGCTGCAAATTCTGGGTCAGGAGTGAGGTTTGAGGTCGTCACCTTGCTTGGTTTTACTCGAAATGGCTAAGAGTTGTCTTCCCTTTTCGCGCGGCAGTTTGGTCCAGCGCAGTTTCCCTGTTCTCAATGCAACTGCTGAAGCCAGCGGCGGAACTCGGCCGCGGGATCGGAGGCGTGAAAGATGGCTGCCGAGACAGCTACGACGCTGGCTCCGGCCTCAAGAACCGCCGGAGCCGTGGCCAGGGTGATGCCTGCGGCGGCCACCAGCACGGCATCCGGTCCCGCCTGTTCGCGCAGCCGCCGGACGCCGTCCGGCCCGATGGGCGGCTTGGCCGTCTGCTTGGTCGTGGTGGGGTAAACAGGGCCTATGGCCAGATAGTCCACCGGTTCTGAAAGAATGCCGGGCAGGAGCGTATCGCTGCCGCCGAAGGTGCCTACGATGCGGCCCGGGCCAAGCAGGCGGCGCGCCTCGGCGGGCGGCAGATCGCCGGCATCGACGTGGACGCCGTCGAAGCCGGCAGCCTCAACCAGAGCGCTTCGGTCGTCGAGAATGAGCGTGATCTGTCCTGCTGGCAATGCGGCGCGCAAGGCTGCGGCATCGGCCAGCAGTTCGGCGTCGGAACCGGTCTTGTTGCGGTACTCAAGCAGTGTGACGCCAGACTCGGCAAGCGCACTGCCCAGCCGGTGCAGGAACTCGGCTCGGCCCGTCGCGGGAATCGTGGATGAATCAAGGATGGGATAAATGAGCGGAAAAGAAAAAGGCATGTAATCAGGTTAAAAGGAAAGGCTGCCTGTTGTCAGGGTCAGGGAACAAGGCACAGCCCCTGTTCCCTGCTCCCTGTCGCTCCTACATCTCGTCTGCCGAGGGTCCATACGAACCAGGCACCTTTCCGCCCACCATCCGCACATAGACGCCCAGTTGCGCCCGATGATGCACCAGGTGGTTCATCACCATGTCACGAAAGACCTGGTAGCGCGGCTGGTCAATCCACTTTTGTCCGCCGAAGATAAACTGCCAGTGCTCATCCCACTTCTGCTGCGGTACCGCGGCCAGCGCCGCGCGAACCCCGGCCAGTTCCCGGTCAAACTTCTCCAGCAGCGCCGCCTTGCTCTCCGGCACATATTGCTCCCACTTGTGGTCGGCCGGAAACTCGAGCTTGTCCTTTGTCAGCGTGTGAAGCGCCCAATCGCCAGTCATATCGGTGATGTGCCCCGCCAGATTGCCCAAGGGCATGGATTTGGGATGCGGTTTGAATGCGAAGTCCGCATCGGCCGGAATGGCCTCAAGAAGCTTGCGTGTTTTGGCTGCCTCCCGATCGAATTCGGCGAGGAGTTCGTTTTGAATGTCCATACGTTCAACCTCCAGATTGCCCAGCAAGCATAGCCGATTTTGCGGTGGAAAAGGCGAAGAAAGGGCGATAAATTTTTCGCCCGTTTGTCGTCACCGCGACAACGCGAAGGCGACGTAGGCTCCTCCCACAGGTCCCTTCGGGTCGCGGCCGCCGCTCGCGGCAATCACGACGTACTGCCGTCCATCGACGATGTAGGTGGACGGAGTGGCCACACCGGCAAAGGGCAGTTCCGCCTGCCAGAGCAGCTTGCCGGTGGAGCTGTCGAAGGCGCGGAACTGCCGGTCATAGACGGTGGCTCCGATGAACAGGACACCGCCCGCCGTCACAATTGGCCCGCCGTAGTTTTCAGTGCCGGTGTTCTTCATGCCCTGTCGTGCCAGGTCGGGGTACTCGCCCAGTGGTATCTGCCACAGGTACTGGCCGGTCTTGAGGTCGATGGCGCTCAGGGTTCCCCACGGCGGCGCGATGGCCGGATAGCCATCCGGATCAAGGAACTTGCGGTAGCCGGTGAAGGTGTACTTGTCCTGCTCTTCTGTGGATGCTCCGCTCATAGCTGCAGACCCGACTCCCAGATAGTGAAGGAGCGCTTTCAACTGCGGTCCCGCCAGGTCGGGCATGGCGGGCATGGTTCCTTTGCCCTTGTGGATGATGGCCGTTGTCTGTGCTGCGGAGAGGCGGCTGCCGAGTCCGATCAGCATGGGGAACGCAGGCGGCCTGCCTTGCTGATGGTCGCCATGGCAGACAGCGCAACGGTCGCTATAAGCTGCTTTGCCAGCGGGGTCGGCGGACTGATGCGAAGCTGCGAGGGGCGCAGAGGCCATTTCCTTTGGGGCGCCAGAGGAGGTTCCAGTGCGCAGGTAGTCAAGAAGCGCAGCGAGGCCGGCCGCGTCGATGTTGGGAAACGAAGGCATTCTCCCCATGCCGTGCCGGATTGCCCCGGTGATTTTTGCCTCCGGCAGGCGCTTGTTGATATCGACGAGCGATGGAAACGCAGGCGGCGATCCAGCACGGTCTACACCGTGGCAAACGGCGCACTGGCTGCGATAAAGCTGCTCGCCGGGAGTGCCGGTGTGCAACGCAGGCACCAGGCCGCCGGTCCAGGCCATCTCGGTGGCGTTCACGTAGAGCACGTTGGTGGTTGGGTCGATGGCCGGGCCGCCCCACTCCGCGCCGCCGTCAAAGCCGGGAAAGACGACAGTCTGCTTGCCCACGGCGAGCGGAACAAACTGCCCGTCGCTGTGGAACTCGCTGAAGGCCTTGACGGCCCAGGCATGCGCCTCCGGCGTGCGCGTCGTTAGCATGTCTGCCGTGAGGCGCTGGCGCGCAAAGGGCGCGGGCAAGTCGGGGACGGGCTGCGTGGGGGACGTTACTTCTCCGGGAACGGTGCTGGGTGGGAACGGATGCTCGTGAATGGGAAACAGTGGCTGTCCCGTGAGGCGGTTGAAGACCCAGAGGTAGCCCTGCTTGGTGGTCTGCGCAAGAGCGTCGATGCGCTGGCCGTCGCGCTGCATGGTGAAGAGCGCGGGCGGTGAGGGGAAATCGCGGTCCCAGATGTCGTGATGCACGCCCTGAAAATGCCAGAGACGTTTACCGGTATTCGCGTCGAGAGCGAGCAGCGTATTGGCGAAGAGATCGTTGCCGGTGCGGTCGCCGCCGTAGAAATCAGAGACAGCGGAGCCGGTGGGCACGTAGACGATGCCGCGCTGCGCGTCGAGGGCCTGGCCGGCCCAGTTGTTGGCCGCGCCGGCGGTCTTCCAGGCATCGGGCGGCCAGGTGTTGTAGCCGGGTTCGCCGGGGCGCGGAATGGTGCGGAAGCGCCAGCGCAGCACGCCGGTGCGGACGTCGTAGGCGCGAATGTCGCCGGGCGGCGCGGGATGCGTCTCCGGGTCGCGGCCACCGACGATGATGAGGTCTTTGTAGATGATTCCCGGGGTGGTGAGCACGGTGGACTGCGCTTTGTAGTCGCCGCGCAGATTCTTGCGCAGGTCGATGCGGCCGCCGGCGCCGAAGGTCTGGATGGGACGGCCTGTCTCCGCGTCGAGGCAGTAGAGGTAGTTCATGATGCCGGCGAAGATGCGCGGGCGCTTGCCGGCATCTTCAGAATCGGGCCAATAGGCCACGCCGCGCGCGGGCTGGCGGGCTTCAATGCCGGTGTCGAATTTCCACTTGAGCTGGCCGGTGGCGGCGTCGAGGGCGATGACCTTCTGCGACGTGGTGTAGGCGTAGAGCG